>CAKQMD010000006.1 GCA_934254925.1 uncultured Alphaproteobacteria bacterium
AAGGTACAGGAAGCATACCTCATTTTCATGCCGGTTGCAGTCGGTTTGAGGTCAATATAGGGATATTGGGTTATATCGATGGGATCCCGGAGGTTTTCATTATAATAGAGCGTTTGGTAAAAAAGCGGATTTTTGAATTTTACCACTTCCTCTGCTTGAGCAGTTTGTATGGTTAGGCTGATTAACAGTAGTGCCAGTCCGCTTTTGATCATCGTTGAGTCCTCTGTTTAGTTATTCCGGTACATAAGGAATGCAGTTGGATGCTGGGATTGCCCATTCATGAGCTTCTGTTTTGGGAAGCTCATCCAAAGAAGAGGCTGGTCCATGTTCAATAAAATCGCATCTTTTTAATGTTGCATCGCCAACGATTGTTTCCTGGACTTCGGGATTCACTTCATAATAATGAAATTCTTTTCTTGGTCCTTGTAGCAGATGTGGTCGTTGCTTGTCACATTCCAAAGTAATGGCAGAGTCTGTATTCTTCACTAAAACACAAGTGTCAAATTCGTTGGGATATTCTTTTGTTTCTTTAAATTCTTCTTTTTTCCAACCATGGGAAATCGGGCTCAACAAGCGTCTGTAACTGTACTCATAAAAATCTAATGAGCCATTTAAAGGTTGGGCAAAGATAGGATTTTTGAATTCGGTAAAAGGCTTTTCCGGGGCATGAAGCCATTTGTGTTGGACTTTTGGGGCCGGTTCGGTTGCACCGCAGTCCGTGCTCTTTGTGTCATAAACATGAGAGACCACGGCATTGTCTTTGGGAGATGTTGCCAAAGAGGCGATCTGGCAGTATCCTTTGTCATTTTTGCCGATGGAATAGAAGGTGAGAGGATAATAATCCTCTTCTGGGGAGCCGTCTTCAAAAGAAGTCGGTCGGCATTTGTAAGAAACACGGGAAGGTGTTTCTTCCAGCAGGAGGCAGGGAATATGGGTAATGACGGAATACAGACCATTGGCTTTGAGGGAAATAGGGTTGGTGATGATAGCTCCGTCGAAAAGCAGCGGTTGGTTAAAGAGCGGATTTTTAAACTTGATGTCCTTTTGGGCAGAGACGACGGTGTTTTTCCTCGTTTCTTTGAGCGGGACGTAAGGATCGCAGTTTTTAGCATTAACTGCAAAAGCATTATAAGAAGGAGGGTAGCGGTAGCTTTCAAGCTCTTCTAGAGAGACTTCTTGACCTCTTTCGTTGATTCTGCAAAGAGCACCTGTTTCAAACATTTCAGGATAAGAATAAATGCTAAGAATACCTAGTGTTTTATCAGCAGCTACCTCAAAACTGTGAAAGACTTTCTTTGGTGCAAGTTCTAATCCCGGATCTTGTGCGTCGCATTCAAAAGCAATGTGTTGATCGGTGTTTTTAATCAGAATACATTCTTCATGACTTTCGGAATATTTTTCTTCCCCTACGGTGTTGGGGGTCAGCAGGCGTTTGTAGTCTTCCTCAAAATGGTTTGATACTGCATCTAAGGGGAGACCAAAGATGGGGTTTTTGAATTCGGTGAAAGGTTTTTCCGGGGCATGAAGCCAGGTATGTTGGACTTTGGGGGCCGGTTCGGTTGCGCCGCAGTCCGTGCTTTCGGTATCATAAACATAAGAAACCTGAGCTTTGTCGAGGTCTGATTTGGCTAAAGAGGCGACTTGGCAGAATCCTTTGTCGTTTTTGCCGATGGAATAGAAACTGAGCCAAAAGGGATCATATGCTTGGTTGTATTTATTGAATGGAATTTGGCATTTAAAGGTCATGTGAGAAGGGGTATTTTCAACTAAGGTACAGGAAGCATACCTCATTTTCATGCCGGTTGCAGTCGGTTTGAGGTCAATATAGGGATATTGGGTTATATCTTTGGGATCCCGGAGGTTTTCGTTATAATAGAGCGTTTGGTAAAAAAGCGGATTTTTGAACTTTACCACTTCCTCTGCTTGGGCAGTTTGTATGGTTAGGCTGATTAACAGTAGTGCCAGTCCGCTTTTGATCATCGTTGAGTCCTCTGTTTAATAAATAATACACATAATAATACAACCAATAATAATATGTCAAGCTTCATCAGACTTTTTTCTTTTGCTCTTCTTCTGCTGCAGCCTCCATTAAGAGGTTATAGACGCGGTCATTGCGCTCTTTTGGTACTTGGAGACGATGGCATTCTTTCGCCATGGCGGCATAGTCTTTTCTCTTGAGCGCTTCAAAATATTTTTTCCAGCCGTTCACCAGATTGCCGTTTTTATCTCTTATGAGTTCTTTGAATTTGGTGGGGCCTATATTGAAGACCATGTCAAAGTTGGCATCCTGCACTTTTGGGGGAAGCTCGTTGATATCAATGCCCAATTCTTCCAAATAGTCTATGTGGCGGGTCATGTTCTCCCAGGCTTTTTGACAATAAAATTCGTATGAGGTCTTGTCATCTAAGTACATATAGGTTGCTCTTTCATATATATCGGCGTTGATGTTATAGACCTTTTTGGCTTCTTGGGGAGACATTCCTTGTTGGATGCGTTTTTCTTTTTCTTTTTCTAACTCTTGTTTTATTTCCATCAAGTCTTGGTATTTTGCCTTTTTTTCATCCAGACTTAATTCCTTGCCTTCATGGTCATAAAACTTGAGGTCAGTGAACTCTTTTTCACTGGAGATCAGACAGCCTGTGCCGACGGTGAGGTTACCTTCGCTGTCAAAATAAGGATGATAAGTCGGTTTTTCTAACTCTTCTGTTGCCCCTTTGTTGCGAACTATTATATCGTTGACCAGTTGAGCTTTCGGATGGTTTCGTTGGGCCTGCTTGGACTGTTCCCAAGATATTCGCTCTAATGTGGATTTATCTTTATTAGATATA
This sequence comes from uncultured Alphaproteobacteria bacterium, assembly GCA_934254925.1. Lineage (GTDB taxonomy): Bacteria > Pseudomonadota > Alphaproteobacteria > RF32 > CAG-239 > CAKQMD01. The sequence continues at coordinate 2,829 of CAKQMD010000006.1, forward strand.
TTCTTCAAAGATTCAGGGCGTGTCCTTCCCGAGAGGGGATCGCCGAGGATTCTTTGAATATATTCGGGGAGTTTTTTCCCTTTGGCGGCGGTGGCGGAAGTCGTCTTCCCTGTCAGGCGGTAGCTGTCTTTCGGCAAGTTTTTCAAGTCGATTCCTGCTTCTAACGTCAGATTATCTTCCAAATTCCGCAAAGCGCTGGCGGGGAAGGTTTGGGTCAGAGAGGTTATCTGTTTTTGTCGAAGCGGGCTTTCGTTATTCGGCTTTTGGTTTGTGGTTGTGGGCATTGAGGCCTGTTGTTGTCTTGTTAGCATGCCATCGGAGTTTTGGGAGTTGGAGAAGACGGGCGTTTTTGCCTCTTCGACAGTGTTGACGCCCTTGGTTGTCGGGGAGGAAGTTGCGGCGTTTTCCGCCGACTCTTTGTCAAGAGAGAATCCGGCTTCCGAGATGAAATGGATAATTTTATCCAAAACGGAGCCTTTATTGTCCTGCTCTGCGGCAGAAGCCGAGGAAATATCAGGTTTGGCACCGGGTACAGATATGGCTTTGGGCGTTTGCGGCGCATTAGGCTTGGTTTCCGCTACAGGCATGGCTGCAGGTGCAGAAGGCACTGCCGGTTTGGCCGGAGGAACAGGCACAGGCTTGGGAAGAGATTTTGCCGGAGCGGCTTGTGCTTCTTCGTCTTTTGCAGCTTCGGCAGCGGGCGTTATTTCTTTGTTTGAGAGTTTTTCCGGCTCTTCTTCCTCTTGAGCGGGCATAATGTTATCCTTGTTTTGTCTCGGAAAAGTGACGTTTTCGTTAGAAAGCAAGTTTTTGAAAATGACATTGTCCGGATCTGAATGCCAGTCGCGTATGCGGAACAGCTCTTCAGACGGTTTGAATAATCCGAATTTTTCTTTGGTATTTACGGTCATGGATAATCCTTTCTCAGAAGTTTAAAACAAAAAAATCCACCGGAGATCCGGTGGATTTTAGATACACTTATAGCAAGTGATAATTTGTATTTATCAAGCAATGGTTTTAAAGTCAAGCCATTTGAGAAGCTGTGGATAAGTTTATTTTTTGCAAATGTTAACGAATCTTTTTGATTTTTTCTTTATATTATGCCGCGAAGTTTTTTGAAAAAAATTTATTTTTGAGGAGAAAAGGCAAGATGAAGTCTAAGGTTTGCCAAGAAAGTGATGCTCTGGAAGAAAACGGCGCACGCAGCATTGAGGATCTGAACGTCGTTATCGATCGGGTCAAAACGGCGCAGGAGGTGTTGTCTACCTTTAACCAGGAACAGGTTGACCGTATTTTTGCCGCTGTGGCACTGGCCGCAAATAATGCGCGCATCCCCCTGGCCAAAATGGCGGTGGAAGAAACCGGTATGGGAATCGTGGAAGACAAGGTGATTAAAAATCATTTTGCGGCGGAAGAAATCTATAATAAATATCGCAATGCCAAGACTTGCGGCGTGATCGAACGCGACGATACCAACGGTTTGATTAAAATCGCCGAGCCTTTGGGTGTGATTGCCGGGGTGATTCCCACGACAAACCCGACGTCGACGGTGATCTTTAAGACACTGATCGCGCTGAAGACAAGAAACGGCATTATCTTTTCTCCGCATCCGCGGGCCAAAAAATCTACAATCGCCGCGGCAAAATTGTTGCACGAGGCGGCGGTTAAGGCCGGTGCGCCCAAAAATATCATCGGCTGGGTGGAGGAGCCGACCATCGACCTGACGCAGCACCTGATGAGTCATGAAGGAATCGCCATGATTTTGGCTACCGGCGGTCCGGGAATGGTTAAAGCTGCTTATTCCTCGGGAAAACCGGCGCTTGGCGTCGGCGCCGGAAATACGCCGGCGGTGATTGACGAGACGGCAGACATCAAAACGGCGGTGAGTTCCGTTTTAATGAGCAAGACCTTCGACAACGGCATGATCTGCGCTTCCGAGCAATCGGTGGTGGTGCATAAGGACGTTTATGACGAGGTAAAAAAAGAGTTTGAATATCGCGGCGCCTACATCCTTAACAAAAAAGAACGGGAAAAGGTGGCCAAAACCCTTATTCAGGACGGAAAACTCAATGCCGCCATCGTCGGACAACCGGCGGCGAAAATTGCCGAACTGGCCGGCGTGAAAGTGCCCGAAGAGACGAAGATCCTCATCGGCGAAGTGGAAAAGATCGGGCCGGAGGAGCCGTTCTCTTATGAGAAATTGTCGCCGGTTTTGGCCATGTATAAGGTTGATGATTTTGAAACGGCGGTTTCTCACGCGGCAGAGTTGATTCATTTTGCCGGTCGAGGGCATACGTCCGTTTTGTATACGGCCAAGCATAATGCCGACAGAATCGCTCATTTCAGCGACATGCTGGACACGGGGCGTATTTTGATCAATACGCCGGCTTCGCAAGGCGGTATCGGTGATTTGTACAATTTCCGGCTGGATCCGTCGCTGACTTTGGGATGCGGTTCCTGGGGCGGCAATGCGGCCAGTGAAAACGTGGGAGTAAAACATTTGGTGAATATTAAAAACGTGGCGGCGCGACGCGAAAACATGCTGTGGTTCAGAGTTCCCCCGAAAATCTACTTCAAACAGGGGGCGACGGGTTTTGCCCTGCGCGAACTCAAAGGCAAGAAAAAGGCCTTCATCATTACCGACAAGCCGTTGTTTGGCTTGGGCTATACCGATAAAATCACCAGCGTGTTGGAAGAGTTGGACATTTCTTACCAGATTTTCTCCAACGTTAATCCGGATCCTGATACCGAGACGATCCACAATGCCCTGAAGATCGTCCGAAATCTCGAGCCCGACGTGATTATCGCTCTGGGCGGCGGTTCGCCGATGGATGCGGCCAAAATCGTATGGCTGATGTATGAGCATCCGGAAGTCAAGTTTGAGGATTTGGCCATGCGCTTTATGGATATTCGCAAAAGAGTCTGCACTTTTCCCGATTTGGGGCAGAAGGCTATGCTGGTGACGATCCCGACTACTTCGGGAACGGGATCGGAAGTGACGCCTTTTGCGGTGATTACCGATTCTGAAACGCATATCAAATATCCGATTACCGACTATGTGTTGACGCCGAACATGGCCATTGTCGATCCGGATTTGGTCTTAACCATGCCGAGAGGGTTGGCCGCCGCGTCGGGTATCGACGCTTTGACCCATGCGTTGGAGGCTTATGCTTCGATTATGGCAACGCCGTTTACCGACGGTATCGCCTTGGAGGCCGCCAAAATGATTTTTGACAATTTGGCAAAGTCCGTTAACGACGGGCAGAACAATCCGCAGGCCCGCGAAAATATGCATTATGCTGCAACAATGGCCGGCATGGCCTTCTCTCAGGCTTTTCTCGGCGTTTGCCATTCGATGGCGCATAAACTCGGATCTGCCTACAATGTGCCGCACGGCGTGGCCAATGCCATGCTGATCAACGAGGTGATCCGCTTTAATGCCAGCGATCGTCCGACCAAGCAGGGGACTTTCTCGCAATATCAATATCCCAAAGGAAAGACCCGTTATGCTCAAGTGGCCGATGCTTTGAACCTGGGCGGAAAAACGGAAGACGAGAAGGTGGAGAAGCTGATCGCTGCCATTGAACGGCTGAAAAAAGACATCGGTATTCCGTTATCGATCAAGGCTTTCGGTGTTGATGAGAAGGTTTTTCTCGACAATTTGGACCATTTGGCGGAACTGGCCTTCGACGACCAGTGTACCGGTGCCAATCCTCGTTATCCGTTAATCAACGAAATTAAGCAAATGTATCTGAACGCTTATTACGGCAAATAGGTTTGGGAACTATTTTGCGATGGGAAAGCAGTTTCTTGCACAGAAACTGCTTTTCTTTACAATATGCTAATAATTTGGCGTTACAGTATGGGTATGAAGACATGGATGCTGACATTACTGTTTTTTCTGGCAGTCGGGAGTGCGGCGGCAGAATCTAAAGACGAAGACCCGGCGGAACTGAAGGATCGTCGGGTGGTCGTTTATTATCTGCATCCGGGTTGCAGGAGTTTCATTTGCCGCAAGTTGGAACGAATGACCGCTGAAAGCGTGGCGCAGAATTTTGCCGAGCAGATGGCAAGCGGTCTGCTGGAGTTCAAATCCGTCAATTATCATGAGCCCAAATATGCTTATTTGGCTCGCAATTATAAGGTTTTGGAAGGAAACAAGGCCGTCGTTTTGAGCGAGATGCTCAATTTTAAGGAAGTGCGGAAACGGCCTTTGGACAAGATGTGGGCTTTGTCTTCTTCTCCGGAACCGGATTATAAACGCTATGTGCGCGAAGAGACGGAGGATTTTATCCGTCAGGGCGACCGTGTTCTTAATCTCCGATCTTTAAAGTAAGTTTGTTGATGATTTTTTAAGATATATTTTTCTATAATATCAACAATTAATTGTTGGGTAACGGAGGTTTGAATGATTACGAAAAAGGAAATAGCCTGTCTGGAAAGTCTGCTCTATATTTATGCCATTTCCAAAAGTAAAAGCAAAAGAGAGGTGGCCGAAAGGCTCGGGACTTCTGTCGATACCATCAACAAATATGTTTCCGAATTTGAAAGCGAAATGAAAACCCGTTTTCTTCTCAGTAACGGTAGGGGAACGGCCATAACGCCGGAAGGTAAAAAAATTTTGGATATTTCGGAGGATATTGTCCGGGTTTTGCGCAGTCTCGGAGATTACGGCGAGCGGGCGGCATCTTATAAAGGAACGGTGCGTCTGGCGATGCCCGATACGGCTGCGGATTATCTAGGAGCCAAAGGAGTGTTTGAATTTTTGACGCGCTATCCCGAAATCAGTTTTGAAAACATGGTCAGCAATGTTGTGCCGGATATGGGCGTGATGGAAGCCGACATTTGTTTGGATTTTGCTCCGCCGTCGCATCCCGATGCGGTGGTGATTGCCGAAAAACCGATCCGTTGCGGCTTTTTTGCTTCCCGCCGTTATATTGAGGTCTTCGGTAGGCCGAGAAACGTCGAGGATCTCATGGAGAACCACAGGATCTGTTTTAAGGAAAGCAATGTGATTAAAAATCCGAAAGTCAGGGAAGTTTTTGCCTGTGCCAAGCATGTCGTTTATAAGACGTCGTCGGTTTTTTCTCTGCGTTCGGTTTTGCGAGCGGGATTGGGCGTGGGGCTTTGTCCGCTGTCTTACGGCGATGCCAATCTGCTTCACCTCAAAAATCTGAAGCTTGATTTTGACATTACGCTTTATCTCTTTGCTCACAAAGATGGCAAGGATATGCCGCGTAACCGGTTAGTGCTTGATTATATCAAAAATCTGATGAATGGAAAGGAAAATTGATTTTCTTAAATATTCATTGAGGAAATAATTTCTCGTCAATTCAACAGCAAAGCGGAATAAGGTTAAACAAAGGTTATTTTTTACAAACCTGTTTGAAGGTTATTTTGGTTGACTTTTGCGCATAAAGAAATAATTTAAATGCAAATATGTGAGGAAAAACCGCTATGAATTTGGATTATCAGACTTCCGCTTCGCAAATTCACCTGGAATTAAAGGGGGATTACCGCGGGTTTGACAATCCGGAGGCGGTGCGCAAACTTTTGTATGCCGCGTCTCTGCCGCAGTTCAAAGAAGTGGCGATTGACGGAGCCGCTTTGAAGGAATGGGATTCCGCCTTGTTGGCCTTTTTGTATCCGTTGTTGAAAATATGTCGGCAGCGGCAAATAAAGGCTCGTTTAGAAAATCTTCCGGACAATTTGCAGCGTCTGCTGGAATTGGCGTTAAAGGTCGACCGGCGGCCCGAACAACCGAAAAGTATGCGGCTGAGCAGATTGGAGCGCCTCGGCGCCTGGGTTTTGGAAATCTGGGCGGGAATCAAAAAGGGATCTGTTTTCATTCATACCTGTCTCAGTTCTTTGCGCCGGCTGGTCGGCGGGGCGGCCGTCATGCGCCGGGTTGACTTTTTGTTTGCCTTGGAAGGGTGCAGCTATAAGGCGGTGGGCATCGTATCATTGGTGAGTTTTATGGTTGGTTTGATTTTGGCTTTTGTCGGCGCCATTCAGCTGAAGACCTTCGGTGCGCAGATTTATGTCGCCAGCTTGGTGGCCATCGGGATGACGCGGATTATGGGGGCTATCATGGTGGGAATTATCATGGCCGGCCGTACCGGGGCCTCTTATGCGGCGACGATCGGTACCATGCAAGTGAACGAAGAAATCGACGCTTTGAAGACGATGGGAATTCCGGTCAGCGATTTTTTGGTATTGCCGCGGATTATCGCTCTGACGTTGACGATGCCTTTGTTGACAATTTTGGCGGATGTGACCGGAATCATCGGCGGCGCGACTGTCGGCGTGGTACTGCTTGACATTCCGTTGCCGGAATATTGGAAATATACTTTTGAAGCCTTGAATCTGACCAATTTCTGGGTCGGCTTGTTTCACGGATTGGTTTTTGGGATCATCATTGCCCTTTGCGGTTGCTATTACGGCGCCAATGCCGGGCGCAATGCCGACAGTGTCGGCAAGGCGACGACGCAGGCGGTGGTTTCGGCAATCGTGTGGATGATTGTCATTACCGGGATCATTACCTGGATTTTTGAGGTGCTGGGAATATGAACAAGGAAGAGGCTCAAATCGTTGTCCGCAATTTGACCGTCGGTTACGGCGATTATGTCTTGATGAAGGATATCAGCTTTGAAGTGAACAAAGGGGATATCTTCATCATCATGGGAGCCAGTGGCGGCGGAAAGAGCAGCCTGTTGCGGGTCTTGACCGGTTTAATGCCGCCTCAGAGCGGCGAAGTGATCATCGGCGGGGAGAATTTTACCCGCGCCGGACCCGAGGAACAAAAGAAAATCATGCAGAAGGCGGGGATTTTGTATCAGAGCGGTGCTTTGTTCAGTTCCATGACGCTGGGAGAAAACGTCGCATTGCCGTTACAACAGTATACGGATTATTCTCCGCAGCTGATCGAGGAATTGGTATCTTTGAAGTTGGCTTTGGTCGGTTTGAGCGGGTTTGAGGACTTTTATCCGTCGGAGATTTCCGGCGGCATGAAGAAAAGGGCCGGTTTGGCACGGGCTTTGGCTTTAGATCCGGAGATCGTTTATTTTGACGAACCTTCGGCGGGGCTTGATCCGATCAGTTCAAAGTTGTTGGACGATTTGATCCTTGATATTAACCAAAGTCTGAAGACGACCATTGTGGTGGTGACACACGAGTTGAACTCCATTTTCGCCATTGGGACGAATTCGATTTTTCTTGATGCGGAAACCAAGAGCATCCTCGGGCGCGGAAATCCGAAAGAACTGTTGAAAAATCCGCCGAACGAGACGGTATTGACGTTTTTAACCAGAGGGGAAAAGAAGCATGCGTAAAGAACCTAATAAAAAAATGATCGGCCTGTTTATGGTCTGTGGCCTCGGTTTTTTGGCAGCAGTGCTGGGCATTTATCTCAAGGACAAGCTGTTTCCCGAAACCGGTAATATGGTGGTGATGTATTTTGAAGAATCGATCAACGGCTTGAATGTCGGTTCGTCGGTGGTATTTAAAGGGGTGGAGATTGGCAAAGTGGCCAAAATCGACCTGATTGCCGACGCTCATGATCTGAATTTCAGCATTCCCGTTTATGCCAAAATGAGCCAGGGAATCAATTCCCGGCAGACGGATGAGGACAAAAGGGAAGTGCTTGACGCTTTGATCGGGCGGGGCTTGCGAGCGAGGTTAACGACGCAGAGTTATCTGACCGGCCAGTTGATGATTGAACTGGAGTTGTTGCCGGATACGAAAATTGTGTTGCGAAACCGGGAAAATGTCCCCGGCGTTTTGGAGATTCCGACGGTATTGTCGCCGTTGGGTGAAATTTCCAAAGGTATGCAAGATCTGCCCATTCGACAGAGCGTGGAGAAGTTTAACCAGTTTTTTGATTCGTTGAACAAGGAAATGCCGCAGATAAGGGAGATTGTTGCCAATACCAACAAAATTATGAAGGCTAATTCAAGCGCTTCGGGCGATTTGGCGGTCAATTTGAACAGAGCCATCAATAATGTCAGCGAGGCGGCCAAGTCGATGCGTAATCTGACGGATTATCTTGAGCGGCATCCGGAAGCGTTGTTAAAAGGAAAAAGGGGGTATTAGATGAAAAAAGCAGTTGTGGGAGTTTTGGTCTTTTTGTTAACCGGCTGTTTGTCGGGGACGTCAAAGCCTTCAAAGTTTTACAGTATTCGTTCTGAAAATGACGGGGCGGCCATTAGTGAAAAAGCCCGTTTTTCGGTCGGGATCGAGGAGGTGAAGGTGCCGGCTTATCTTGATCGGCCGCAGCTGGTGACCCTGAAAGACAGCGGGGTTGAGCTCAACGTTTCGGAAATTAATCGGTGGAGCGAACCTTTGTCGGTTATGTTGCAAAGGGCTTTGGCCGACGATATCGGAGACGCTTTGCCGCGGGCGGTGGTAAAGTCCAAAAATTATGGTCGGGAGAATTTTGACTATGCGGTTTTTGTCGAGCTGAATCAGCTGGACGGCCGTTTGGGCGGAGAAGCCGTGTTGGACGCCTGGTGGTCGGCGTTTAACAAAGACAACAAAATGTTACTGCGACAGCGGGTCAAACTGCAGCGTCCGGCCGGTCAGGACTATGACGCTTTGGTGCAGGCGGAAAGCGCTCTGGTGTCACAGTTGGCGCGGGAGATTGCAACAAAGTTGGCAAGATTTTGAACTTTTGACGTTTTTTAGCCGGTGAAAAATTTTTTATAAAAAAAATGAACTTTACAATGCCATGAGTCGTTTTAGCCTGTGTAAGGAGAAAAAAATGGATGATATTTCAAAACTTATACGAGAGGCTAAGCCGTTGTATTTCGCCCGTAAACGGCGGCAGACGCAAATCCGTTCGGGTTTGGCCGTTTTGGCCGTTTTTCTGGGAATTAGCCTGTTCTATCCTTCGGCGGGGCCGGTTGCCGTTTACAGTTATGAGTTGGCGGATCCCGACCAGGTCTATGCCATGATGGAAGGATCGGCGGTTGCGGATTTGGGGTTGCCGGTGGATGAATACGGTTTGCTGACGGTGGGTTGATGAAAGACGTTATCTGTGAAAACAAGGGCCGAATCAGGGCGATTATCAAAAAACTGAGCGGTTCTTATAATGAAGATCTGGAACAGGAAGTTTATATCAAGATCTGGCGGTATTTCCCTTCTTATAAGGAAGTCGGCAAATTCAGCCAATGGATCGGCGCCGTGACGGCCAATGTCTGTCGCGACTATTTCAAGTCTCGACAATATCGGCAGGAAGCCGCGAAAATCGGCGACGAAGAGCTTGTGGCCGAAGAATGGGCCATGGGGCGGAGCCAGGAAGAAATTCTTGATGGTAAGATGCGTCAGAAACTTATTCTTGAGGCGGTGAACAGCCTGCCGGTGCCGATGCGCAAGGTTGTGGTGTTGTTCGAGTTTGAAGAAATGAGTTATGAGCAGATTGCCAAAAAGACCGGAGTTCCGGTCGGAACCGTAAAGTCACGCTTGTTTAAGGCGCGGCAGATCTTAAGTCGAAAATTGCATTATTTAAAAGGAGAATAAACGATGAAGAACAAATATTTGTTAGCCTTTGTCAGCGCAACAGCGCTGGTGTTGGGGGCGACTTTGACCATGGCTCAGGATCAGGGCGAGTTGCCGCCGCCTCCGCCGCCGCACGGCGAAATGCATATGCCGGCGCCGGACCATGCACGTCCAATGCCGCCGCACAAAGATCTACGCATGCCGGGAATGTCTGAGAGAATGGCTGAGGATTTGGGCCTGAGCGAAGAACAAAAAGCCGAAGCCAAAAAGATTCAAGAACAGGGGCGGGAGAAGATCAAACCCTTGTTTGACGAAATGCGCGGCGTGCGCGAAAAAATGGACAAGGTGCGTGAGGAAAATATGAAGGAGTTTGAAAAAATCCTGACGCCGGAGCAGCAGAAGAAGTTTAGCGACATGAAAGACCGGATGAAACATCATCGCAGGGATCGGATGCATCGTCGCGGTGAAATGCCCAAGCCGGCTGCCGACAAATAAGATAAATCCCCGGATAAACCGGGGATTTTTTTGTGACGGCAATTGGAAAAGAAACAATCATGATTAAATATAAGACGTAATTTCTACAACAAAAGGAGATAAATAAGATGGTTAAGACGAACAATCCGCCGCTGCAGCGCAGCAATTTTTGGCATTTGCTGGCTGGCATTTTGATGGCGGTTTTGGGAATTTACGTATGGTTTAATCCGGTCGTCACTCTGGTGGCCCTGGCTTTGTATTTGGGTATTGTGTTCATTGTGATCGGCGCCGGGTATTTTACGGCTTCTTTGACGCTGAATTCGGGGTGGGACATGCTGGTCGGCGTTCTTGACATTTTCGTCGGCATTATCTTTGTTAGCAACCTCGGTGTTTCGGCCGCGTCAATGCCGATTATTTTCGCTTTGTGGTGTTTGGCGGTCGGCGTTATTCAAATGGTGACGGCTTTTCAGTACCGTAACGGCGGTTTTCCCTGGGCGAGCCTGATGACGGCCGGGGTAATCGGCGTGATTTTCGGATTCCTGATTCTGGCTTATCCGGCCATCGGTACGATCACCATTACGGCTTTGATGGGGGCCTATCTGGTTTTATATGGCGTTTGGGAGATTGCCGAATATTCTGGATGGCGGCGCAATCTGCCGGAGGCTTAAGTCGTCTTGAAAAAAACGCCGGTTTTAAAACCGGCGTTTTTGATTATGCTTTTTTAACCAACTGCAGGGAAAGCAGGATATTCAACAAAAGGAAGAATATCATGAATCCGAGAGCGGAGACGGCACCCCCGAAACTCGAGATCAGCCAGAACAGCAGCAGGCTTGCGCCCAGGCAGAGAGAGGCACAACGCATCAACAGCGGAAAGTCTGCCTGTTTTTTCAGCAATCGGTTGAGACCTCGGGCCAACAGTGCGCCGAGAGCCGTCAGCAACGCAAAGAAGGCGAAGGAAAAAAACAGCAAAATAACGGCACTAACAATGGCAACGCGCGTCATCAGGCCATTGAACATGTCGCGGTAGTTGTCACGGGGGAAATAAGCGTCGCCGACCGTTAAGGGATAGATTTCGGTTTTTCCCTGTTGGACAATGTAAAATTTGCTGCGGGTGAGGTAAAAACCGTCAACGGCATCAGCGATGTTCAGCTCGTCAATTTTGGTATTAAGGATGAAAACCGGCTGCGGCAGCCCCGGCAGGTTTCCCATTTCAAAGCGGACGCTTTTTACGGTATCCGCAGGATAAGTGATTTTGTTGTTTTCGATTTTTAAGGGGAGGATCTGATCGGCGATGTTTTGCATATAGGGAGTCAGCATGACGCCGTAACTGCGGATTTGCCAGGCCGACAACAGCGAAAAGACCAGTGCCAGGACAAAAAGGAGGCTGAAGCCTATTCCTTTGCCCGAAGAAATGTATGCGGTGATTTTGTTCATGTTTGCTCCTTTGCTGAAGTTACAGGTCATCATAGGGGGAAAGGAAAAACTTTGTCAATGCTCAAAATGTTTAAAAATAAACTTTTGGGGAGTTTTATTTGCGGCAAGGCTGGTTATATATAGACCAACGCTTTAGGGAGAGGAGATCTGTTATGGTAAGCGAGGCTAATAAAATCGGTTTGGTTCCCGCCACGTTGATGGTTGCGGGAAACATGATGGGGTCCGGCGTGTTTATGCTGCCGGCCAATCTGGCGGCAATCGGTAGTATTGCGGTTATCGGCTGGCTGATTACGATTGTCGGAGCGATTGCCTTGGGGCTGACTTTTGCCAAATTGTCGGACATCGACACGGCGGCTGGCGGACCCTATGCTTATGCGCATAAGGCTTTCGGCGATTATATGGGGTATCAGACCAATTTGGTCTATTGGTTGGCCAATGTGGTGGGAAACGTTGGCTTGGCAGTGGCCGGATTGGGGTATTTGACGCCGTTTTTCCCGGCTTTGAAGGATCCTTTGGTCATGGCTCTGGCGCAGATTTCGGTTATATGGTTTTTTACTTATGCCAATATTTTGGGACCAAGGCTGGTTGGCAGAATGCAGGGGATTACCACAACGGTGGCGCTGTTTCCGATCATCGGCGTGGCAATTTTTGGCTGGTTTTGGTTTAGCGCCGATACTTACATGGCCGGGTGGAATGTTTCAGGTGAAAGCGACATCAGTGCAGTGGGAATGACTTTGAATTTTACTTTATGGGCGTTTATCGGTGTGGAAAGCGCTTCGGTTTCCACCGCGGTGGTGAAAAATCCAAAAAAGAACGTGCCGATTGCCACGGTGGTCGGTGTTTTGATGGCGGCGGTCTGCTATATTCTTAGTTCTTCGGCGATTATGGGCATTATTCCGAGTCAAGAGCTTATTGCCTCTTCCGCGCCGTTTTCGGAGGCGGTGAGCGTGGCTTTGGGCAGCACGGCAGGAAAGATTGTGGCTTTGTGCGCGGCCGTCGGCTGTTTGGGCTCTTTGGCCGGGTGGACCTTGTTGGTCGGGCAGACGGCAAAAGCGGCGGCTGACGACGGTTTGTTCGGCAACGTTTTTGCCCGGGTGAATCGCCGGGGCGTTCCGGCCGCGGGTTTGGCTATCGTGGCGGGGATTATGACGCTGCAGGTTTTGGCAACCATGTCGCCGACGGCTTCGGAACAATTCGGAAAAATCGCTTCCATTGCCGTGATCATGACTTTATTGCCTTATATTTATTCTTCGGTGGCGATTAAAATTCTCGGTCGCAACAAGATGAGCGACAAAGAAGGACTGTTTTATACCCTTGTCGGGTTGGTTGCGGCCATTTATTCGCTGACGGCGATGATCGGTTCTGATCCGGCTCAGACGCGTTGGGCTCTGATGTTCATGGTTTCGACGATTATTTTCTACGAATTGTCGGTGAATCGTAAACTTGACATGAAGGAACAGCACATCAAACCGGGCGGCTGCGTGCCTTCCTGGGTGCGTTATTTGACTTTACTGGTAACGATCGGGGCTTTGGTTTTGATGTTCTTTGTCTCCATTGACAAATACCGCAGCAAAACTTTGAACAGCCTTATTCAGGATGAAAGCGCGGCAACCAGCGTTTTACCCAACAATTAACAAGGAGGAGCGATGAGCGACAACAATAATCCGTTTCAAATAAAAGTGTTGATGATTTATGACGGCATCAACGACAACAACGCGGCGTCACGGGCCATTCGCGGGCTGAAGCAAGATTTGGAAGCTCAGGAGGCCAGAGTTGTGGTTTCCGAATCGACGGAAGATGCCTTGGCCATTGTCTGTTCGGATCCGACCATTCAATGCGTGTTGCTTAAGATTGACGAGAAAAAGAACATTTGCTGTGCCAATGCCGGAAAGATTCTCGTCAGCCTGCGTGAGCGCAACCAGGATATTCCGGTTTTTCTGATGGCAAGCCGGACGAGCGCTTCGGAGATTCCGACGGATATTCTTGACAAGGTCAATGATTTTATCTGGATTTTGGAAGACACGACAGATTTCATTACCGGTCGCATCGTGGCGGCGACCGAGCAGTATCGCGACTATATTTTGCCGCCGATGTTTCGGGCTTTGGCCGCTTTTTCAAATGTTCATGAATATTCTTGGCATACGCCGGGGCATACCGGCGGAACGGCTTTTTTGAAGTCTCCGGTGGGACGCGCCTTTTTTAACTTTTTCAAAGAGCCGGTTTTTCGTTCCGATCTGTCGATTTCCGTCGGCGAACTGGGATCACTGCTGGATCATTCGGGGCCGATCGGTGAAAGCGAAAAATATATTGCGCGGGTTTTCGGTGCGGACCGCAGCTATACGGTGACCAACGGGTCCTCGACTTCCAATCGTGTCATTTTGATGGCCAGCGTGACCCGCAATCAGGTGGCTTTATGCGATCGCAACTGCCATAAGTCCGTTGAACACGGCATTACGATGTCCGGTGCCATTCCGACATATTTGGTGCCGACGCGGAACCAATACGGCATTATCGGACCGATTTTGCCGGACAAGATGACCAAAGAGGCGGTGGCTAAGGCCGTTAAGGATAATCCTTTGGTGAAAGAGGGAATTGATCCGACGCCGATCCATGCCATTGTGACCAATTCGACTTACGATGGCTTGTGTTATAACGTCAAACGGGTCAAAGAGCTTTTGGGCGAAAGTTCGGATCGTTTGCATTTTGACGAAGCTTGGTACGGCTATGCCCGATTTAATCCGATGTATGAAGATCGTTACGCGATGAGCGGGGATCCGAAAAAATATGACAAGAACGATCCGACGGTTTTTGCCACGCAGTCGACGCATAAGCTGTTGGCCGCTTTTTCCCAGGCGTCGATGATTCATATTCGCGAGGGCAGAAAACCGGTCGACCACAAACGGTTTAACGAATCTTTCATGATGCATGCGTCGACGTCACCGTTTTATCCGATTATTGCTTCCAATGACATCAGCGCGGCGATGATGGATGGTGCCAAAGGCAAGGCTTTGACCGAAGATTCGATTAGAGAAGCCGTCTCTTTCCGCAAGACAGTGGCGCGGTTGAAAGCCGAATATCAGGAGAAAAACGATTGGTTCTTCAACGTCTGGCAACCGGATTACGTGCTTGATGACCAAGGGAAAAAGATGCCGTTTTACATGACGGACGAAGATCGTTTGGCAATGGATCCGCAATGTTGGATCTTGCGTCCCAATGACGTTTGGCATGGTTTCGGCAATATTGAAGACGGTTACTGCATGCTGGATCCGATCAAGGTTTCGGTGGTGACGCCCGGTGTTGAGGCAAACGGTAGCCTTTCCGATTGGGGGATTCCGGCTTCCGTGTTGACGGCTTATTTGGATCATAAGGGAATTGTTGTGGAAAAAACAACGGACTTTACCATTTTGTTCCTGTTCTCCCTCGGGGTGACGAAAGGAAAGTGGGGAACCCTGCTCAATGCCTTGTTCGAGTTCAAAAAAGACTATGATCAAAACACGTCTTTGGAAAGGGTTTTGCCTGACTTGCTGCAGGGAAACGAAAGCCGTTATCATGGCATGGGGCTGAAAGATTTGGCTGACGAAATGTTCCAAAGCATGAAGGAACTGGGAACGACCAAGGCTTTATCCGAAGCTTTTGCCGTGTTGCCGCAACCGGACATGAGCCCGGTGGAAGCCTATGAAAAATTGGTGAAAGATGAGATTGAGCCCTTAAAGCTTGATCAAATTGCCGGACGGACGGTGGCGACCGGCGTCGTTCCTTATCCTCCCGGAATTCCCCTGATGATGCCGGGCGAAAATGCCGGTCCGGACGACGGTCCGTTATTGGGCTATCTGAAAGCTTTGCAGGCCTTTGACAAGAAATTCCCCGGCTTTACCCATGACATTCACGGCGTGGAGCCCAATGCCGACGGGGATTATGAAATTCTTTGCATTAAGGCTTAGAAGAATTGTCGGGAGGGAAATCCCCATTAAACGGAGATTTCTCTCCTGTTGATAAGTTTTATTTTTATGTTGCAAT
Source organism: uncultured Alphaproteobacteria bacterium (assembly GCA_934254925.1). GTDB lineage: Bacteria > Pseudomonadota > Alphaproteobacteria > RF32 > CAG-239 > CAKQMD01. The sequence continues at coordinate 18,249 of CAKQMD010000006.1, forward strand.
TATAAATTTTAAATGCTAATTGATAAAGCATCACTTGCTACAAGTGTATCTTTTTGAGGATAACATTCAATTGAATTAGTTTAATCATAGTTTTTCTCTTTCATGGAACGGCCCGGATTTTCCGGGCCGATTTTTTTTTAAGACAGGAGGTAAAAATGGGAATATTTATGGCAATATGGCGCCGATTGTTCGGCGGCTATGAAGCGGCGCTGCGTTTTTTGCAGGAACGCGGTGTGCAGTTTGTCTTGTTGACGGCGGCGGTTTTTGTGTGGGAATATTGGGTCAAAGCTTGTTCTTGGCCTTTGGCGCTGTTGGTTGGCATTTGGGTGTACGTCTTTTGGAGCGGCGGGCATTTCATTTATTTTAAGATGGGGACGGAGAGTCCGGATTACATCCGAGAACAGATGGCAGCCGGGCGGCGTCCGGCTTTTTATTTTCTGATGAGTTGGCTGAAGGACAAATGGCGCCTGGAGGAGTTCGGACGTTTGTATTGCTTCTTGGGCATGACGCTGCGTTACGGAATTTACGCCTTGCCGCTCGGACTGCTTCTCGGAGGCGATTTTGTGGCTTCGGCTCTGATGATCCCCTTTGTTTATGCGGCCTGCTATTGGGTGGAATTTCCGTCGCGGGCGCATTTCCTCTCTTCTCCCAGCAATTGGGGAGAGTTTTTTTCGGGCCTGATCATCGGTTGGGCTTTATGGTAGGGAGGAAAAGATGAAGAACGGAGTATTGTTGCTTTTGGGTGGTTTGGCGTTGCTTTGGTGGGGATTGTATTATTTTTCCCGCTGTTTGGAAGAACGATATGCTTCGGGGATGGAGGCCGGCAGTGCTTCCTGCGAGGCGGCCTATCAGCGCCAAATGGCGGAGGCGGGACGGCAAATCATGCTCAAAACCCAAGAAGTTGTCGCTTATCAAAAGAAGTTAAAACAACAACAGGAGAAATTGGATGAGACGTGTCAGGAAATTTATGCGCTTGATCTTACTGCTTGCCGTTTGCAGTTGCAGCAAGCCGCAGATTAATTATGTGCTGACGGATTGTTGTCCGGTCAATGTTTGCGAGAAGGGTCGGACGGTCGGAGATTTAGAGGCCGGTTTTGCCTGCCAGGCCGAGGTGATTCGACAATGCCGCTGCCGTTAGGCCTTTTGTTTTTAAGAGAGGATGAGGAGGAAATTGGGGATTAAAAAGGAAAAAAGGTTTTCATCCTTTTTCATGCTGTTAAATTGAAATTATCAACGGTGAGGAGATTAAAAATGGAGAATTGGGACTATTGGCAGATTCTGGCTTCAGCCGGCGTTTTTTTGATTATTCTGGAAATGCTGACGCCGACAATGTTTTTCCTTAACTTAGCATTGGCTTGCTTGTTGACGGCGGTGGTTTCGGTTTGGACGGCGAATTTGTATTTGCTGACGGGCGTTTGGGTGGCCGGTGCTCTTGTCTTTTGGGTAGGGTTGCGGCCGTTTTTGATGCGGAAGAAGACCGTGCCGGTGGCGATCGGTATGGAACGCTATCGTGGTGTCAAAGCCGTGGTCAGCGAAGACATTGACGCTAACGGTGGGGTTATCCGGGTTTTTGACGAGCGTTGGAAAGCGCGAAGCAGCGATGGCAGTTTTCTGGTTGCTGGGACGCCGGTGATAATTGAAAAAAACGACGATTTAACGATGATTGTGAGAAAGGACGGTTAAAATGGAAGTTTTGTGGGTTGTTGTGGCGCTGGTAATCGTTTATTTTCTGAAAGGAATTGTGATTATTCAGCAGGCAGAAGCGATGATTGTGGAGCGTTTGGGCAAATTTGAGCGTGAGCTCGGACCGGGGCTTAATTTTATTTTTCCGATTTTGGAAGCGCCGCGGAAAATGATGTGGAAAGTGACGGTCAAAGAGCCGCAGGGTGACAGTTATTCTTATGTCAAAGAGAGAGTAAAAATTGACCTGCGTGAGGCAATGTATGACTTTCCTCGCCAAAACGTGATTACCAAAGACAATGTGACCATCAGTATCAATGCGTTGCTGTATTTTCAGATCGTCAACGCTCAGAGTGCGGTGTATGAAATTCAGAATTTGCCGGAAGCGATTGAAAAGCTGACGCAGACGACGCTGCGGAACTTGGTAGGAGCGATTGACCTTGACGAAACCTTGGTTTCTCGCGATAAAATCAATCATGAACTGCGGGCAATTTTAGATGATGCGACCAATAAATGGGGGGTTAAAGTCAATCGGGTGGAGCTGCAGGATATTATTCCGCCGTCAGATATTCAGCAAGCCATGGAAAAACAGATGAAAGCCGAACGTGAACGTCGGGCAGCGATTTTGGAAGCGGAAGGTTTGAAGAAGTCGGCCATTTTGAAAGCCGAAGGGCAAAAAGAAGCTGAAATCAACAAGGCCGAAGGTGAGAAGAAAGCTTCCGTCCTTAAAGCGGAAGGTGAGGCCGAAGCGCGGATCAAAACCGCTCAAGCCGAAGCGACGGCCATTCGCGAGGTCAGCGAGGCTATTGCCCAAAACGGTCAGCCGGATAAATATCTGATTGCCATGAAGTATTTGGAAACTCTGAAAAGCATTACCGAAGGTGAAAATAACAAAGTAGTTTACATGCCTTATGAGGCGACGGGGATTCTCAGTTCAATCGATGGAATCAAGCAAATGTTTGACAAACCTTCGGTTTCCGGCAAGGCTTCTTAACGTCATCTGAAGCTGTTGAAATACCTGTTGTCGAGAAGGTAACAGATGAAGGCCGGGATGGACTGTATGTTCTTTTGCCTCTTTAAAACGGAGACAAGACAGAAATAAATGGAGACAGTCTTTCAGAGAGGGGGGGCTTGCTAAAGCTACTTTCCATAAGGCTGAAAAATTTTCCAAGCCATGGAAAAGGATGTAAAAATACGCCCCTCACAGTTTAATTACTGTGAGGGGTTTTGCAATTTAAATCGTTTTGCCCATTTGGTAGGCTTCTCGCATGGCGGGCAGAGGTTTAATGTCGCCGACGTTCCAAGCGCCGGTGCCGTAAATGATGCCTTTTTCGCGGGCGTCATCAAGGCAGTCTGCAGTAAAGCCGCGGAAGCCTTCAATGGTCTTTTGCATATTGGCCTTGTTGTCGTCTGCGGCAGTGACGATAAAATAGAAGTCTTTGCCGCTGATTTCCTGATAACGGGGAACAGTTCGGTCAATGAGCGTTTTCATTTGGGCGTTCATGGTATAAAAATACACCGGCGTGGCCATGACAATCACGTCGGCGGTTACCATTTTATCAAGAATTTCTGCCATGTCGTCTTTTTGCACGCAACGATGAGTGGTGTTGCAGATGCCGCAGCCGCGGCAATAATTGATGTTTTTGCGGCTGACGAAAATTTTTTCAACTTGATGTCCGGCTTCTTCCGCGCCGCGTTTGAATTCGTCGCAGAGGGTGTCAGAATTGCCGCCTTGGCGAGGGCTGGCGGATAAAATCAAAACTTTTTTGCTCATAATGCTTTATTTCCCTTCATATTCTTGTGCGGTAACCGGTTCCAGCCAGGTCGTTTGGTTGTCTTGGGCATTGGTTTCCAGCGAAATATGCGTCATCCAGCTGTCCGGGGCCGCACCGTGCCAATGTTCGACGTTCGGCGCAATGCGGACAACATCGCCTTTGTGTAGGACTTTCTTGTCCTTGCCTCGTTCCTGATAACGGCCTTCGCCGTTTAAAACCAACAAAATTTGGCCACCACTGTGTTTATGCCAATTGGTGCGGGCACCGGGTTCAAAAGTGACGTTGCCGATCGGTGCGTTAAAAATGTCGTCTTTGGGACTGAGCATTGTCAGGTAGGTTTGACCGGTGAAAAAACGGCCGTAAGGATTGGGGTCGCCTTGGGCGAAAATAGTGTCTATAGATGCTTTTTTCATTTCCTGTGCCTTTGATGAGTTGGTTAAAATCAATAGAGCGGTTGCCAAGACCAGTGGTTTGATCAAATGATGCTTCATGTATTTCTCCTTGTTCGTCTGATAAAAGGATTGGCAAAATTGTGATTCCGTTTTCAGCATAATCTTTAGAGATAACTCTAAGTCAATAATTTTTTTAGACTTTGCTAATGAAAAATTATTTATGACAAAAGTAAAAAAATTCATATTAGAGGTGACTCTAAGTTTAGTATTGGGTTGACAAAGGGGAAGAAATGCGGCAATTTGAAGCAAACAGGAGGTCAAAATGGGATATTCAATCGGACAAGTTGCACAAAAAATGGGGCTGACGCCTCATACTTTGCGTTATTATGAAAAAGAGGGGCTGCTGCCATTTGTGCGGAAGAGCAGTTCAGGATTGCGAGTTTTTTCCGACGAGGATATTGATTGGTTGGTTATTATCGAATGTCTGAAAGGTACGGGCATGCAGTTGAAGGACATTCGCCAGTATATCGATTGGTGTCGACAGGGAGATGAGACCCTTGGCGCACGGCTGGAGATGTTTAAGCGTCAGAAAGCCAAGGTGGAAGAGCAAATGGCGCAACTGCAACAGTATATGGAAAAAATCAACTATAAAATCGCCTATTATACCGAAGCCGTGGCCAACGGCAGCATTGACGTTTTTAAACGCAACAAGTGTTTGGCGGCGGAAAGGGAGCGTTTGTTCGGGACCGGCAAAAAGCAGCCGGAAGAATAGGCTTTTTAGGCCTTTATGACTTTTTCCCGGCAGGGGAGAGGTTTTTTTGCGGGCGGCGTTTTTTTTGTTTCAAGGCAGAATATGCGCTGCGGGGAAGGAATGTTGATCTTCTGCTCGCGAAAGCGGTTGACGATTTTTTCCCGTAAGTCGTTAGCAATGGCCGAACGGTTGAAAACATTGGCCGTAAAACAATAAAGCTGAAATTCGAGGTTGCCGTCGCTGAGAATGTTGAAGGAAACAGAAGGAGCGGGGGACGAGAGGACGTCGCCGTTGGATGCGGCGATTTCCAGCAAGGTGTGCCTGACCAGGACGATGTCGCTGCCGTAGTCCGCGTTGACACTGACGGCGACGCGACCAAAGCGTCCCGAGTAAGTGTAGTTGATCAGGCTTTTGGTCAGAATGTCGGAGTTGGGAATGATGATGGTGGATTTGTCCCAACTTTCGATTTCCGTCGAGCGCATGTTGATTTGTTTGACAATGCCTTCCTGGCCGTTGATGACGACCCAATCGCCGATTTTGAGGGGACGTTCCCATAAGATGGTCATGCCGGCGGCCAGGTTGCTGATCATGCTTTGCAACCCAAGACCAACCCCGAAAGACAATGCGCCGGCGATGATGGCAATGCTGCTCAGGCTGCCGCCCATGACGGCAATGGCCAAAACGCCCGAAACGATGAAGCCGAGAAAACCGATTGAGGATACGACCGAATTGCGAACGCCGTCGTTCATCTCGATTTTGCTCAAATTGCCGTTGATAAAGCTGTTTTTGAGCATTTTAAAGAAGGAGAGCATGACAAAAAAGCTGATCAGTCCCAACAGAATTGAGGTGATGGAAATATGGACGCCGCCGATGTTGAAGCCGATCAGAAAGTTTTTGACCCGGGCGAGCAACAAGTCGACGGAAACGCCCCAAACGGCCAGCAAGCTCAGAGTGCCGAGAATCCAAACCACCGGGGTGAGAAGCAGACCGAACCAAAATTCGGTTTTGACCAGAATGCGGCGGTTGATGCGAAAAGTGCGAACCCAGAAGCGCAACAGCAAGATCCGGTGAAACAAGCCGCGGATCAACTTGTCGGCAATGTAGAGAATACCGACGGCAACGGCGGATATGATGGTGCGGTTGATCAGGTATTCCGAGAGGCGAATGTAGCCAAACAGAGAGAACAAAAAGGCTGCGGTCATGGCAAAACTGATCAGCAGGCTGATTTTGGAAGAGGTGCTGAGTTCGGTAATCTGCGAATCGTCGTTGATTTCCTCGTCAGAGAGGTTTTTGTTGTCATAAAGGGCTTTGCGGGCAACCAGTATGACGCAGAAGGCCTTGACGGCGTTGGCGAAGACTTTGAGCGAATAGACGATGGAGGTGTCGTAGTTCATTTGACCGGCCAGCGTCTGGAAAAAGGAAACGATACAAATGGCGGCCGAAGAGAAAATCAGCGCCCGGCTGACAGCGAGGGCTCGCTCGTCGGTTACTTCTATGATGCGCCATTTGCCGCTTGAGGGGGTAAAGGTGACTTTTACCACGGCTTTGGTGAGGTAGTAATAAAGCAGGTACAGCGCGGCGGTGTTTAACAGCAAACCAAAGGAATCGGTATTGATCAGACTGTTGTTTTTGAGCCAAAAGAGAAAGGCGCCGATGATGGCGGCGGGAATGGCGCCGCGCGCAACGAACATGCCAATGCCGGCCCGGACTTTTTGCGAATAGTCGGGGCGTTCGACGGAGGTCCGATATCCAAACCAGCGTTTGACGTAGCGGCTGAGTAGGTAGGCGGCAATTAAGGCACCGAGCATGCTGACAATGACGATCAGCAGGTTGTTGTTGACGGTCATTTGGCGTTCCGGCGTCAGATGTCGGTACCAACTGAGCGGCGATTTGGTCAGCTCAAAAAGGAAATAGGAAAAATTGGTCAGGGACTGCCAAAATTCCTGGGGATGAAAAATGGAGCTTTGCTTGACCAAAATATTGTTTAAAAGTTGACGGTTGCGCAGCTTGAGAATCAGGCCGTTGATTTCATCTATTTGGGTCAGGAGCAGGTCAATCTGCACCATGGCGGCTTTGTTTTTGTCGGCTAGAGCCGTGAAGTCCTTACGTTGGCGGGTGATGGCCGGCGGTTCCGTACCGGCTTTTTCCGGTGCAGGGCCGAGGGCGTTGAGCTTTTTTTGCACGGAATCAAATTCTGCGGCATAATGTTGGCGGTTTTGCGCAAGGGACGCCTGCAGACTGGTGAGGGTTTGGATGAAGTCGCTGATTTGCTCTTTGCTTGCTTTTCCGCCGTTGAGCTTGGTGGTGACATCGGTCAACTGTTTGCCGGTCTGAGTGAGGTCCAGCAAAGCGGCGGCGTCGTCAACGGAGGGTTGTGCCTGAAGCGGTGCCAATCGGCATAAAAAAACAAACAACAGAACGGCTATCTTTTTCATCGGTTTTCCTTTTGATTATCAGGCAAGATATAACTATGCATTTGTCATAATCAATGCGCCAAAATAAAAAAACGAGTTGCTTGTTCGGTATAAAAGGGATAAAGTCATTGAAAAACAAGATGGGAGGAAACAATGAAAGTTCTAATGCTCAACGGCAGTCCGCGGCCCAAAGGCTGCACTTTTACGGCGCTTTCTCTGGTGGCGACCGCCTTAAATGAAGAAGGAATCGAAACGGAAATTGTGCAGAGCGGAACTTCTGCGGTGCGCGATTGCATTGCTTGTCGGAAATGTCATGAAAACGGAAACAACCGTTGCATTTTTAGTGACGATCTGGTGAACGACTTTTTGGAACGGGCCGAGAAAGCCGACGGATTTGTCTTCGGGTCTCCGGTTTATTACGCGCATCCGAGTGGGCGCGTTTTGTCGTTGTTGGATCGGATTTTCTACGCGGGGTCAAAAGTCTTTGCCAATAAGCCGGGAGTCGCGGTGGTTTCGGCGCGGCGGGCCGGAACGACGGCTTCGGTCGATGTGCTGCAAAAATATTTTACAATCAGCAGAATGCCGATCGTCTCTTCCCGCTATTGGAACATGGTGCACGGTCAGACTCCGGAAGAGGTGATGAAAGATCAAGAAGGCGTGCAGATTATGACCCTGTTGGGAAAAAACATGGCCTGGCTGCTGAAATGTCTTGCCGCGGGACGCGAAGCGGGCATTCAGCCTCCGGAATTGACCTCTCCGGTGTTTACGAATTTTATTCGCTGAGATTTGCGGCGGAGATTTTGACGCAAAATCCTTCCGCTGTATTACGGCAGCTGAAATCGGCGCCGTAGAGTCCGGAGATGCGGCTGACAATCGAGAGACCCAGGCCGCTGCCGTTTTGCGTTTGGCCGGCAGGACGGTAAAAACGATTACCGAGGCGCCGGAGATGTTTCTCGGCGACTTTGACACCCGAATTGGTAACGGAGAGGCCGCGGGACGTCAGCGAAACGGTAATTTTTGCCTGAGGCGGGCTGTATTTGACGGCGTTGTCCAAAAGGTTGCGGACAATCAGAGAGGCCAGCAGCGGGTTGCCTTCGGAAAAGGGACCTTTGCCTTTTAGCTTGGTTGTGATGCTTTGTTGCTTTTCCGCGGCGATTTCCTGATATTCTTCAATGATTTGCATAATGATGCTTTTCCAGAAAATTTTTTCTTTGACGGCAGATTGTTCCGTCGACTGCGCTTTGGAGAGAGCCAAGAGTTGTTCGACCAGTCTGGCGGAACGGTCGATGCCGTTTTCCAGCTTTTGCAAGGCTTTTTGCCGGGTTTCCGCATTATCGCCGGCCAATTTGGCGACGTCTAACTGGACTTTGAGCGCCGTCAGCGGCGTGCGCAGCTCATGTGCGGAATCGGCAATAAAGCTTCTTTCACGCTCCAACATGGCCTTTATTTTTTTCAAAAGCTGATTAAGTGCGTTGATCAGCGGCAGAATTTCCGTCGGCAGGCGAGGTTCGTCCAAGGGCGAAAGGTCGTCGGGATCACGGCGGTTTAAGTTGTCGCTCAAGCGTTTGAGCGGCAAAAGTTCGTGCGTGATGACGGCAATCATGATGAGCAGAATGCTGACAATGCCGATCCCCCAGGGAAGCATGAACTCTTCGGTCATGTCCCAGACGATGTCGTTGCGGTAGTCGAGTTCTTGCCCGACAGCGATGATGTATTGTCCGTCGGCGGAACGAAGCCAGACCAGGCGCCATTTTTCATCGTCGACGGTTTGTTCGGCAAAACGCCCGCTCTGAGGAGCAAAGGAAAAGTCTTTGCCGTTTTCGTTATCATGAAAAACCATTTGTCCCTGCCGGTTAAAGACGGCAAAGCCAATCGCTTCGTCTTCGTCCTCGGCATTGTCAATGCGTTTGATGAGCTTGTCGGTTATGTTTTGGATCTGCGGGGTGGTACGGCTCCAATCGGCGGCCGAAAGTTGGCGCGCCAGGGCCATTTGGTAAGTGTCAAAAAATTCATCGACCTTTTCGCCGGTTTCCTTCCACGAAGCAATGGCCGCGATTGCAAAGACAAGTGCGGAGGTGAGAACAAAGAAGATAATCAGGCGCAGCCTTAAGCTCAGTGTTTTCATGTCTCCTCCATAATATAACCGATTTTATTGATGGTACGGACGATGTCTTTGCCCAGTTTTTTGCGCAGATGATGAACGTGCACTTCGACGGCGTTGCTTTGAACTTCGTCGTCCCAGGAATAGATTTTGTTTTCAATGCTTTCCTTGGAGAGTACTTTGTTTTTGTTAATCATCAGGAGCTCCAAGACAATGAGTTCCTTGGGCGAAAGGGTGATTTCCTTGCCGTTTTGCGTGACTTTTCGGGTGTGGGGATCGAGCCTGATGTCGCGACAGGCAATTTTTGGCGTAACTTGTCCGTTGTTGCGGCGGATGAGGGCATTGAGACGGGCTTGAACCTCTTTTAAGGCAAAGGGTTTGCCGAGGTAGTCATCGGCGCCGCTGTTGAGACCGATAATGCGTTGGTCTACGTCGCCGCGGGCCGTCAAAATCAGTACCGGTTCCCGGCGTCCTTTTTGCCGCCAGTGTTGCAGGACCTCAAGTCCGTCGGCGCCGGGTAGGCCCAGATCGAGGATGACGGCGTCGTATGGCGCCTGGAAGAGGGCTTCTTCCCCGTCTTCGCCGTCGTTAAACCAGTCCACGGAAAATCCCAGTTGTTCCAGTCCGGTTTTCAGACCGTCTCCGATCAAATTGTCATCCTCGATGAGCAGTACCCGCATGTTGTTTATTCCTCAGCCCTTTATTTTTTTATGTTGATTTTATCGACGTCGATTTCGGTTTTGAAGAAATCTTTGTCGACTTCGCCTTCAATGACGACCGTGTCTTGCGGCGTGACGGTTTGTCCGCGCCAGTCTTCATGGTCAATGTCTACTGTAACGGATCCGCTGGCATCTTTAAAGAGATATTTTTCATCGCCGAGGCCGCGTTCGATTTGTCCGACCAAAACTACCGGCGTGTCGTCGCTGTAGGTCAGGGCTTCTGCAACGGTGGAGCTTTTCAGTCCCGGTCCCTGAAAACCGCCGGCGGGGGCCGTCAGTCCTGCGGCCATGGCGCTGCCGCAAATGCTCAAAGCCAAGACGAAAGCCGATGCAGTGGTAATTGTTTTCATGTGTTTTCTCCTTATATTGGTTTGTGTTGAACTTGTTTACACCTTTACTTCATCATAACGCACTTAAGGAACGCTTAAGGGAAAAAATTTTTTTAAATTCTTTTTTGCGGATAAGAAAAAGGCAGAGAAACTCTGCCAATGCCTATAAAAAGCCATGTTTATTTGCCGTTGGGACGGCGCATGTTGTTAAGTGCGATTAAGGTTGCGGGATGCGGGACCTTGTTGGTCTGAGTGAGCAGATCAAAACCGATTTGCCGGGTGTCTTTTTTAAGCGGCGTAAAGGCCGCTTGCAATTGCGGCATGCTCTGCAACAGCTCCGGCGTCAGTTTGATGGAACCGTCCGTGGGAATAAAGGCGTAAACTTCTTTGGCGTCTTTATAATTGTTTTCAAAAAATTTTCCGGCTTTTTCCCGTCCATCGGAACAAAAGATCCCCTCTTCGGCGACGGTCAGAATATGTCCGTGCGGGTGTCCCGTGCATTTGGGGATGACGACAACGGTGTTCAAAGGACATCTTTTGACGTCTTTAATGCTTATTTTGAGGCTCAAAAACTTGTCGGTTTCCAGAAGATGGTCTTTCTCCTGATAAGCCGAAAGGTTGCCAGAGATCGGAATTCCGTACACCTTGTTCAGCAGGCGTTTGATGGCGCCGGCGCAAGCACCCTGCGGAGAGCGATTCAGACCACAGTATCTTTTTTTGACTTCGCCGCGCGAATTTCGGGTGGTAAAGGAAAAGCCCTTGCTTAAAATCGAATGCACCTTTTGCCAGCTTGGACCGGCTTCAATGTTTTCCAGAGCCTCAAGCGGCAATTCGGCCTTATAAGCTTGAAGAAGGTTTTTCAGCTCGCCGATGCCCAAGGTCATTTCTTCCTGCGGCAGGTTTTCTTGTTGTAGATTCTCCGACTGTTGCGGAGCCAGGGTTTCTATGGGTGAAATATTTTTGTCTTTAGGTGCGGATGCCGAAACGGTCGCGGACGCGTTGGTCGGACCTTGAAGCACGGTGACGGCGGCAAGGCTCAGATTAACGGCGCGCCTTTTTAGCTTTTCTTGTAGCTTTTCGATTTTTTCTTTTACATTCATTTTAGCCTGCCTGCATTTATTTGTCATTCTGTCTAAAGGATAGCATAAAAAGAAGCTATTGTAAAGATTATAGGTTATTTTACAAATGGTTAAGCGCAAAAAAACAATGTCAGCTTCTGGGGCTACGATTTTTGGGGAAAGTTTATTACCGATTGTAAAAAAAGCTTAATAACCGAAGTTATTAAGCTTAATATCGAAATAAATTTCTTATTAGCGACAGACATCTAAATCTAATATGCTACCAATTTATTCGATAGTTCACATTTAATCCCAAATTGATGCAATGTCAACTTGTTTTTTGTTATTATTTGTGTATTATTGATTTAAATAACTTTTGAGGAGACGGCAGATGAAATGCAGATGGGGTTTTGATTTGGGCGCGACTTCCATTGGGTGGTCGGTTTTTGACTTAGAAACTCAGCGCCTGCTCGACATCGGGGTGCGGATTTTTGATGACGGTCGGGAGGACAAAAGCAAAGCGTCTCTCTGCGTGAAAAGGAGAGAGGCCCGCGGTGCCAGGCGACTGAACAATCGGAAGCACATTCAAAAACGGGAACTGTTGAAGGTTTTGACGGCATTGGGATTGTTTCCCGAAGATCGGACGGCAAGGCAGGCTTTGAAGCTGCTTAATCCTTATCAGTTGCGGAAAGAAGCGCTTGACCGTCCGCTGGAAGCTTACGAGTTGGGCCGGGTTTTTATGCAGCTGGTTCAGAGGAAAGGTTTTCAATCGAATCGGAAAGACAGCGGAAAAGAGGGCGGAAAACTGAAAAAAGGTTATCAAGAACTTCAGGAAGCCATTGCTCAAGACGGCGCCCGAACATACGGCGAGTTTTTGTATCGGCGGTTGCAAAAGAATCGGGGAAATCCGATCCGTCTGACAAATATGTTTAATGATGACGGTTCTTTTCGCGGCGGTCCGTTTCCGTTCAGAGAAATTTATCAGCATGAATTTATACAAATTTGGGAAAAACAGCAGCCGTTTTATCCGCAGATTTTGACTGATGAAAACAAGAAGAAGATATATGACCTTCTTTTCTTTCAGCGGCCATTGAAAGAAGCGGAAGAAGGAGAATGTCAATTTGAAAAGGGCGAAAAGCGTCTTCCGAAGGCACATCCGTTATTTCAGGAATTCAGAATCCGGCAGCATCTTTTGAATTTGAAGTTTGTTGCGGAGAATTCTTCCGACTATCGGCCGCTTGATGCGCCGACTTGCGACAGATTGTTCTCTTTGTTGATGGATCCGCGAGAGATCAAGCCCAATGCTCAGGGCATCATTCCTTATATCCATCTTAAAAAGGCTTTGGGATTGGACAAGAAGGGGCTGTTTAATTTTGAACAAAAAGAGAATCGGGAAGCATCTTTAGGAAAAGGGTTTATTGTCAATCGTACGGAGGATGCGATTAATCGTTCGCATTTTTTTGCCGATTATTGGGAGAAGTTTACGGAGGCTGAGAGAGGAGAGATTATCAATGTTTTATTCAGGCCCGGGAGTTTTATCAAATTTCCCCGGACTAAGATCTCGATTGAAGACGAAGACCGGATGATCAAAGATTATTTGTGTCGGCGCTTTGGCCTTTCTTCCGAGGCGGCGGAAGAGCTGCTCTATGAGATTGACTTGGAGGAGGGGGTTTGTGCGCTGTCTGAAAAAGCCATTCGGAAGATTTTGCCTTTTATGAAAACAGAGAAAAGTTTTTCCGATGCTTGTCTGAAAGCCGGATATTGTCACAGCAATAAGGTCTATGAACATTTGGAGCGGTTGCCTTATTACGGTGAGATTTTAAGCCAGAGCTGTTTGGGAAAAAAGATGCAGCCGACCTGTGTCGAAGAAGAGTTCGGAAAAATCAACAATGCGACTGTCCATGTGGCGCTGAACCAGATCAGGCATTTGGTCAATGAATTAATTGAACGTTACGGCAAGCCCTATGATCTGGCAGTTGAATATGCCCGGGAGCTGGGGGCTTCGACCAGCGAGCGTAAAAAGATGGCTGACGCGCAGGATCAAAATGAAAGAGAAAACAAAAAACTTTTACAGGAATTGAGGGATAAACTTGGTGATCGCGCCTATAATAAGCGTGATTTGCAAAAATATAAGATTTGGAAAAGGCTTTCCCGTTATAACGGCGATCCCTTAGTACGGGAATGTCCTTTCTCCGGAAAGCAAATTTCTCTCGGAGATTTGTTGAACGGTCAAAAGTTTCAGATAGAACATTTGATTCCTTTTTCCCGCAGTTTGGATGACAGTCTTAATAATAAGGTTTTGGCCAGTGTTGAGGCAAATCGTTATAAAGCTAACAAAACGCCTTATGAAGCTTTTGGGCAAAGTAAGGATGGTTATGATTGGGAAGCCATTCGGCGACGGGCCAAAAGCCTCAGTTATGAGCAGCAATGGCGTTTTGCTCCCGATGCTATGGAGCGCTTTGAGGATCAGGAAGGGCCGATAGCTAGTTCTCTTAACGATACCAGATATATGACCCGCTTGTTGCAGGATTATTTGCAACCGATTGTCCGAGAGGACGGAAAGCAGAGGGTACAGGCCGTCGCCGGCGCTTTAACGGCGATGATACGTAAGGCTTGGGGATTAAATCAATATAAGAATGAGGAAGATGAAGAGGCTTATCGGGCATTGCATAACCACCATGCGATTGACGCTTTTATCGTTTCGGCTATTGAGCGTTCACAGATTGCAGAGACGGCAAAAGCTTTGAAAAAGGTTGCAGAGACGGTTTATAAGGAGTTTGCCGGCGAATTTGGCAAATTTAAGGATCCGAGTGTTTCTGGCCAAGAAAAGGCTGCTTTGAAAAAACGTATCAAAGATTTTGTCCGTGTTTGCCGAGAAGGAATTGTTAACCGCTATTTTCCCTTCCCCAAGGCGATAAATGTTCCGGAGGTTTGGGACAAGATTGCCAAGATAAACATTTCTCACAAACCGAGTCTGAAAAACATTCATGACAGGAAATCGACTATTGGGCAGTTGCATGAAGACAGTGCGTATGGCCTGAAGAATTTTGTGGATGACAAGAGCTTAGAGGCGATTTTTAAGTGTCGTGATAAGGTTATCAATAAAAAGATTACGGAGTATATTCCTATCTTTTACCGCAAAGAGGATAAAAAGGCTTATTATGACGCTTTTCGGAATTGGTTTGTTTGTGCCGGAAAAGCCGCTTCGGCAGAAGCTAAAACGAAAGAGGAAAAGGTTGCTAAAGCAGCGTTAGAGGCTGAAGAGGAAGCGGCTGTGCGGCAATTGCGCTCAGCAGCCCAAAAGGCTTTCAAGTGGTTTGTCGGCGGCGGAAATTTTTGTGCCGAAATCTATGAAATAAATCCGCAGAACAAAGTTTGCGGCATGGCCACGAAAGATCGCGGCAAATGGCGGCTTGAGATTGTTTCTAATTATAATGCGACGGTGCGTCGGGCCAGAGGTGAAGAGATTGCTTATTGGCGCTATAAATATCCGAATGCCAAAAGAATTATGTCTTTAAGAAGAAATGACATGGTTGTGGCGGTCTTTTCACGAGAACAGGCGTTTGACGATAAATTTTCCAAAGGGTTGCAGGATTATGTGCGGGAGCTGTTTGAGCAAGATTCTGCTTTGAAGGAGACGCAGGTTTTGTTGCGGGTTAAAAAAATGTCTGGAGGACGAGTTTTCCTCACGCCTCATAATATTGCCAAAGAAAAGGACGATACAAAATCTTGGGGCGCTTCGGTCAGTGCATTGCAAGAGTGTCAAGTCAGAAAAGTCTTTGTTTCGTTTACCGGGAGAATCCGACATGCCAAATAGAATTATCGAAATTGCCAGCAACAATAAAAAGTTAAGCGCTTATCGCGGCTTTTTGAGAATTGAAGAAGGGGATATCCGAAAGGATATTCCCTTTAATTCTCTTCATGCCGTTATTGTGACGGCTTTTAACGTTGTTTATACCAATAATTTGTTGCAAAGGCTTTGCGAGGAAAATATTCCACTGGTTGTTTTGGGAAAAAATTATAGCCCCTGTGGTTTGCTTTTATCTTATGTCGGGCAAAGTCGGCAAACGGAAATACAGTATTTGCAGATTGAGAATAAAAAGCCTCTGGAGAAGAAGATCTGGCAAATGATCGTACGGGAAAAAATTAAGAATCAGTCTAAGGTTTTAGCTCTTTTTCAGAAGCAAAATCAGCTTCAGCATATATATAAAAAGGTTTTGTCCGGTGATCGTTCCAATCGGGAGGCTTATGCTGCTCGGTTATATTTTAAGTCTTTATTTGGAAACGATTTTGTTCGGGATAAGGAAATTGGCGGTATCAATTCTTTTCTTAATTACGGATATGCTATTTTGCGTTCTTCTTTGGACAGGTATGTGGTGGCAGCAGGGTTAAACCCTTCTTACGGGGTGGGGCATTATAATAAGTTGAATCCTTTTTGTCTGGTCGATGATTTGATGGAGCCGTTTCGTCCCGTCGTGGATTGTTTTGTTTATCGTTTATGGGAGCAAAGAGAGAAGCTAACGGAGCTTATGCCGGAGGATAAAGCAGGATTGTCCGCCTTGTTGACCAAAGATTTTTATAATGGTGAAGGTTTTTCGCCTTTGTCTATGATTTTGCAACAGTCGGTTTGGGATTTGGTTAACATTTATAAAACCAAGGAGGTGAAGTTTAATTTCAATAATTATTTGTTTGAGGATCGGTTGCTGTGAGGACAAGGGAATATGTTAACGGGAGGAAGTTAATGTGGATGATGGTCATGTTTGATTTGCCGACCGAAACTCATGCTCAACGCAAAGCGGCGGCAAAATTCAGAAAGTTTTTGTTGGACGAGGGGTTTGAGATGGTTCAATTTTCTGTTTATGTGCAATTTGCCGGAACGTTTGAAAGTTCGCAAAAATTTATCAGAGCCATTAAAAAGAATAATCCACAATATGGGGATGTGAATATTTTGTTTTTTACAGATAAGCAATTTTCTAATATTATTCATATAGAAAATCGTGTGGATAAAATGCTGAAAGAAGAACCTGCTCAGTTTGAATTATTTTGATTTTGCAAGATGCGGTAGGTGTTTTTTAGAGGAAAAAGAAACAATAAAAATGAGAAAAAACAGCAAAAAGTATTTGAAATTTTTTTATTTTTTTAGATGTAGAAAAGCTCAAAACCGTTTGTTTCCCTTGGTTTCGAGCTTTTCTATTGTAGCATATTAGATTTAGATGTCTAGTCGCAACTTGCGCAACAAAAAGGTTGCATATACTCCGATTGTAGCATATTAGATTTAGATGTCTAGTCGCAACTTAGATTGGTTAATTCTACCGCTCCATCCATTGTAGCATATTAGATTTAGATGTCTAGTCGCAACTGAAATAAGCCATTATAATAAAAGCGAAGATTGTAGCATATTAGATTTAGATGTCTAGTCGCAACAAAAGCAGGTCAAAAGCGACCCCGGCTCTTATTGTAGCATATTAGATTTAGATGTCTAGTCGCAACCGTCGGGCAACCCGTTAAAAATTAAAGGCGATTGTAGCATATTAGATTTAGATGTCTAGTCGCAACAGCCATTCCTTATATTTTTCGGCAATGGTATTGTAGCATATTAGATTTAGATGTCTAGTCGCAACACAAGGTTGACATAACTGTGGAAAGCATAATTGTAGCATATTAGATTTAGATGTCTAGTCGCAACAAGTTCCAGCTGAGTTACAGCGTTTCCGACATTGTAGCATATTAGATTTAGATGTCTAGTCGCAACCTTTTTGACGTAGTAAAGTCTTCCGGCATATTGTAGCATATTAGATTTAGATGTCTAGTCGCAACTGACTTCAGATTCGTCAGCCCGAGCATCTGTATTGTAGCATATTAGATTTAGATGTCTAGTCGCAACTTGTTGATAACTTTAACATCAGCCCCACATATTGTAGCATATTAGATTTAGATGTCTAGTCGCAACCGATTTCAGCTCTCATCATTTTCAAACGGATTGTAGCATATTAGATTTAGATGTCTAGTCGCAACAACACAGCAGCTTACATTGCACGTTACGTTATTGTAGCATATTAGATTTAGATGTCTAGTCGCAACCTGGCATGACGATGATTAACAATCCGTCAAATTGTAGCATATTAGATTTAGATGTCTAGTCGCAACTTGAGGATGGCAAATGCACTGGCTTTTCAGATTGTAGCATATTAGATTTAGATGTCTAGTCGCAACGGGTTCAGTATATTCGACTTCTTGTGTCCAATTGTAGCATATTAGGTTTAGATGTCTAGTCGCAACCGTTACTATTTCCAATGCCTAAATTGACTAATTGTAGCATATTAGGTTTAGATGTTCAGTTGCAACGTAACAAAAATCCCCCGACAGCCCTTGCCGGGGGAGCGATGTTTGAAAAGCAGTGTTTTATTTTTGCATCGCTTTTAAAAACCACAAGTTTTTGGCGTATGCTTTGAGGTAGTCTTCAAAGACGCTGACAACATGGAAGTCGCCTTCTTTATCGGCAATTTCTCTGATTTCGCGAGCCAGTCTGTTCATTTCCTTAATGTCGGCGTCAACGATTTTGACGACTTCCGCTTCAGTGAAATCTTGGGCATTGATTTCCTTGATTGTAGCATGAGCGAGGTAATCGGTCATTTTGACAAGGGGCATTTCGTTTTGCATTTTCAAGATTTCGGCAACTTCATCATATTGTTCAAAGCAGGTGTCATACAGTTTTTCCGTAAATTCATGAATCTGCACGAAAGACGGGCCGGTGACATTCCAGTGTAAATTATGAAGCTTGTATGTTAATACCGCCAGGTTGGATAAAAACGTGTTTAATGAATCGAGTTTAGTCATTGAATTTTCCTTTCATAAAATCTGCTAATCGACTTTACAGGCAATGATTTGTCCGCGAAATCTTTTGGGAATTAAAAATAATAATGATTACTATTATTTTATATAAGTCATTTTGAATATTGTCAATAAAAGATTAAAATATTTTGCGGATATCTCGGTGAGGGGAAGAATCAAATATTCCAGAGATGTTTTTTGAGGTCAACATGGTTGGCGTCTTTTAGGGTTACGCCTTCGCAAGTCAAGAGATCTTTTTGCTCTTCCCAGCCGGGAACGAGTCTGCCGCAGTGGTTGACGATTCTGTGGCAAGGGTAGGTACCGTAATATTCTGCTCGGCTTAAGACTTGCCCGACCAGGCGTGCGTTTTTGCTCCGACCGATTAAGCGGGCGATTTGTCCGTAAGTTGCGACTTTTCCCTCCGGAACTTCTTCAACGGCCGAGAGGATTTCATAAGCCAGATTTTCATCTAAGATATGTTTCATGATTGTTGCTTTATATTATGTTTTTTTATAAGTTATCCAAGATTTTTTTCTTTTGCAAGTTTTACAATCATCGTTAGAAAAAATACGCTGCTTCAGCGCTAATGACTGAAATTTTGCAGAATTCATTTATCTGAACCCAAATAGGTTTCTTTATTGAAAAGACAATTTCGGCAGAAAGGCAGTCAACAAGGATTTGATTCCTGATCATTTTTTTTGATCCGTATTGGAATATTAACCGCCGCAGACTTTACAAGGTCTGGCTTCTTGTGATTTTGCTTTGGCTTTGGGGGTTTTGATGCAGTTTTTGGTGCAACGTTTTGCCCATTTGCAGGTCGGACTATGGTAAATATAAGTCTTGGTATTCATAACCACAGTTGAAGCATCGTCGGAAGCCCAAACGGGAGCGGATAAAAGCAGGAAAATCAGTAAGTATAATGTTCTTTTCATCTTTCGCTCCAGATTTTATTATAAATACTTTCCCAACCGGTATTATGGCTTGCGCCGTTGACTTCAACGACTAGAGCGTCGTTGTTGATGAATTCCCGAACCAACACTGGAGGCATTACTTTGTCAGCGTTACCGACATAATGAATTTGCGGAATTTCAGCAAACTGTTTGCGGTAACTTTCTAAATTCAGCGATTCATTAAGCGGCGGCAAATTGTGGTATTGCGTCCAGGCCAGATGGTCGAGGTTGCCGGCGACGGTGATGATTTTTTTGACATTCAATTCGGGTTTTGCCGTAGCCAACAACCCGGCGACCTGAGCCCCGCCGGAAAATCCGATCAAAATTAAGGGATGATTGCCGGCAATTTGTCTGACGGCTTCGTCTTCGGCGTTGATAATCTCCGGAGCGAATCGGGCTGTCGTCCAATGCCTTTGGGCGCAAATTTCGCTTTTGACGTATTGGCAGGGACGGGCTAAGTAAATAACGTTCGGGCTAGGATCCCCAAAGGCCAATTCTCGGACGAGGGCACTGCGCGGTGTTGGATCTTGAGATGCTTTGCCGTGAGAATTAAAAGCATAACCGTCACCTTCAAGGTATATTTTGTAAATGCCTTGCGGCTGCGTTATTTTTTGCCAGGTCGCAACGGTAAAGTTTCGGGTTTTGATTTCTTTATAAACGAAATTGTCCGGCACCGTTGTTGATGAACAGCCTGTCAGAAACAGCAAAAGCGTCAATGTTTTTATCAAAGCTTTCATGGTTAGGCATATTCCCGATATTGCGGCATTTCAGAATATGTGGTTACATTGAAAATGGAGCTTAATTTTCGTTGTTTGTTTCTGTTTTTGTTGATATATGAGCAGTTTATAATGAAATGTGCCATAAGACAAGCTTTTAGTTTTATTATGAGTTTTTGCCCATTGGGTAAATTGTTTTCTTTATATTTGGCTGGAAACGGCATGCAGAACCTGAGCTAAATTAAATGCTTAACCTCTCTTTTAATGTATCAATAACTAAAAATTATTTTTTATTGCAGGTTTCCGGATATTCCCATACTCCGGATAATTTAGAACATTCTTGCGGAACAAAGTCAAATTTGCATTCTT
Source organism: uncultured Alphaproteobacteria bacterium (assembly GCA_934254925.1). Taxonomy (GTDB): domain Bacteria; phylum Pseudomonadota; class Alphaproteobacteria; order RF32; family CAG-239; genus CAKQMD01. Next base: position 38,334 of record CAKQMD010000006.1, read on the forward strand.
TATGATTAATGTTCCAAGCTTTTTGATTGTTTAAGCAAATTTCTTTGTAAGTTTGATTATCTGGACAATTTGGTAAATTTTGGCATTGTTTTAAAAGTTTTGTTTGTTCAGGTGTAAGTTTAATGCAGCCAAATTTTTTTTTCCAAATCAAGCAATCATTCCGACAAATGTTTTTTTGGTAATCCCACACTTGTCCGTTATCTAAACAGGTATCAATATTCAACCAATAAGGATTACGGATGAAAGAAATAATTAGAGCTAACAAACATACACAAAAAAAGCTTGTCGTAAATATTTTTAGAATTTTTGTCACGGTCTAATATTTTTTATTTATTAATTTTTTTCTTTTAAATTCACAACCATCTTTGGCATTTGTATATAGTCCACTTTTAGCCTGATGTCGTCCCAGTGAATTAATATATTTATCATGTTCATAGTCAGCGTAGGCATCTATTGCTGATGTTCCTTTTATAATCCTATTTTTGAAATAGTCAATGCGTTCTTTAGCATCGCCAAGAGCTTCGGCAGTTTTCTCACCCCATTTCCCTCTTTGCGTAGCTTCATAATTTGCTTTACAATGGAAATAATCATCATTTCCGATGACATTATCTTCTCTCATCTCCTTGTAATTTTTATACATATCAGATGCAGCACCGAAAATTTGTTCAAATGGTGTTTCTAATAAATTGGTCATTTTGTTATTGGTATTTCTTTTTATTTGCTTCTTTTTCATTTCTTTTTCAGGATCGTCCTGAATGATGTAACGTATAAGGTTACTCATGTTTTTTTCCTTTCATAATGAATTTAAAATGAAAAAAATCCAAGAACTTAATCTTTGGATTTTAGATACACTTGTTTCGAGTGATAAATATCGTATAACAAAATTATATGCAATTTTCAAGATATAAATAAAACATATTAACAATTTTTAGGGTAATGCTGCTTATTTCATACTTTTTGTGTCAAAAGCACTATGCTTTTAAGTCTTTTAAATGTTTGATTATTAGGTATTTTTATGTCGAAAAATTAAAATTATGGATAAAAAATAAAGCGTTGCACTAACAAAATACAATTCTGTACGAATTGGCAGGAGCGGTTTTGTAGTTTGCGGATTAGAAATAAGTTACAAATATTAGTTCAGATCAACAGATTCTGAAAATCATTATCAAAGCGAAAGTGTAAACATAAAAATATTTCGGATATTCAATATTAAGTTTGGCCAAGATTTAGCAATTGGATTTTTTACAAGCATATCAAAAGGTTTTCTTAAGGTGTATTCAAGCTGTTTACCATTAAGTTGACAATCTTTAAGTAACATTTTTAATAATTCATTTTGACGAGAGAGAGGCATGTTAAAAAATGTATGAGATATTTCTGGCTGTTGTGAATGTTTTAAAGCCTAACCATAGACGGAATAGGCATATCGGGAGCCGAGACCGTACAAGTGCTTTAAACAAAAATAAATCGTCGGTAACGTCAAAAACTTTTATTTTAAGCAAGTTTCAAATCCGGCTTTGGATAAATGATAATCCCAAAAGGCTATGAAAGAATGCCTTTAGTTAACTTGTTGAAAAATAAGAAAAGTTATAAAAAGTAGTCCGAAGATGATTCATATTTAAGCCTGTAATGATATAAATTTTCGGATTCGGTTAACTGGTTGATTTATAAAGAAAAAATCGCCATTTCTGACGATTTTTGAACTGTGGCTGGGGTGGCTGGAAGGCATAAAACCCAAAAATCCAAGTCAATGAAAAAACGCCATTTTTTCAGGCTAAAGGGCGGTTTTCCCGAACTTCAAAACACACCCAACTGTCTCACCCTTTTAATCAATTTATAACCACCATACCCCACCGGTTTCTATAGTCAAGAAGGATTTTTATACTTAAAATATATGAGAATAGCTTATTAGTGTATTATGTATTTTTGATTTTTTCTGTTAATTTATAAATACCAGCAAATTTGGAGGAAACGTATTCGGGATCATTATTTAAAGAGGTTTTCCAAGATTTTGCTTGGGCTACGGCGTATTCATAATCAGGCATTTTAGATAGATCAAAATAGGGATAATGATCGTGTTTGTATGATTTCATGATTTCGTGCAATTTACTTTGAGCTTGAGATTGATTAGAAACATTATTAACGTGATTGTGCAGTAAAGGCCAAATTTCAATACAAGGTTTATTGTAGGCAATATTGATGTTAAATTTGCAACTCTCAACCATTTTAAATGTTTGCTTTACATTATCGGACTTTCCATCATCGTCAAATATGAGCCAAATTTCTTCATGCTGATGTAAAGGATTATTTTGAGCCCAATCAATAGCCGATTGAGCCAGCGTAATTTGGTTGGGGCATATTTTTCTGCGGATAATTTTTACATTTTCAGTTTTACTGTTTTGGCGGATGAATTGCTCTAAATAATCAATTTCTGTCACTCCTTCAGAAAATAAATATATTACCAAATCAAATTTAAAACGGCGTGAATATGTGCTTTTTCTATTCATTAAAGTCTCCCAACATTGGAATAGCTCCGTATCTGCCCTGCATGTATCCATTTTGCAAATCTTTATCAAAGCGAGGTCTGAATTGATAAAGAGAATATAAGTCGGAAGAGCCATTTATTCTTTTTTCCGTTAACCAGATTTCATCACTTCTCCATATATTGCTATTCATAAGATAAAATTCATGTAATGTGACAAGAAGTTGTGAATTATGTTTATTGTTTCCTAGATGTAGTTTCAATAGAAATTCAGCCAAAAATGGGTGTAATCTACAATCTAACTCATCAATAAATAAGCACATGTTATCTGAAGTAATCAATTTATAAAAATAAATTGAAATCTCAATCATACGGATTGTTCCCGAAGATTCTTGTAACATATCAAAACGCTTATTATTGTGATAGGTAACTATTTTGTATCCAGAAAGTTCATTGTTCTTGATTTCTAAAATATAAAAGTTTCCGGATGCCGGATCTTTTATCCAGATAGCTTTAAATGATGTTAAGATTGAGACTTCATAAAACTTTATAATGTCTTTCCAAAGCTCTTCAACTTTATCTTTGGATAAAGGTTCAAAATTAACATTTGAAATGCCAAGATCAGCATGTTTTAGGAATTCTTCTAAAAAGTTATGGTATCCATATACGGTAAAGTCACCATAAAGTAATTCAATGTTATTTCCATTGACAGGATCAATACCACTCATTCCCATAAAAAAGTTATATGCACGAATAAAGTGTTCTGACCCGACTATTTTATTTCGGTTATCAATAATTCCATCTGTTTCAAGTTGTTTTAGATAAAAAGATGAAGATTTTAGGGTCCTTCCTTTATACCAGTTTTCACTGTCAGATAACATTTTTCCGATAGTGATATCTAAATTGTTGCGTTCAAAAATAGGTTTTAAATTACCGTTTTTTTGAATTAAACTTAAACTTTCTTTAAGAATAACATTACCATCTGTAGATACATAGTAGCGATAATCAACAGAATCAATTTGATAATCAACTTCAAATTCAGAAATCCTATCATCTCCAAACATATATTGGTTAGATAAAAGCAAAGAAGGAGAATTGCGGATAAAAATCATATTGCGTAAGGTTGGTAATATTGAAATGGCTCTAGTTTTTCCTGATGCATTGGCACCAAAAATGCAGCCTCCTTTAAGAGCTTTGAAAGATGGTGTTGAGATAATATGTTCAGTGTGTTGCTTTTTTAAGTTTGCTGGAAACATAGATAAAGTTACTTTATCTTGGAATGGGCCAAAATTCTTAACTGAAAAGCTTAAAAGCATGATTATTTCTCCTAAAAAGTATTATAAATATATCATTTTGGAATAAAAAATCAAGTTAAATGTGAAAAAATCACATATAAAACTATATTTGTGTCTAAAATAGAACGAAATCTTATTTTTGATGCGTAAAGACGAGTGAACAAAATATAAGAAAAATATGCAAAATTAGCTCAAGAGCACCGGTAAGAAAAAAGAACATTTTGCTGCAGAAACATGCTTTTAAGAACACTTTGAAACACTAAGGCTGGAAGCCGTAGTCTCACAAAAGCCAACCTCATGAAAAAGCATGATTTTTTCTTCTGGATGTGCGGTTTTTGCCGAACTCTAAAACACACCCAACTGTCTCACCCTTTTAATTAGTTTATAACCACCATATCTCACTGGTTTCTATAGTCAAGAAGGATTTTATATAGTTCGGGAAAATGGTAACAGAAATATAGATTTTTCATTATCAATAAACTTCATACTTTTATTTTTATGCAACTATGAAGTATTGATTGACATTTGGGACTTTGAGGTTTATAGTTTATAAATATAAAAACCATGAAGTATGAGGCCGTCATGCAGGAAATAAGATCAAAAATAGAAGAAAATAAAGCTATTTTGCAAAAGCTATTGAAAAATAAGGATAATCAAAAGGTTCTTGATAAATGGCTAAAAACAGAGCTTGCTTATACTTCCAATGCGATTGAGGGTAATACCTTAACCCGAAAAGAAACTGAGATGGCCATTGAAGAAAGAATTACCTCCGGAGCAAAGCCTATCAATGATTATTTGGAAGCAATTAACCATGCAAAAGCTTTTGAATTTATTCAAACATCTGCGGCCAAGGCGGTTAAAATTGATGAAAACTATATCTTGCAGATACACAAAATTATTTTATCGGGCATTGATGATGGTAATGCCGGTTTTTATCGGAGTGTCCGAGTGAGAATATCCGGTTCACAAACAATTCTTCCAAACCCGCTTAAAGTTCCTGATTTGATGAAAGAGTTTTCTGCTTGGTTGTTGCAAAAAGAAGATGATATGCTGCTCAAAGCGATTGAAGCTCATTATCGTTTGGTAACAATCCATCCATTTATTGACGGTAACGGTCGTACGGCAAGGTTGTTGCTTAACAGTATGTTGCTTGAAAGCGGATACGCTCCGATAATCATTCGTCCTATTGATAGAAAGAGATATTTGAGTGCTTTGGAAACATATCAAACAAGGGAGAATAGCGAGCCTTATTATAAATTTATGCTTTCGGCATTGAATCGTTCGCTTAAAATGATGATTGATTTGTTGGATGTTCATAAGCAAGAACCTAATAAATCATTGCTTACCATATCTAAATTTGCCAAGTTGTGCGATGTTCCAACTTCAACCATTCGTTATTGGATGAAAGAAGGAAAATTAAGGCCAATAGCATTTACCCCGTCCGGCTATGCCTTGTTCGCCCAAGAACAAAAAGCCGAAGTTCAGAAAATCATGATGGAATAGTTGGACGTGTATTGCTTGAAGAAAAAATTATGTTTTGTAAAGAGGATAGTAATGTTATGAAAATAAGTATTTTAGAGCAATTTAATATATTAAATGAGCAAATCAAAGACATATATGGTTTAATATCTAGCGTTCATAAATATTATAGTGCGTTATGTTCTTCAATAGTTGGCATAGCGATATTGCTTTATTCTAATGATGTTAAGCCATCAGAAAATTTCAATTACTTATATTATATAGTGATGCTAGTATATACTTTATCGATTGTCTGGTATCGCAATTTAGTGGTATATTTGCACGATTTAAACAGTATAACTGATGAATATAATAAATTTATTGAAATAAACCATATTATAAGCATGTATCGCTTATCCTATATAATAAATGTAAGAAAATTAAATATAGTATTACCATTTGTTGTAGGTGGTTTAGCTTGTGTCATTTTATTGAAATATAGTGTTTATAATACACTTTATGATTATGTATATGCAATGATCTATCCTTTATTATTTGTTCTAGGGTTTATTTGGAAAATTGATTGGCGGGTACTAAAATCGTTATAGATTTTAGTATCTATTTTATAAAGATAAAGGAGGCAAAAGCCTCCTTTTTTATCAGTGTATGAAATTATAATTGAGCATAACGCGGCAGAGATTGCGACATCATTTCTTCAATCAAGGAACTGGCGTCGGCAATCGTGCGTTTGGTTGCTTTTTCCTTTTCTTGTTGCTTTTTGAGTTTACGACGTTCCAAAGAAGCTTTTCTGCGTTTTTGTGAGTTTTCAAGTTCTTGGGATATGAAATTCAAAATCTCGGTATCAAACTCATTGTTGACAATACTATCATAAAAATCAGACAAGAAATTGAGCTTTTCTCTGTCATTTAAGAGATAAAGAGAATATTTTATTATTTTCTTGCCGCCCAAACGCAAAGTGAAGATTGAATTAGTTTCGGTATCAACAATCAACTTGTTCATACGGTTTTTGATGTTCCAAGAGTTGTTTTTGATGTGTTTCATATTCTCATCAAGCATTTTTAAGATACGCTTTTTGCTGCTATCAAGGGTTAATTTGCCTTCATCTTGAGTGTTTTCAAGTTTTACAGCATTATATTTGTTCAAAAAGTTTTGCATTTTAATTTCCTTTCAAAAATGAATATTAGTTAAAAAAAAGAGCATAATAATTCTGTTTGACAAACAGGCTTTCCTGTCGGTCATTTGAGTTAAAACGGTTAAATTTCAGGGGTTAAATAAGGTTTAGGTTTTATAAACCGAAGTTAGTATGCAAAGCCTGCGGCTCTGACAATGTTTTCCATGCGTTTGGCTTCTTTTTTAAGACGGTAAGCTTTTACCAAAGAAGCTATGATATATGCTACAACAGTCATCGTTTTTCCTTTCGTAATTTTGTTAACCATGGGTATCGCTACCTGACAAGAACAGTATTGGCTCAAAACAAAATGCAAGTCAATACATTGTTTTTCAATGATTTTATGATTTGTCGGTTTTAAATAGATATCAATAGATATTGATAGATTTCTTAAGGTAAAAAGTTTTGCAAGATTTGTAAGAAGATGGAAATATTTTGTTTTAGATGTAAAGGAATCGCAATTTTTGAGTGTTAAATAAAATTAAACCTATTCCGTAGTAGTCTTTTTAAGCAGAATAAAGTCTTCAGAGGTGAATTATGGCACATTTTAACTTACGGCAAGGTTTGTTTCAGTCTCCGCACGAGGAATCAATCTATGTTAATGGCAGAGAAAATGAATATATTCGCTATGATTATAGTTTTGATGAAGATATTGTGCCGGCGATTAACAAATTGTTTCCGGATAATGAGCCTATGCCGGAAGGTCGCCCTTTACAGAATGTGAAAGTGTTTCTGCAAGGAAGTTTAATCGGACTTTGCTTTAAGGAGTTTGATTTCAGTGACGTAAATTCTGCCGGAGCGTTGTTTGCGGCAACGTCAGCACCTTATATCAGTGTACTTTATTTTGTAAACTGTCGTTTTGGTACCAATGGCGGTATCGATATTCCGGAAGCCGGCGTCGGATTTTATGATTGTGTGTTTGATGGCAATTTTTATGTTGGTGTTAAAGGAGAGGGAGCAGAAGCTCCGATAGAGTTTAATAACTGCGTAATTAACGGACTTTTGAGCTTTCAAGATATTAAAAAAACAGTTCCGGTAGAAATTGAGCGTTGTTTGTTTAATGAAAACAGTAAGCTAGATATGAGAGGGTTTAATAAATTCAAAGCCGTAACACTTTATCATTTGGATATTCGCAACAGTTTGTTTAAGGGCGAGTTTGTGTTTGACGATGCGGTTATTCCGAGTAACAGTGTTTTTGAATATCTGACTTTTTATAATACCGTAAGTTTTAAGAATACGGAAATGGGAAGCAAATTGATTTGGAAAAATTTGAGCTTCTCGCCATTTATGAATAAAGCCACAAAAGACGGATTTAAGAGTTTTACGGCGGCGTTGCAGAAAAACGGATATAGCAGAGAAGCCGAATTTTATGAAAAAAATATTGGAATTGAGGCCGCTGAAGCCAAAATCAATAAAGATGCGTTTGATATTGCCGCTCGTTCAAATTGGTTGAATATTAAACAAACCGCGGCATTTTTAGGCATATCTTATACAACCTTGCTGGCTATGCGAAAAGAAGATAAAGCCGGCGGTCTCAGAAGGATACCATATATAGGAGAAGGAAAGAACTCTCGTTACTATCTCCCCTTGTTAGAAGCCTACAAAAGCCAGAACTGGAAACTCGTTTCCGAACTTGCTAAGGAAATGGAAGGGAAGTAAGGAAAATTTTTTGCAATATATTTATATTGCAAAAAATTTAACCAAATATATACTGCTTTTTAATATCGTATAACGGTATATTATAGGGATAAGATGGTTAGTTCGAATTTTACATTATTACAAGAAAAAACACCGCAGTTGTATCAAATTGCAACTTTTGCGGAGGAATATGTATATTCTGATCCTCAATCTTCAATATCTAAAGCACGTTTATTTGCAGAACGAATCACAACTATTCTTTACAAGGCATATCATATTGAAGTGCCACAATCATCTTCTTTTGTTGATTTATTACAAAATGAAAAATTTAAAAAGGTGATACCTTCTGTAATTTTGTATAAGTTGAATTTTATTAGAAGAACAGCAAACGGAGTTGTGCATGGCTGTGACGCAAAATCAGCTCAGGCATTACAGCTTTTGCAAGAAATTTATGACGTTTCAAAATGGTTTGCTGCTATTGCTTTAGGTGTACAAGCACAAGATTATCCTGATTTTATTGCACCAAAACCCAAAAAGCAAATTACAAATGAAGAAAAAATAGATGCTGCCAATATTAAACTTCAAGAAACATTAGATGAACTTGAAAAATTAAAATTAGAATTAGCAACAGTAAAAACAGCTAAAGAAAGTAAAGAAATTGCCGTTGATGAATTAAAATATTCAGAAGAGCAGACACGCAAACATTTAATTGATACAATGATCCGTGCAGCTCATTGGAATATATCAACAGATGGAAGCAATACAGATGAAGTTGGTCAAGAAGTTGAAGTAGATAATCAACCAACACCAACAGGTAAAGGACGATGTGATTATGTTTTATGGGGAAAAGATGGTTCTCCTTTGGCTGTGATTGAAGCTAAAAAAACTTCAGAAAATGCTGATAAAGGTAAAAAACAAGCTTCTTTGTATGCAGATGCTCTAGAAAAACAATATGGAAAGCGTCCGGTAATTTTTTATACAAACGGTTTTGAAACCAAGATTTGGGACGATGCTAACAAATATCCACCAAGAACTGTCTGGGGAATTTATTCACGCGATAGTTTGGAAAGATTAATTTATCAAAGAGATAAAGGTGATATTGCTACAGCTCAACCAGATCCTAATATTACAGGTCGAGATTATCAAATTAGAGCAATTAAAGCTGTTTGCGAAACTTTTAGTAAAAAGCAAAGAAAAGCATTAATTGTACAAGCAACAGGAACAGGTAAAACACGAGTTTCTATTGCGTTAAGCAAATTATTGCAAGATAAGGGGTGGGCAAAAAGAATTTTATTCTTATGTGACAGAAATGCTTTGGTTAAGCAAGCCAGTCGCAATTTTAATACCCTTTTAAATTCTGTTTTATCTTCAGTTTTAAAAAGTAATAAAAATCAGCATGCAGATATTGTCTTTTCGACATATCCGACAATGATGAATCAATATGCAAAGTATGACGTTGGTTATTTTGACTTGATTATTGCAGATGAGTCACATCGTAGTATTTATAACGTATATGCAGATATTTTTAAATATTTTGATTGCTTGCAAGTAGGATTGACTGCAACACCGGTTGATTTTGTAAATCGTAATACATTTCAGCTTTTTAACTGTGAGGAAGGAAAACCAACCTTTTATTATTCTTTGGAAGAGGCAATCGAACAAGGATATTTGGTGGATTATGTCGCTTATCGATATGACACACAGTTTTTGCGTAAAGGAATTCACTATAATCAATTAAATCCGGAGCAAATAAAAGATCTGGAAGAAAGCGGTGATATTGATACAGAGTTGTCGGTTGAAGCCAGATCTATTGATACACAGGTAATGAATAGGCCTACAACCAAGTTGATTATTCAAAATCTTATGGAAAACGGCATTAAAGATGCTGATGGTCAGACTATCGGTAAAACCATTATTTTTGCCCGCAATCATGATCACGCAGCTTTTATTCTTAGTATTATTGATGAGATGTATCCGCAATATGGCGGAAAGTTAGCCGCCGTTATTGATATATATGATGGTCGGGCAGAAAGTTTAATTGATGATTTTTCAGATAAAGACAATCCTCTTAAAATAGCCATTTCTGTTGATATGATGGACACCGGTATTGATGTGCCGGAAGTTGTAAATTTGGTATTTGCAAAGCCGGTAAAATCTAAAGTTAAGTTTTGGCAGATGATTGGTCGCGGAACCAGATTATGCAAAGATTTGTTTGGTCGTGGAAAAGACAAATTATATTTTAAGATTTTTGATCATTGGCAGAATTTCGCATATTTTGAGCAAGATGATAATAAAAAGAAACAGATTAAAGCTCCTGAACAAAAGTCTTTAATGCAAAAGATTTTTGAAAATCGTATAGAAATATGCAAATTGGCTCAATCCCAACAAAATTCCGATATTCAGCAACAGATGGTTGACCAACTTTCGGATATGATTAACCAGTTGCCTGAAAATAGTATATCTGTAAAAGAAAAATGGAAAGAGAAACACTTTTTTGCTAAAAAAGAAAATCTGGATTTTACAAAAGCAGATACAGAAGTTCGTTTAAAATCAGATTTAGCCAAACTGATGCAATGGATAGATATTCAAGGGCATGCACCAAGTTTTCGCTTTGATAATTTGGTTACTAGCATAGAGAAAAGTATATTACAAAAGAAGCCTTGTGAAGATTTGCAGCAAAAAATGATAGAAAAAGTTGCTTTGTTGCCGACAAATTTGCATAAAGTTGAAGCCAAACAAGAAACGATAGATAAAGTATTGTCGCTTGAGTTTTGGCAAGGTGCGACTTTTGCTGACTTGGAGGAAATCCGTCAAGATTTGCGAGATTTAATGTATTTGGCTGAAGATGATGGAGCTCATACTCTACCGCCAAGAATTTTGAACATTTCGGAAGATGAAAGTCAAATTAAGTTTGAACAGGTTAAAAAACTTTATCCGAACGTTTCAGAAGCATATAAACGTCAAATCACCGATATTTTGCAGAATATTATTGATACTGAGCCGGTTATTCAAAAAATAAAATCAGGGCAAGGTCTAACCAGTAAAGAATTTGATCAGATCCTATCTTTAATTATGGTACAAAATCCGTCTTTAGATAAGCAAACCTTAAAAGAGTTTTTCCCATCTACGGAGAAGTTGGAACAAATTTTAATGACTATTTCAGGCATGGATGCAGATTATATCAAAGCCAAATTTGCTGATTTTGTGCAAAAATATCATTTAACCGCAAGACAAAACCAATTTTTATCAATGTTGCAAAATCAAATTATTGCTAATAATGGCATAAATTTTGCAAGATTATATCAAGCCCCGTTTACATCGCTCGATAAAAACAGCATAGACGGTGTGTTTAGTAGTGTTCAAGCAGTTGAATTGTTTGAAATTTTGGATAATTTTAAAATTGAAGAAACGAGAGCCGAATAATGACTTATCAAGAGTTTAAGCAAAAAGTAGATGCTTTATGGGAAAAATTTTGGACAGGCGGTATTACAAACCCGTTGTCAGTAATTGAGCAGATTACTTATTTGATTTTTTTGAAAATGCTTGATGAGCAAGAAGATAAAAAGGCTCGTATTGCCAAACTTACACGTAGTACTTATAAAACAAATTTTCCTGATTTTAAAATCAATCCTTTTGATGAAAATTCTCCTGAGATAAAAGGGAAAGAAGTCCGTTGGAGTACGTTCAAACATCAAAGCGGTGATGCTCTATTAGATACAATGCGTAATAAGGTTTTTCCTTTTTTGAAGCAGTGTGATTTTTCAAACACCAAAGCCGGAGCATATTTGAAAGATGCATATTTGCTGATTAATAAACCGTCTTTGTTGAGTGATGCAATTAATGATATTGATGCTCTTCCTTTGGAACAAGATGACATTAAGGGCAATTTGTATGAATATCTGTTAAGCAAGCTATCAACCGCTGGAATTAATGGACAATTCAGAACACCAAGACACATTATTAAGATGATTGTTGAATTGGTTGATCCTAAGAAAGATGAGCGTATTGCTGACCCAATGTGTGGTACCGCCGGTTTTTTGGTTACAGCATTGAATCATATTTTGCAAAAAAACAGCTCATCATCTGGGCAAATAACAGATGATTATTATGCCGGAGATTTGTTATCTGATGCTGATCGCAAGTTTATGCAAGAAGAAATGTTTTATGGCTTTGATTTTGATGCTAGCATGTTACGTGTTGCTTCAATGAATATGATGCTTCATGGTGTTGAAAACCCCAATATCTTTTATCAAGATGCTTTTTCGCAAAACTTTTATGAGAGAAATCCCGAACAAGCAAAATCTTACTTTGATGTGATATTAGCTAATCCACCATTCAAAGGCTCTTTAGATTATGATGATGTTTCACCTGATTTGTTGAGCAAGGTCAGAACCAAAAAGACCGAAGTCTTGGCTATTCCGTTCTTTTTAAGATTATTAAAATCAGGTGGTAGAGCTGGCATTATTGTTCCTGCCGGTATTCTTTCGACTGAAAATGAGGCTTATAAGCAAGCTCGTAAGATGTTGATTGAAGACAATCAGCTCGATGCCGTTATTACAATGCCTTCAGGTGTGTTTAAGCCTTATGCCGGAGTGGCAACGGCGGTTTTGTTGTTTGCTAAAGGCGGAAATACCGATAAAGTTTGGTTTTATGAAATGGAAAATTGCGGCTTTAGTCTTGATGATAAACAAACACCGATAGATGCTAATGATATTCCTGAGATTATAGAATTTTATAAAGATAAAAAAGAAAGCAAAAAGTCTTTTAACGTGAGTAAAGAAGAGTTGGTTGCTCAAGATTATTCGTTATTGCCTTCTAAATATAAAGAAGTGGAATATAAACCACGTGTGTTTGAGCATACCCCGCAAGAATATGTACAAATGATTATCGAATCAGAAAAGAAATCTTTAGCCATGCTCGAAAAACTGCAAAAAATGCTGGAGGTAAAACATGGTTAATCAATTACCTCAAGGTTGGAAAGAAGATAGAATAGATAATTTATCGTATAAGATACTGAGTGGAGGAACTCCAAATAGATCTATATCTAGCTATTATGGGGGAAACATTCCATGGGTAAAAACTGGAGAAGTTCAAGATTGCGTTATTTATGATACTGAGGAGACAATCACAGAAGAGGGGTTAAAAAATTCTTCTGCTAAAGTATTTCCGAAGGGGACTTTGCTTGTTGCTCTTTATGGTGCAACAGCCGCTAAATTGGCTATTTTGGCAATAGATGCTGCAACTAATCAAGCTTGTTGCGGTATTCAAGTGGATGAGAGTAAAATATTGATGAAATATATTTATTATTATTTACTTGGCCAAAGGAGTAATTTATTAGCTTTGACAAGTGGTGCTGGACAACAAAATTTAAATGTGGGAAAAATCAAAAATTATTATATTTCTTATCCAACAGATAAAGATGAGCAGGATTATATTGTAAAAACTTTAGACGCAGTTGCAGAAATGATTAAATTGCGTAAAGAAACCATTCAATTAACCAAAGACCTTATCCCCGCCATTTTCCAAGAAATGTTTGGAAACATTAGAGGCAGTGAACCTATAAAAAAACATGTTATAGTTAACCCTCGAAAAGTATCATTGAATGATGATGTAGAAGTGTCTTTTTTTTCAATGGCTGATGTTTCTGTTGATGGTTATATTTTATCATCCCAGAGAAGGCGTTATTCTGATGTTCGTAATGGTTTTTCCTCTTTTATGAATGATGATGTTATCCTCGCAAAAATAACACCTTGTTATGAAAATGGAAAAGGAGCAATAGTTAGAGATTTAATTAATGGTATTGGTTTTGGCAGTACGGAATTTTATGTTCTCCGTTGCGATAAACAATATATTTTACCAGAATACTTATTTTATTTGCTGCGTTCTGATGACTTTATGGAATTAGGGAAATGCCATATGAAGGGAGCTGCAGGTCAAAAGAGATTAGATAAATCATTCTTGCAAAATTTTGGTATTGTTTATCCTCCATTGCCTTTGCAAAAAGAATTTGCAGATAAAGTTGAACAAATTAATCAAAATTTGAAAATTCAACAAGAAGACCTTGATAGATTAGAAGAACTTTTTGACCAATTACTTCAAAAAGCCTTTACCGGAGAACTCACCAGAGGAGAAGATTATGGAAAGCACTAAGTCTGTATATACAAATAATGTCTTGAAGTCTATGACTTTAGAAAACTTTAAGTGTTTTCATCAACCAGTAAAAATTGATTTTTCACAAATTACCATGCTGTATGGTCCCAACAGTGCCGGTAAAAGTTCCATATTGCAGGCTATTTGCTATATGGCTGAAGTATTAAATGGCAATCTTGATGTGGATATTACATCGCATGGTGGTGAAGGAATGGATCTTGGCGGTTTTCAAAATCTGCTCTATAACCATGATTTGAATAATACAATGAAAATCGGTTTTGAATTGGATCTAAATTATGTTACTGTAGATGATTTTGTTAAATTTGAAGACATAAATAATTATGCGTCAGTTAACAATATATTTATTCAAATTGAAATATCACATAGTGATTATGAGCATCATCCGTATGTATCAAAAATTAAATATTTATATAATCAAAAATATAAACTGGGCTTAAATGTTGATAAAGATTTATCAAAACCATACATTGCATTGCACGCATATGATGAAGCTGATATGTTTGATTATGAGCTTAATGATGATGAAATAGAAAAAACATATGATGAATTATTTTCTGATTATAGCCAAGACTGTATATTTATCGAAGTTGATGGAAAAAATAAATTAGGTGCATTGCCTAGAATCAAAAAAGATGATTATTTTAGAATTTTTGATGACGATATGGATGTAAGAACTCGGCATGTTTTGAATTTGATTCACATTCCATTAAACATATTAAGAACATTAACAAAACAATATAGATTTCTTGGTCCAATAAGAAATATTCCTCCACGGAATTTTATGCCACAGAAAAGCCATACAGATGAACGATGGGCAGATGGCATGGCAGCTTGGGATGCAATACAAAATATGTCTGATGATGAGTTTAGTTTACTAAATAAATTTTTAGGGGAAGAATATCTAAATTCAGGATACCGATTTAGAAAAAAAGAGCTAAGCTATATTGCTACAGCTTTCATAAAAAATACGACTTCAGAATCTTTTAATGCCAGCATTATAAACAATTATAAAACAGATACCAAACAATGGGTATTATGGGATGAAAAAAACAATATAGAAGTTAAGCCTCATGATATAGGTGTGGGTATTTCTCAACTATTACCTTTTTTGATTGCTATGATTTATGATATTCGAAGTGATGGTATTATTAATATGGTAGCAATAGAACAGCCTGAGCTTCATATTCATCCTAAAATGCAAGTTGAGCTTGGTGATGTTTTGATTAATAGAGCACAAATGGGAATGCCCTTATTTATAGAATCTCATAGTGAACACATTCTTTTGCGTTTGCTTAGACGCATTAGGCAAACAACAAACGACGAAGTTCCACCTGAAAGAAAGCAACTTTACCCAGAAAATCTTTCGATTTTATACGTAAATCCACCTAAAGATAATAACCAATCTCCCCAAATTTATAAATTAAGGGTAGATAGTAATGGTTCTTTTATTGATCCATGGCCAGAAGGATTTTTTGGTGAAAGAGGTAAGGAGCTATTTGGATGATTAATTGTTATGCTATCGAACCAGAAGCCATAAATTCATTTTCTGACTTAACGTCGACTGTAGATTTAATGGAATATATTACAGCTCGAAGATTGTTCGTATATCCCGCATATAAATGGTTTAGCGATGTTTACGAAAAATGTTCAGATCATAAAAATGACACTATGGTTACTGAATATTTAAATAACTTTTTAAAATTTTCAATAAAATCTTCGTTAGATTATGACGAAGATAAAGAATGGATTATTAATGCGGAGCAACAAATCCAAAGTCTGAATGAATTAAAAGCAATTATCAACTTAAATAAATCAGGAAAAAAATATGTTAGATTATCGGAATGTAATTCAATGCATCCTTTATTGAATGTTCAGCACTCTTTTAATATTGCAAGAACACCATCTGCAATTGTAGATAATTTTGATATATTACTAAAATATGCCAACAGAATAGTTTTTGTTGATAGATTCTTTGATATAACAAATGCTTGTTGTACAAATATTGTTGATGAGATAAAGAGCAGAGTATTACGTTATAATAGACAAGGAAAGCTTAATTTCGCATTTTGTATCTCAAAAGAAAAATATAATGAGAAGATAATCTTAGCAAGAAAACAGAAGTTTTTTGATTATTATTTTAAAAAATTACGTTCAGATTTGACTAATGTTATAGATGTATATCTTATTGAAGAAAAGTATTTTCATAATCGATTTGTCTTAAGTGAAATTGCATCTTGGCAAGGAGGAAATGGTTTTTCTGATAATTCAAATAGCGGAGGTGTCGATAATGATGATTTTACCCCTATGGATTATGGGCATTATCAGAAAATGGTATCATATTTGACACAAGATCATTGTTCATATCATTTTGAGTTTAAGCTTGAATAACCTCACTGCTCTTTGGGAAGAAATTAAAGAATACAATAAATTAAGGTATTTTAAATTTTAATATCAAATAAGTTGAGCAAATTTGAAGTTTGTTTCTTAGATAATTTAAAATCTAGAAACCATTTGTTTAAAATCTCATCAATATAGTTCATTTCAGGTCTTAATAAATTTCGATATCTTTTTATTTGTCTCGCATCAAGAATATTACTTTTGAAGTCTTTCTTAGATGAAATACCTTTGTAATAATGAAATGTGATTTTCAACACTTTTTTCATTCTTCTTGTTGCGTTTAATACGTGCTCTTTTAATAAATTATCTGTGTCATAATATTTAATTAAAAAAGCATTGACATTATAAAGAGATGCGTAAACTTTAGCAATAGATTTAGGTAGTTGCATCAAAATATTATATAATTGGTCTTGGTAGGGTTTTGATCGATAATCTATTTCTTGAGTTAAAATGTTATTGTCATTTATAATATAACAAATATCCTCATTCAAGTAGGTTAAAATTTCATATAATTGAGGGGATTCTTTAGCAATGAAGCCATAAGAATTTAGATTTAACTTAGCAACATCTAATGAAATTGGGATTTCATATCCCGGAGATTTTTTTGAATAATGTTTAATTTCTGATATGATATTACTATAATAACAACATAATGTTTTTCCGGAGATATTAATATCATAGAATAATTTTATCAAAAGAGCTTTTTCATTGCATTTGTTGATGTTTCTTTCTTTTTTATAGCTCAACCAATAGGCAGATAAAGCACCAAAACCAGCTCCAAATAATGATGAAAGGAGGTTATTCCATTCTATTTTCTTTAAAAGTTCAACTATTTGATACAAAATATCCATTTTCTTCTCTATTGTATTAGTAAATTTATTATATTCTATTGATTTTAGAATAAAAGAGCAAGAAAACATTTTATATTTAGCAGCATTATATTGCTCCATTTAATGCTAGCTTCAACTGTGTGAGTTCGGCAAGAAGTCTGTCGGCTCGTGCTTTTTCAAATTCGTATTGTTTTTTATAGTATTCGGCGTCTCGTTGAAAGTTCAGAGCTTCTTGCAGAATCATACGTTTATCAACGTTGCTTAAATCAACGCAAGCGATGGTTAAGTATGGTTTGTCGGTTAGTTCTAACATTCTGCGACCGTGGGTATCCATTGATTTGATAAGGTATCCCTCGCGGATAAGGCTGTTTATCATCACTTTGGCGGAATTTACCGTTAATCCCAAAGCCATGGAGATTTTGTCATTTCCCATAAAGAATTTATGATTGTTGTTTGTTTTATATTTGACGAAGTCCAATAATAGACGTTCGGTAATAGATAATGTAGCTTTACTTTTGCTCATATGTTCTCCTTATAAACTTTTGTCCTGAAAATATTTATTTGCGGAGAATGTGAGATTTTAAATTGAACAAAATTAGAGGCGGAAATCGTTATTTCCACTTATAAAGCTTGCGGAAACGGTTATTTCCGGAGACTCAAAAACGGAAATCTATATTTCCACTTTAGGAAGTCTATATTGCCAGCACCGGAAACCGTTATTTCCGCCACTGGAAGTTTATATTTCCTCGTTAAATTGCTCAATCCCTTATCATACAAGGATTTTAGAGCAAAATTTACCCTCTATAATAGTATTATAATAGATATAAAAAAGAACTATTATAATAGAACCGGAATTAAAATAGCTTTCTTTTTTCTTAGCTTAAAATAGCCCTCAAATTAAACAAAACAAACCTCTGGGGTGATTTAATCATCCGGAAATTAAAAAGAAATCAGAAAGCCGTCCGCCGTGTGCCGCCCAACAAAAAAGAGGTGTCATGCTCGCACATCACACCTCAACCCAGACAATTCGTGTTTATAATCGAAACATAGCCATCAGCTACATAAGTATTTATCTAGTCAAAGGTTTGTTTTTGCCAAATCGCAAAATAGGTTTTATTTCTGATAAATATCCTTATAAGAAACCAGATAAGGAGTGGAAATGTTGATTTATAATCCTGAAGATAAAACTTATTCTAAATTTATTACCATTGAGGAAATGGCAGAAGTCCAAGAACAAATCAAACAAATAGAAGAGAGATTAAAGAATACGCCGGTTAATCCGCCATATAATTTTGAGAGCGAAGGTAACATTGATATCAATTCGGTCAGCGAGTTGAAAAAATTGATTAGAACCAACAATTTTAATCTAAATGCCTCAATCAATCGCCGCAGAGCCAGTTTATTTTTAGTGGCTTGCTATTTCTGCATGGAAAAAGAGCCGCTTGATTTCCTTATTGCCGAGGGAAGCGAGCTCAATAGAACCGATATATTCGGATATAATGCTATTATGTCCGTTATTTTGAACGAAAATATGGAAGATGATACCAAATTACAAACCATCCAAATGTTGATAAACAAAGGAGTTGATGTGAATTGGCTCAATATCCAAGGTGAAACAGCTTTAACCTTGTCCTTAGAGCGAATAGAGCTTGATATTGCCAACCTATTGCTGGATAACGGAGCGGTGCTTTATAAAAATTGAGAAAACTTGACATTCTGGGGATTATTTAACATAATCCCCTTAAAAGTGAATTTATGCCAACTTGTCCCACTTTACCCAAACGGACTAAACAGGAGAAATATAATGACAGTCAGCTTTTATGTTCAGGCGGCTACGCCTGATAAAGAAGTGTTGCAAGCCTTGTTTGATAACTTAGACTTGTTGCAACAACATCAAGATTTAATCTTATCCAATCCCAAATATTACAACATTTCCATTCAAGGCAGCGGTGTTTTTGCCTTATATATTCCGACCTTTTCTTTGTGCTTGGGGGAATTGTTGCTTTTGTGGCAACACACGCCATGGAAACAAGAAGATACATATTTTTATTGTATAACCGGAAGTCCCCTTTCGGGTAGCAACACATCAAGATATTGGAACAAAGAGCAAGGGCTAGCCAACAAATATACAACGACCTTTGGCAAACAGCTTCGTTCGACGATATTTGTCCGCCGCACCGGTAGTCCGATTTATGATGAACACAAGCCGACACCGGTTTCCGTTCCCAAGCTTCAAGCCTCAGATATGACTATCTTTGAACTGATTGAAGAATTAAAGCAAATCTAAATCTTTGGCATAGATTCACTTTTGCTTAACCATATTTTCAACTTTTGTAATATATGCTAAAATACATCTAAATCTTGGGAGTTTAAAGAATGAGAAACGGTGTCTTTATCTTTACGTTAACAATGCTGTTTAGCTTAAATGTTCATGCTGAAACATATCATGGAATTAACATAGATAAAGTTTACTTGCAAAGCGATTGGAGCAGCAAAGATAAAATAAAAGAGATTATTGATGATTATTCATTGCTTTTGACCTTTCAAAAAGATTTTAATGATTGTTCAACGCAAAACGAAGAAATATTTTTTTGCTATGATAATATTGCTGAAAAAATATTAACAAATTTGTATGTTTATCCTGAAAACAATATCAAAGTATATCAGCAATTCCAACAAACACTGACTGATGCTTATTCAATACAATCATGTTTAAATAAATATGAATGGCCGAGCGGAAATTTATGTGAAGTAAATAGTCGACCAGAAACATTAAAGATATTACATTCTTATATTCAAGGTTTGATAAATAGTAGCAAAGAAAAAATGTTATCTTATTTGCCTGAACTTAAAAATTATAAATAAAAAGGAGAGGTATGTTTAACCTCTCCGTTCAAGACTTATAACATAGTCATTGCTTAATATATGCGACCTTTGCAAATTTCTTCACTTAATCCGGAGTTCAAACATTCTTGTATTTGCTGTTGGTTGATATCCTTAAAGCTATATTCAACACAAAAATAGAAAGTAATTCCGGCAGCTATTCCAACCACAATTAAAGAACACAAAACAGCCACAAAATACAAGAAATATCTACCAATTTTTTTTAATATATTTTTGAATGATTTCATTACAATCTCCATGTGGATATTTTCTTCCTAACAAGCGACCTATTTTATTAGCATAATTATCAGCGTTACTGCTGTCAAGCGTATTAGAGCCTGTTTTAACATCCAACCACTCTCGCATATCTGATGCTAATTTTGCAATATCAGCACCTCCTTCTCCAAATTGTGCAGCATTACAATTCATAACTGCATGTTTAAATTTATCTGTGACCTTCATTTTTTTCATAGGTATAAAATTTTTGCCGATATTGGTGGCTCCTTTGGTTGCAGCTAGTGTATAATCCAAAATATTTTGATTTTTGAAATTTCCTTTTCCTTCTTTTTGCAATACATAATCATAAATTTTTTTTCCTTCTTTTTCTGTGTCCCAGTATCTTGGAATATCCACATCAGCTATATTCCCTTTGTTATTCTGAGCAATTTTGTAGGAAGCTGTATCATTTCCGATTGATTTTGGAGATAAAACGGTGCTGATTTTGGATCTTTCTTCAGCGGCAGTTTTAGCAACAGATTGCGGTAAAGATGCGTTTGAAAAAGATTTTGTATCAGATTTAATATTATTAAAGATATTAGAAATTCCACTCATAAAAGAACCATCATCTTTGCTTTGTGAAGATTTGTTTGATGTTAATGAATTAAAGCTGTTTTCCAACAAGTTTTTAGAGCTGAATTTATAGCCTTTGTATTTATCTTCTTGAGATTGTTTTTGGATAGGAGCCCAAGATGTTGAATATTTTGCATAATCTAAATCGTTCTTTCTCATTTGTTTTTCAGGATCTTCCTGAATGATATAACGTATTAGGTTACTCATAATTTTTTTTCCTTTCGTGATAATATTGAGGGTTTAAAATAAAAAAAATCCGAAGAACTTAATCTTCGGATTTTGGACACACTTATACCAAGTGATAATTAGTCTATAACAAAATTATATGCAATTTTCAAGATATGAGCAAAACATATCAACAACTTTTAGGGAAAGTTTCTTATGCAACCCGTTGAATTTAAAATAAAATCATTCAGAATCAATAAGATAAGGTAAAAATGTTACAAAAAGTGCTTGACTTTAGCATTTTTGAATGCTACCTAAGGCACCATCTTTTTAAAACAATTCATGGAAAAACAGATGGTTAATGAAGAAAATATACTGATGAAAGCACTTTATGATATGGATTTTGGACGTGTAAAATCTATCTTAAAGCAAGGTTTTGATGTTAATGAGCCCTACAACAAACACGGTTGGACGCCGTTTATGTGGGCGTGCAAAGAGTTTTATGAACCCGATATTATCAAGGCTTTTATTCAAGCCGGCGGGGATGTTAAATCTCGCAATCGCAACGGTGAAACACCTTTTATGATTGCCGCGGTTAAACGCAGTTCGCCGCAAACTCTGGCGGTTTTGCTTGAAGCCGGAGCAGATATTAACGCTCGTGATAAGTTCGGCAATACTTCTTTTATTTATGTTGTTCGTCATCCTCAAGCCTTAATGCGAATTCGGATTTTGGACTTTATGATTGATAACGGAGCTAATGCCGAGATAAAGAACAATCGCGGCCTTTCGATTTGGAATTATGCCGCCGAACAAGAAGGTTTAACCGAATATCTTTGTATCAGATTGTTAGAGGAAAGCGAGCATGAATAATATCGCCGCAATCGCCAAGCTTAATGATGATTTCAGAGCCAATCCATCTCTGGGGACTTTTGTTTTAACGCCCGGAATTAGAGCCAACAGTTTTGATGATATTGAAGTCATTTTGAACAAAGTTCGCCATTTTGATGATTTCAGTGAAGAAAACAATCCCTACGGCGAAAAGGATTTCGGAGCATTTAGTTTCAAGGGTGAAAAGATTTTTTGGAAGATTGATTATTATGATCGTAATTTTGAATTTGCTTCGCCGAATGCCGCTAACCCTAGTCAGACAAACCGTGTCTTAACCGTGATGTATGCTTATGAATACTAGGAGTTACTTAAGATGAAATATGATATTTTATGTTCGGAAAGCTTGGATAGTCTGATTGAATATGTGAATACGGCACTTCAAAACGGTTGGCTATGCCAAGGAGGTGTGGGGATTTTGACCCAAGGTTTGAGTTATAAAGTGTTTTATCAAGCCATCATTAAAAACTAGGATTTCCTTTCTATATTATTATGTCTCCTTTCAAAATGAGTATAAATAAGTTAAAAAGAGTAAAATCAATGGTAAATGACGTTTTTGTAGATGATAAGAAAATTAAAGATATTTTGATCTATATCAGCGGAATGAAACACGCCGAACAAATCCGGATGATGTTTTTGTGCTCGCTGAACGGTATGCGTTCTATCAATTTTTGTTATCTTCAGGTTAAGGATGTTTATACAGAAACACTGAAAGTCAAAGACGCCATTTGCCTAGATTATGACAAGAACAAAGGCAAAAATAAATGTTCCTACTATTTGAACTCGCAGATAAAGAAGGAATTTGCCGAATATTTGAAGTATCTGCAACAAAACCGAAGCAATTTGAACCAAGAGAGCTATTTATTTACATCGCAAAAGCAAAACAAACCATACAATCGCGTAAGTATCAGCCGTTTGTTTAGTTCCGTTTATCGCAAATTCAGCATAAAAGGGGCAAGCCACCTCGGCCGCCATTTGTTTGTATCAAAATTGGTAAATTCCGGCGTGAATATCTGTTTGGTGCAAAAGCTGGCTAATCATAAAAACATCTCAACCACGCAAAGATATTTTAATTATAATGAGCACATGCTCGCAAATGCGGTTGAAAATGCAAGAGTGTGATGTCAAATCAACTCCAAGTAAAAAAGCCTTACATTTTTTGTAAGGCTTTTTCTTTTGAGTAAAATTAAAAAAAATCAAAATTTCAAAAATTAAAACTAGGGTCGTTAGGGAAGAATAAGCTTCTTGAATGAATTGATACCAAATCAAACAAAGGAACAAAATGTTAAGAAAAGTTATCAAAACTAATAAAGTTTAACATTTTTACCTTGCTACCCTAGAGCCTCAAATAAAATCCCTAACAATTCCAAGCTTTATAAAGAAAATGTTAAAGAATGTATCTTCTTTAACATTTTTTATTGAATATCCAAATTTTTTATGCATAATTAAAGCCAGTAGTTCTCAATAAGGAAAGAGACAGCAGAAGGAAGCCAAATATCCCAAGCCGTCAATACATCCGAGAAGTCAAGAACAAGGAC
>CAKQMD010000007.1 GCA_934254925.1 uncultured Alphaproteobacteria bacterium
GGAGCAATTTTAGACGCAGATTACGCGTATGTTAGCTTGTGAACAAGCGACAGCGCCGGGAAACAAGCGTTACATAGCGGTGACCGAAACGAGTTAGCGCCAGCCGAAGGCTGAGCTTATGAGTAAGAGAGGAATAAAATTGCTCCAGTGGAGCAATTTTAGACGCAGATTACGCGTATGTTAGCTTGTGAACAAGCGACAGCGCCGGGAAACAAGCGTTACATAGTGGTGACCGAAACGAGTTAGCGCCAGCCGAAGGCTGAGCTTATGAGTAAGAAGAGCCTCGTCACTCCCGCCATTAACAAAAAAGCACCGATTTGGTGCTTTTTGGTTTTTAAGAAATGGCAGGAAAAAGTTTTTAGTGGATTTTTTTGCAAAGCTCGGTTATATACTGAATAAAAGGAGAAGGGCATGAGCATTAATCCCAAACAGTTTGCGATTCTCAATAAAATAAAATCCCTGGTGAAAAGAAGCGGTTACGCCTTCAAGCATAAAAGACGCCGTGAGGAGGATATTTCTGAGAAGATTGCTTTAAAAATTCAAAAAAACGCCTATGCCCTGAGCAATCGCGTTACCAAAGACAGCTTTACCCCGCCGTATAAGGAGATCATTGACCAGCTGCAGGCCGGAGAAGACCAAATCTTTCGGGCGGCGGTTTTCAACCTGACCAATATTGCCATAAACGACGAGAAGACGACGGCGGACATTCTGGAAGCCTTGGAACCATATGCCGCTTCTTCTTCCCGAAGCGCTGAACAGCGCGAATACGTCAACCGCAAACTGGCGACGATCAAGGCGGCCGTTCGCCGTCGGAAGCAAAATTAAGTCCTTGGCCGCAAATTTTCAAAAATTTTCAAACAAGTGTTTCGCCCACAAAAAAAGCCGGGATTTTCCCGGCTTTAATCGGATGAAAGCGTTTATTTCATCGCATTGCCTTTGAGGTCATATTTCTCAATTTTGGCATTTTCATTGATATTTTCCAACACGCCGGCAATGGCACCCTGAGCCAACATGGCCTTCAGCTGCGGTTCGATTTCTTTCAGCGGCAGCGGTTTGGCGTCACGAGTGTCCTCCACCAAAATAACGTGATAACCGAACTGGGTTTTGACCGGTTTTTGCGAATACTGGCCTTTTTTCATGGCAAAGGCGGCGTTTCCGAATTCCGGCACCATCACGTTTTGGGTAAACCAGCCGAGGTCAGCCGGTTCTTTGGAATATTTCTTGGCCACGGCGTCAAAATTTTCGCCTTTTTTGAGCTTGGCAATCACTTCTTTGGCTTTGGCTTCGTTGTCGACCAAAATATGTTTGGCCTTGATTTCTTTTTCCGCCTTAAAGTTCTTTTTGTATTCGTCATAGACTCTTTTGATTTCGGCGTCGCTCACTTGGCTGTTGACCTTCTTTTCCAGATATACCTTGCGGGCGATTTCCTCTTTGGCGAAGTTCAGTTGTTTTTTATATTCCGGGTCGGAGGTTACGTTGTCTTTGACGGCGGCCTGATAAACCAGTTTGCCGTTGACAAACACGTCCAAGGCTTTGCCGTAGAAGTCGCTGAACGAAACCTTATCCTTGATCGGTTTATTTTCATTATAAGCGTCTCTGATCTCGGCGACGGTGATTTTTTCGCCGTTGACTACGGCGGCGACGCCGTTTTTGCCTTCGGCGCGAACATTGCCGGCGGCGGTAACGCTGATTGCCATGAGGGCCATGGCCAGATATTGTTTCTTCATTCTATATAAACCTCCAATTAAATTTTGTGACTTTCTAAGTTATATAATAAATTTGCTGATATTTCCAAGTCTTTTTTTCAAGAATACTATCTTGTTGAAAACTAGGTTTTTATACGTTGAATTTTCTCTCTGAGCTTGACTTTCGGATATAATCACACTAAATCTAGTCCTAGACATTGATCTATATTGAAATAATTAGCTTTAAGAATAGGAAAATAAATGATAGGCCAGCTTGCGCGTAAACTCTTTGGCAGTGCCAATGACCGCTATGTAAAAAAACAATACCGTACCGTCCAGAAAATTAATGCTTTGGAACCCTCGATTTCCCCGTTAAGTGATGAAGAACTGAAAAACAAAACCGTCGAGTTTCGGCGGCGCCTGAGCGAGGGCGAAACCTTGGACGACCTCTTGCCCGAGGCTTTTGCCGTCGTCCGGGAAGCGGCAAAGAGAACGCTTGGCCAACGCCATTATGACGTTCAGCTCATCGGCGGTATCATGCTGCACCACGGCAACATCGCCGAGATGAAAACCGGTGAGGGAAAAACCTTGGTCGCAACTCTGGCCGCTTATTTGAATGCCCTGGAAGGCAAAGGCGTCCACATTGTGACTGTGAACGACTATTTGGCCAAACGCGACGCCGAGTGGATGGGCCGAGTCTATCGCTTCCTCGGGTTGACGGTCGACTATATTATTCATGAAAAAGACGACGCGCAAAGAAAAGCAGCCTACAACTGCGACATCATCTACGGCACCAACAACGAACTCGGATTTGACTACCTGCGGGACAATATGAAGTTTTCACTGGAAGAAATGGTGCAACGGCCATTTAACTACGCCATCGTCGACGAAGTCGATTCGATTCTCATTGACGAAGCCAGAACGCCGCTGATTATTTCCGGTGCGGCGGAAGACAGCTCGGAAAAATATATCCTCGTTAACAAGATCATCCCCGAATTGGTCGATGCCGATTATGAAAAAGACGAAAAAGCCCGGACCGTCGTTCTCACCGAAGCCGGCATGGAACACGTCGAACAATTGCTCAAAAAAGTCGGCCTCATCAAGGAAGGCGGACTTTATGACGTTGCCAACGTCAGCCTGGTTCATCACGTCAATCAGGCGTTGCGGGCGCATAAGATGCACCTGCGCGACGTCGACTACATCATCAAAAACGGCAAAGTAGTGATCATTGACGAATTTACCGGCCGCATGATGGAAGGCCGCCGTTACAGCGACGGACTGCATCAGGCCATTGAGGCCAAAGAAGGCGTGGAAATCCAGTCGGAAAATCAGACGCTGGCCTCCATCACGTTCCAAAATTATTTCCGTCTGTATCCCAAACTCTCGGGCATGACCGGTACCGCCATGACCGAAGAAGCAGAGTTTGGCGACATTTACAGCCTGACTTGCGTGGAAATCCCCACCAATCGCCCGGTACAGCGCGTTGATCATCATGACGAAATCTATCGGACGGAAAAAGAAAAGTACGACGCCATCATTAAAACGATTCTCGAATGTCATGCCAAAGGCCAGCCGGTGTTGGTCGGAACGACCTCCATTGAAAAGTCCGAACTCGTGGCCGATTTATTGCGCGCCAAAAGCAAAGTCCCCTTTGAGGTCCTGAATGCCCGGCATCATGAAAGAGAGGCCGCGATCGTGGCCCAGGCCGGACGTCCCGGCGCCATTACCATCGCCACCAACATGGCCGGCCGCGGAACGGATATTCAGCTCGGCGGCAACGTCGAAATGCGCCTCAAAGAGCTTTTGACCGGCGAGGAAACCCCGGAACAAGTCGAGGAACTAAAAAACAAGCTGAAGGCGGAAGTTGAAGCCGACAAGCAAAAGGTGTTGGATGCCGGCGGCCTGTACATTATCGGTACGGAACGCCACGAAAGCCGGCGTATTGACAACCAGCTGCGCGGACGTTCCGGTCGTCAGGGCGACCCGGGAACGTCAAAATTCTTCCTTTCTCTGGAAGACGACCTGATGCGCATTTTCGGGTCGGAGCGCATGGGTGCCATGCTGACGCGCCTCGGACTTCCCGAAGGCGAGCCCTTAGTCCATCCCTGGATCAGCAAGGCTTTGGAAAAGGCTCAGAAAAAGGTTGAAGAACGTAACTTTGACATTCGTAAAAACCTGCTCAAATATGACAACGTGATGAATGACCAGCGCAAAGTCATCTATGAACAGCGCCGCGAACTGATGGAAACCGACGACGTCTCCGAAGCGATTCTCGACATGCGTCATGATCAGCTGAGCGGATTGATCCGTAATCATGTCGAATACGGCTCTTCGCCCCAAGATTGGCCGCTGGAAGCCCTGCAGCAGGATTTGGCGCGCACGGCCGGTTTCAACGACCTGCCGCTCAAAGCTTGGGCCGAGGAAAAGGAAATGGATTCTCAGGTTTTTGAAAATCGCATTCTGGATGAAATCGATGCCCGGGTAGCCGCTCGCAATGCCAATGTGCCGGAGCAGATTTTGCGCATGGTCGAAAAAACGGTCCTCTTGCAGGAACTCGACCGCTTGTGGAAAGACCATATTGCCACGTTGGATTATATGCGCCATACCATCGTGCTGCGCGCTTATGGCCAAAAAGACCCGTTGAACGAATATAAGAAAGAGGCGTTCAACCTGTTTTCAGATATGCTTAATCAGCTGGGAGAAAAAGTAACCTTCATTTTGTTGCGGACTCAAATCCAGATGGATGCTTTGGAAACCCTGCAGAACAACGAAAGCCGGCCGCGCAATGTCCGCGCCATTCATGAAGACCCCGCCGAAGCGGCGCGTCGTCAGGCACCGGCAGCCGAAACAGAAGAAAAAACCGTTCCTTTCCAATATAACAGAACGGCGGCGGTGGATCCGAACGATGCCTCGACTTGGGGCAAGGTCTCCCGTAATGACCTTTGTCCCTGCGGCAGCGGCAAAAAGTTCAAACATTGTCACGGCCGTGTCGCCTAAAAAATAAAAGCCCCGAACGGGGCTTTTATTTTTATTGCTTAACGCGGCATTTATTTTATTACTTAATAAATTCCGCCAGCAGCTTTTTAAACTCCAAAACCTGATATCCGTTTCGGAGCTCCTCAATGGTGCAGGGCCGAATGTTGATTTCCAACTTGGCGTCATAACGCAGCAAGATCTCAAAAAGCCGACCGATGCTGGTCTTTGAGATGGTTTGAGCCCGGTTTTCGAGACAGTCGATTTCATTGGCGCTCAGCCGCAAATGCGCGGCAGCCTTGTCAATGCTCCAGTCGCGTTGCAGGCGAATGTCCCGGATTTGTTTGCCGAGAGACAGGTAAAAGCTTTCTTTGCCTTGAGATGATAATTTCATATTTTTTCACTCCTCAGTTTTGTTAAAACAAAACCACCTTTGGAAAAAATCCAAAGGTGGAGGAGCTCAAAAACTGCAAGTATACAGTCACGCTCATTCGTCCCGCAAACGGGCTTATTTCGCGCACTCCTCCAAGGAGGAAATTACTTGGATGTTTTTGAGACACCACAGCCGCTCACCGGCTGCGAAACTGATTATAATTAAAAAATCTTAAAAAGCAATGAATTTTGAGAGGAAAAAGGTTGAGGATCTTGAGGTGGTGGAGAGAAGGGACAGAGAAGAAAAAGAGAGAATTGGTGAAGGGACGAGGAAGAGAGGGGCAAAGAAAGAAGCGGGATCGTGGCAGGGAAAGGATGCATGGAGAGTTACCCCACCGGCCGGTGGCCGGCGCCCCCCGCGTAGGGGAAGAAGCGGCGCAGCCGTGGAAAGGAGGGTGGAGAGAGTGAGTTGGAGAGAAAAAAGAGAGAGAATTGGTGAAGGGACGAGGAAGAGAGGGGCAAAAAGAGGAAGTGGGGTGTGGCAGGGAGAAGACGCATGGAGAGTTTTCCCACCGGCCGGTGGCCGGCGCTCCCCGCGTAGGGGGAAGAAGCGGCGCAGCCGTCAAAAACGTAAATAAAGAAAAACCGAGCCAAGAAAGTGGCGCAGCCGTCAAACAACCAACGGTTCAGATCATTCTTTTCTGTAACCGAGGGCAACCAAATAAGTCTCCGGCGAACTTTTCCGGCTGGCATCGGGTTTGAAATGGGCAACTTTTTGAAAATTCTTTTTAACGTCGGCCAAAAGGGAGGCCTCTGCCCCACCCTGAAAAACCTTGGCAATAAAGATACCGCCGGGAGCCAACACCTCTTTAGCGAATTCATAAGCAGCCTCAACCAAACCGATGGTCCGCAAATGATCGGTTTGCTGATGCCCGGTCGTATTGGCGGCCATGTCACTCATCACGATATCAGCCGGACCGTTCATGAGCGCTTTGAGTTTTTCGGGAGCGCCTTCTGCCGTAAAATCCTGACAAATCATGGTAGCGCCGGCCACGGGCTGCGTTTCAAGAATGTCGATCCCGACCACCTGTCCGCTTCCTTTGTTGCGTTCGACGGCAACCTGCGTCCAACCGCCGGGAGCGCATCCCAAATCAACGATGGTTTTGCCGCGCCCCAAGAATTTGTATTTTTCATCCAGCTGAACCAACTTAAAAGCCGCCCGCGAGCGATACCCCTGTCGTTTGGCCTCGGCAACATAAGGATCGTTGAGCTGGCGTTCCAACCATTTGTTGGAAGACTTGCTGCGATATTTTGAGGTTTTGACGCGCACGGTCAGATTATGCCGCCCGGTAATTTCTTTTGCCGATTTAGTTAGTTTTGCCATAGCCATTCACCAATTCTTCAATAATACCGTCTTTAGCGCTTTTGAGGGACGCCGTTACGGAAGTCAACCCCAAAGTCCGACAGATTGTCTCAAAGATAATCATTGCCGCCTGAAAAATCACCGAACGTTTTTCCCCCACATAGGGCGAAGCGGCCAAAGCAGCACAATCCATCTGCCGCAAAGCGGAGATCGCCTGCTCAAAACTCTCGAAAGAAGCTTCCAGTCCGTCGGCTTTCTGACGATCATAAGCCGGATGCCCGGCTACCATGGCCGCCAAGCGCAGCGGCGTACTGGAGGTGGCGACACAGCAAAAATCGCAGCAATAGTTTTCCCAGTGACTGTCTTGTTTAAATTTTTGCACATACCCGCGGATTTCCGTTTCCAGCTGTCGCGCTCTCTCCGGATGATATTCCGCCAATTGAAAAGCCTCGGAAGCGTTGCGGGCGCCCCAGGGAATGGAAATCGTGTTAATAATCTTCAAAGCCTCGTCGTTTTCTGCCAGCGTAATCTCCGTCGACCCGCCGCCGATGTCAAAAATCAGCACGTAAGACGCCCTGCCCTTCATGTGAGAAGCAGCGCCTTTCAGATTGAGACGCGCCTCTTCAAAACCGTCGACGACCTCCAACTTAATGCCGCATTTCCGTTCAGCCTCCTCAACGAACGCCGCCCCGTTGGAAGCCATACGGCAAGCCGCCGTGGCAATGGCCCGATATTTTAAAATGTCATAACCGTCCATAATTTTTTTATAATTTTTCAGACAGGACAAACCGCGCGCAACAGCTTCGGCGGTAAACTTCATTTCCTCCTGCATTCCCTCTCCGAGGCGGGTGGAAACCGCCTCACTGACCAAGGGCTCCCCTTTCTCATTGCAAATCAGCAGCCGGCAGGAATTCGTCCCAAGATCAATGGCCGCAAAAGCCTTATTTTTCATGATTTCTGCCCCTCCTTTGCGAATATGCCCGACGATATCCTTTGCGGCGACGATGACTGTTCGGACGAGCTTTGCCGCTATGCATCATGTCCAAGAGAATTCCTTCGCGAATACCGCGATCAGCCACCGTAATCTCGGCAATCGGCCAAAAAGAGCATAAACCCTCTAAAATGGCGCAACCGGCCATTGTCAGCTCGGACTTCTGCGCCCCGATGCAAGGATGCCGCCGCCGTCCCTCTTCCCCCATGCGTTTGATTTTGGCAACCGCCTTGTCAATGTCTTGCTTCAAAATGGAGATGCCGTCCACGGCCGAACGGTTGTAACGCGACAGGTTCAAATGCACGGCGCCGAGAACGGTCACCGTCCCGGAAGTCCCGATCACTTGGATCTCCTGGTTCTTAATGGCCTCGTAAATTTGATATTTCTCCTCAAAATCCTGCAGCAATTTATGCGTTCTTTCCATCACTGTAGCATAAGCGAGGTCAGTCATCGTTCCGGCGGGAAAAGCTTCCGAGACAGTCACCACACCATATGGCAGAGAAACGAACCCCTCAATATAAGTATTGCCGCTGTTGCTGACGCGCGCCAAAGAAATTTCAGTCGATCCGCCGCCGATGTCAAAAACCAAGGCACGCTTGATGTTGCGGTTAAGCAGCGGCACACAGCCGACGACGGCCAGACGCGATTCCTCCTTCGGGGAAATGATTTCCAAATCAAGCCCGGTCTCACGCTTGACCGCAGTCACAAATTCCTGACAATTCCTGGCCCGCCGGCAAGCAGCCGTCGCCACAAAGCGAGAATTGGCAATCGGGGCATATTCCTCCAACACGCCGGCACAAACCTTCAAGGCGCCGATAGTCCGTTTGATGGCCACGCGCGACAATTCGTTGTCCTGGATAATGCCTTCGCCCAGGCGGGTGATTTTAGAATAAGTCTCCACAATGCGAAAAGCCGCCGGCGTCGGCGTCGCAATCACCAGGCGACAAGAATTCGTCCCCAGGTCAATTGCAGCAAAATTTTTGGCTTCTGGCCCCGGGTCGCGAGCGACGGCATGATGCTTGTTGTTCTTATTCTGCCATTTTTGCATTCACTTATCAATCAAAAATCCAATATCAAACCGGCCTTTCCGGTTTCAAAGACGTCTACGATTCACCATATATTTCAGTTCTAACCTGTTTTCGCAATTCGTCAATACTTATTAGATTTTTTTTCTCATCTTCAAAATGCCAAAAGACCCAGCCGTTGCACGCCGGCGCATTTTGTGCTGCCGCACCGACCTGATGAATGGAGCCTTCGCTGATCTCCGACTTTAACGTGCCGTCGGAGCGAATAACCGCGCAATGCTTGCGGCTGGCGTCAAACAGCCATTCGCCGGGATTAAGCAATCCTCTTTCCACCACGGCGCCGAAGGGAATGCGCGGCTGCCGCTTTTTGGAGCTGAATTCCAGACAAACGGGATTTTCAATCGTTTTGACCGCCTCAATCCGCGCTTTGGCCCCCTCAATATAGGCCGGATCCTTTTCAATGCCGATAAAATGACGTCCGAGCATTTTGGCCACGGCACCGGTCGTGCCCGTCCCGAAAAAAGGATCCAAGATCACGTCGCCGACGTTGGAAGACGCCATAACCACCCGATACAGCAGCGCTTCCGGCTTTTGCGTCGGATGCAGCTTTTCGCCGTTGGCGTCCTTCAGGCGCTCCTTACCGGTACACAAAGGCAAGTTCCAATCGCTGCGCATTTGCGTATCTTCGTTCAAGGCTTTCATCGCCTCATAGTTAAAAGTGTATTTTGACTTCGGATTTTTTGCCGCCCAAATCAGCGTCTCATGCGCATTGGTAAAGCGCGTTCCCTTAAAATTGGGCATCGGATTGGTCTTGTTCCAAATAATATCGTTCAGGATCCAAAACCCCAAATCCTGCAAAATGTAGCCGACGCGAAAAATGTTATGATAAGAACCGATCACCCAAATCGCGCCGTCTTCTTTCAACACGCGCCGCGCCGCGGTCATCCAGCGCCGGGTATAGTCGTCATAAGCGCTCAGGCTCTCAAAATTGTCCCATTCCTCATAAACCCCGTTCACACTGCTGTTGTCCGGCCGAGTCAAAGCTTCGCCAAGTTGCAAATTATAAGGAGGATCCGCAAAAATCAAATCGACCGAATTTTCTTCCATCTCATCCATCGCCTTAACGCAATCGTCGTTAATGATCGTATTAAGGATCTTGGGGGCTTGCCTACTGCTCATATCTGTTCCAACCTTTTAACGGGGGTTCATCAATAACGCCAGTATGGTCCGCGATTGGTTATAAATTTATTAACAAGCCGACAAAAAGGACTCCGAGGACTCATCTTTTTTGAGATTTGGCGCGAATACAAGCCCTTATACCCAAACGAAAAACCGGTCCCAGAGGAACCGGTTTTTCGTTTGACAATTCAGGCTGACGGCAGCTTTCCGTTGGGATCAACCGGAGCAAAAAGCGTATAACTCGTTTGTTCCGGTTTGCCGTTGCATAAAACAAAACTAAAAAGCTGCGGCACTTGTCCCGACAAAAAAGGCAGCGAGGGAAAACATTGTTCCGCCTCATCGTCTCCGACCTCTTCCTCATCGCTTTCAAAAAGAACCTCTGCCAGCTCTTCCATCTGCTCTGAGGAAAAACTCGAAAAAACCTTTCCGTTGTCAAGCATACTGTAGAGTTCCATCAAAACCAGCCCGGCCTCAGTATATTCCCGAGGTTTTTCCGCCCAGAAAAACGCCTTCATCGCCTCAATGAAGTTTTGCTCACTTCCCTTAAGCAACTGGGGATTCTTCTCCAGCTTTTGCAATTCCTCCGCCCAGGCTTGACTCAGCAGCCGAAACATCTGGTCCAGCAATTCTTCAAAATACGCCTGCGGCGCATCTTCCGGAATTTTCTGTTCCGTTTCCATGCCGCAAAACCCCATTGCATACTCCAATAAAGCCGGCACAAAAATATTCTTCTGCTCAATCTCTGTCGCCAAAAGCCCCAAAAGGTCAAAGCCTTGGGCAATCCAGTCGCAAAGCACTAAAAACCTTCTTTGTTCCATGGCATTTTCAATTAAGAGATGTTTTCATAATCCCAACCAGAGGATTTTCCTCCAACCGAACGTTAACCGTAACGGTAAGCCCCAAAAGCTCTGCAACCTCAAGCATCAATCGCTTAAAATCTCTCGGCAGCATTTTCTTTTCCGCCGTTTTCAACAGCAGTGACAAACTGCCGCTAATCCGCTCCAATGCTTCCGGACATTCCCGATAAAAGATATCCGCTTGCGCAAAGATCTTAAAGACCAGGCCAACGATTTTCTTGTCCGCCCTTTGTTCCGGGGAAAGGGCTTTGACCAGCGCGTCAAACTTTTGCAGTTTTTCCCGCACGACCGCTGTCAGCCCGACCAAAACAAAATCCCGGTTTTGCAGCAGCTTATCCTCTGTCGTCTCCGGCCAGTTTCCGGGATCAAGCCGTTCAAGAGTTCCCAACAGAACCGGCAGTTGATCATCCACGTTGTTGTCTCGAATGTTTTCATAAACCATCCGGTATAAGCCCAAAATATTTTTAAGCCTATACAATTTCCTTAATGTCTCCATATCTATATAGTTAATAATAAATTCATACCAAAAAAAATAGCCCAAAAGGCTATTTTTGTCAATATTTAATTATGCCGCCAACTCTTTTATCGGTCGAAAAGAACGGCGATGGATCGGAGTAATTCCATATTTCTTAAGTCCTTCAACATGTTCTTTGACACCGTATCCCGCATTTTTTTCAAAACCGTAATAAGGATATTTTTGTGCAAATTCTGTCATCAAACGATCCCGGGTCACCTTGGCGGCAATAGAAGCGGCCGCAATCGACAACGATCGGCCGTCACCTTTAACCACCCAGCGCGCCTCACACAAAAAATCTTTCGGAATTTTGTTGCCGTCTATCAAAGCCGTTTGAGGTTTTACTTTAAGTTTTTCCGCCGCACGATGCATCGCCAGAAAAGTAGCCTGCAAAATATTCAGCCGGTCAATCTCTTCTGCCGAAGCCTCGCCGATTCCGATGCACAAATGCCCTTTCGCCTCTTCTTCCCGCAGCAAATGATAAAGATATTCCCGTTTTTTGGGTGTCAGTTTTTTTGAATCGTCTAAACCGTTTAACAATTCCGGCGGCAGCTGACGATCCAGAAAGATCACGGCCCCGGCCACGACCGGCCCGGCCCAGGGCCCTCTCCCCGCTTCGTCAATCCCTGCAACCGGACCGATCACTGTTTTTTCCAGCTCAAAATCAGGCATTTTACATAGTTTTCAATACATTAAACAATTGCATTAATTTTGAAGATTAATTAGTTGAATCTCCACACGACGATTTTGTTCGCGCCCTTGCGCCGTGGCATTGCTGGCAATCGGATTATTCGGCCCCATACCGGCGACACTAATTCTCGCCGGGCTCACGCCGCGCAGTTCCAAACGGTCAGCCACCGACCGCGCCCGCGCCAAGGACAATTGGTTGTTATGAGCCAAACTTCCCGTATTGTCCGTATAACCGGTAATCTGAACCTTCGTCTTGTCGAACTCGACAATAACCTTAGCCACGGAATCCAAAACCGCATTGAAATTAGTCTTAATCGTCGCCTTGTCCGTATCAAAAGTCACGTTCCCCGGCATCACCAGATACACCATATTACCGTCTTTGACCACCTGAACGCCGGTCCCCTGCAGCTCCTCACGCAGTTTGCGCGCCTGTAGGTCCATATAGCCGCCGGTAGCGGCCCCACCGACGGCCCCGACGCCCGCTCCGATCAATGCGCCTTTCTTACCACCGATCAAAGCACCGATTCCGGCCCCGGCTGCCGCGCCGATTCCCGTTCCCCAAGCCGTTTTGGAAACCTTTTGTTCTCCCGTATAGGGATCCGTGGCGCAAGCGCTCAAAAAACTTGCCATCATCAGGCTGATTACCGTTTTTTTCATTAATCTCTCCCTAAAGTTTATTAAGTTTTTCATATTCTTCCAAATCCGCCGAAGCTTCGACTGCTTCCACCAACGCTGATAAGCAGAATGCTCCTTTCCGCAGTTATAAACAATCTGCCCATATTCGTCCCGATCAAAGGCATCTTTTTTACGATAATATTTTTGTGTTCCGTTTTCAAATATTTTACCAAAGAAATTCAATATTTTTTCATCGTTCAAATCCCGATAGAAACGACCGTTGTTAAGAAAAGGCGTCCTCACCATCCGCAAATATTGCGCATCGTCCCGATCCAGCTCAATCACTCGTTCGACAACCGCCTCCAGACTTGAAAAGTCATGCACGTTGACAAAAGCCTCGGGATTAAAATCTTTCCAGACTTCCGGATTTCCCCAATAAATCGGCACCGTCTTGTTGACCAAAGCCTCATAAATCTTTTCGGTCGTATATCCCGGCGCCGACCCATTTTCAAAAGCGATGGAAAACTTGTATTGTTGCTGAAAAGCTGCCTTGTCCCCCACCATACCGCCGATGTTGTTCAAATACCTGCCGCCGGAATCCACACGCTTGTACTGACTGAGCAAATGAAAGACCCGCTCTCTTTTCTCATCCGCATGCTTGCCATTGGAATAAATGAAGTTGCAAAACTTTCTCTGCAGCAATTCTTCGTCCGACCACTCTCTGGGTGGAAGCCGTTTGGCCCAACAATACCACTTCAAATAATAAACCGGCAGTCGCAAATAACGGTCTCCGTATTCCATATCGTCAAAAGCCATGGCATAATCCGCCACGTTGAAATTGGGAGAAATGTTCTCGCCGCTGTAAAAAATCCGCACACAATCATATTGCAGGTGCTTTTTGCCAAAAACGGAATAAACCAGAAAATCCGGCTGCTCGGATAACTCAACCTCGTAGCGCTGCCGCAACAGTCCCATAAACATGTTGCTTTCCGGGTTAAAGCTTTCCCAAAAGTCAACAAAATTAATCTTGATTTTTTTCATCTGTCCTTCCTATAAATCTATTCCAAAATTCCCGATTATAACGCCGATAGGCATGACACCCGAAAGGCAGTTTCTCCCCAGTCATCTGATAAAGCTTATGGGGCATGTTTTCAAAAGAAAAGAACATTGCCGTTTCAGGACCGGCAACTTTGTAGTCTGGCATGATCTTTGGCAACTTGACGGCAATAAAGTTGTCCTCATTCACCGTCTTGCGCCTGATGTAACGATAAAACAACAGTTTCCAAAAGCCTTTTTTCAACAACTTGATCGTTTTGCCGACATGCCGCAGCGAAAAACCTCCGTTTCCGGCATAGGGCAACATCGGCGAAGTTTAATCAGCCTCCTCAAAATGGTCAAACCACGGCGCTCCGATGTAATCATAACCGGCGCGGCACCATTCCTCCAATTCGTCGCGAAAAACCCAGGCGTCCGTCTGCACGATCAACAAATAGTCATATGCCGCAAAACGCCGATAAAAAGAAGGCTTCAAAAGCAAACGATTATACCCGGCAACGCTGCGAAAATAAACCGGATCAAAACGCTCTTCACTGCAATTTTCCGATGGCAGACAAGCCCGATACGGCGCCAAAGACAATCCCTGCGGCGCAACTAAAACAATCCTATGACGCCGCAAGACCTTTCCCGTCTGGCGAACGGATTCCAATTCTTCTTCCGAAGGATCGTCTTTGTAAACCGGAATCACCACAATGGCTGTCATAGGCTCTTGAACCTCTTATGACGATTTTTCAGATTATACAGCATGGCAAACAAAGCCGTCAATTTAACTTGCAGGCTGTATTTTCCCCACAAAAGCTTGTTAAGCAGACGAAAAGGAATCAGATAACTCTGATAGATCTTCACACATTCGTCCATCGAAACATTGGCAATCGGCGCATAGTTTTTATAATAAGCCAAAGGCATCTCCCTGGCCGGAATACGAACGTCCGTCGCGCCGCCCTGCCGAAAGGTAACAAAATCCCCGGGAATATGAACGCCCTTATAGCCCTTGAGCAACATTCTTAAAATAAAGTCATAATCGCCGACCAGCTGAAATTCCGTGTCAAAGAGCCCCAGTTCCTCCATCACCGTTTTTTTCACCAACAAAGTCGGATGAGGAAACGGCATTTTCCACAACATCTTGCACAATTTGACATTGCTGTATTTGCGAATTTCCCGGAACATGTTCTTCACCACCATACGGGAATAGCCAAAATCAGCCTTTTTGGCCTGCAAATATTTTGCCGCCCGAGCCAAACCTTGCTTGTCATGGTAAAAATCGTCGGAATTCAAAAAAATGACATAATCACCGCGGGCGGCGCGAATTCCCTTGTTCATCGCATCATAAATGCCGCTGTCCGCCTCAGAGCGGCAGGTAACCCAGCCCTTGTCCTCAAATTCCTTAATCAGCGCTAACGTACCATCGGTCGAAGCTCCGTCAATAATCAGATGTTCGACATTGCCGTAAGTCTGTTCGTGCACGGACTGTACGCATTGACGAAAGGTTTCGATTCTTCCAGCTTCCACTAAATTGTAAACGACGGTTACAACCGTGATTTTAAGCGTCTCATCTGCCATTGACATACCAATCGTAAAATGCTTTGATTCCATCCTTCAGTTTAATTTTCGGTTGCCATCCCAATGCTTTGATCTTGGTAGCATCCATCA
This sequence comes from uncultured Alphaproteobacteria bacterium, assembly GCA_934254925.1. Taxonomy (GTDB): domain Bacteria; phylum Pseudomonadota; class Alphaproteobacteria; order RF32; family CAG-239; genus CAKQMD01. The sequence continues at coordinate 14,971 of CAKQMD010000007.1, forward strand.
TTTTCCGCGGCGTCCCATTCGGCTTTGAGGTATCATAGACGATCTCTCCGCGATAGCCGACAACCTCCTTAATCAGACCGAACAACTCCTTTAGCTGAATGTCCGTCCCATCGGTAATATTGACAAACTCACCGATTTCGTCATAATCCTTGTTTTCCATCAGATAAACACAGGCATCAGCCAAGTCGTCAGAACACATCATCTCCCGATAAACCGACCCGTCTCCCCAAACTTCGGCATAATCGGCAAAAACCCCGATCTTTTCTAAGGCCTTAAGCACTTGATCATAATCTGTCAAATCAAGTTTTTCATCCAAACCCCAACCCAGCTTATAACGCTTCAAATCGGCAATGACTTCGTCGCGACGCCCTTCCATAACCAGCTTGGCCAAATGAAAGCGCCTCAGCAACATCGGCAGCAAATGCGCCGTTTCCATGTTGAAATTGTCTCCCCGGCCATATTGATTGGTAGGCATGACCGAAATAAAATTAGTGCCGTACTGCTGGTTATAGTAACGGCATAATTTAATAACGGCGATTTTTGCCAAAGCATAAGCCTCATTCGTCGTCTCCAAAGGTCCGGTCAGCAAAACCTCCTCCTTCATCGGCTGCGGCGCCAAGCGGGGGTAAATGCAAGAAGACCCCATATTCAGGAGTTTCTTTACGCCGTGGCGATAAGCCGCGTGAATCACGTTACTGCCGATCATCAAGTTCCGATAAATAAATTCGGCAGGATAAGTGCTGTTGGCCATAATCCCGCCGACTTTAGCCGCGCACAAAAAAACATAATCAGGCTTTTCAGCGGCAAAAAAGGCTTCTACCGCCGTCTGATTCGTCAGGTCAAGCTCGCCGGAAGTCCTCAAAAGCAAATGCTCATACCCTCCGGCCTGCAACCGACGCACCACTGCCGAACCTACCAATCCCCGGTGGCCGGCAACAAAAATACGGGCGTTCTTTTCCATCGTTTACTCCTGCGGAATTAAGACTTCATAACCTTGTTCCCGCAAAAACTTTTCCTTGCGGGCATCTTTCAAATCTTCAGCCACCATTTCTTTCACCAATGCGGTCAAATCATGCTTGGGCATCCACCCGAGTTTGCTTTTGGCTTTGGAAGCGTCTCCCAACAACAAATCGACCTCCGCCGGGCGGAAATAGCGCGGATCAATCCGGATGACCGTCCGCCCGCTGTTTTGGTCAATTCCGACCTCATCAACCCCCTGCCCCTTCCAAACAATGTCCATGCCCAGTTCTTTAAAGCTCATTTCGCAAAACTGCCGAATCGTCGTCGTCACGCCGGTTGCCAAGACAAAATCTTCCGGCTTCTCCTGCTGCAAAATCAACCACATGCCTTCGACATAATCTTTGGCATGTCCCCAATCGCGCTTGGAATCGATATTACCGAGAAACAAACAGTCTTCCATGCCGAGCTTGATCCGGGTGGCGGCGCGGGTAATCTTGCGCGTTACGAAAGTTTCGCCGCGGCGCGGACTTTCATGATTAAACAAAATGCCGTTGCAGGCATACATACCGTAGCTTTCGCGATAATTAACCGTAATCCAATAAGCGTAAAGCTTGGCAACCGCATAAGGCGACCGCGGATAAAAAGGCGTCGTTTCCTTCTGCGGCGTTTCCTGAACCAAGCCATACAATTCTGAAGTGGAAGCCTGATAATAACGAGTTTTCTTCTCCAAACCGCAGATCTTGATCGCCTCCAACAAACGCAAAGCACCAAGCCCGTCACAATCGGCCGTATATTCCGGACAATCCCAAGACACTTTCACATGCGACTGCGCCGCCAGATTATAAACCTCGTCAGGCTGAATCTCCTGCATCAGACGAATCAGGTTGGTTGAATCGGTCAAATCCCCGTAATGCAGTTTCAAGCGAACACCATCTTTATGCGTATCTTGGTAAAGGTGATCAATTCTCGCGGTGTTGAAAGAGGACGCCCGACGTTTGATGCCGTGAACCTCATAACCTTTTTCCAATAAAAATTCCGCCAGATAAGAACCGTCCTGCCCGGTAATTCCGGTAATCAAAGCTTTTTTCATGTTTCATCCTAAATTCAACAACAATCAGTGATTCGTGCATAACATACTGCCGTCCTATTAGCAACCAAAAGCTTTAACTTTACACAGGCTGTCAAATATTTAGACAAATTTACTGACTGTCTTCTTGAAAGGATTTAGACAAACGTGGCTTGCAGCCGCAATAATCCTGACTGTAAAGTCCCAACGCCTTAATCATAGCCCCGCGCCTTTCCTGCATGCCTCCTTTGCGCCCTTCAACCTCTTCATAGGCCACGCCGCATTCTTGGGACGCTGCATAAGCCGCCTCGTTGACCTGGGCCAAATTTTTGTAACGCGAAACGCCAAGGACGGAAGCAACACAGTCATATCCCTCCGCCGCGGCATATTCCATCACTCTTTTCAGACGCATTTTGAAACAAATGCCGCAACGGGGACCGCGCTCCGGGTCATCTTCATGCCCGCGGACCAATTCCCTCCAGCGTTCGGGATCATATTCCAACTCAACAAACGGAACACCGAAAAGACGGCATAAACGCATATTTTCATCCCGCCGTTTGCAATATTCCGCCTCGGGACGAATATTGGGATTATAAAACGCAACCGTAAAATTCCTCCCCTCTTGGGCCAGCTTTTCAATCACCGCACAAGAGCAAGGCGCACAGCACGACAACAGCAACATTTTGCGACTCATTGGAACCTCCGCCTTTTTTATAACGTCAAACGAAAGTTTTTGACAAGCCATTTTTTTTAATTTTATTCACAATGTTAAGTTGTCTATTAGTATATTTTAATATACGATAGAACTTTGGTTTTATTTTTCTCTTTCTGATTAAAGCCTTATATTCCCTAGAGTTTTTCACCTTTAAAAATTATTGTTTGCCTCGGCCCTGTTACCTATATGAAAAATAATGTTTCCAATTAAAAATTTTATGAAATCTAATTACTGGATAGACACTATATTTCAGAGTAGATAAAAATCATGAAAGAGAACTTGAAAAAACATCTTGGCTGCAAGGTCAAAGCTCTTCGGGAAAGCGCTGACCTCACCCAGGAGGAATTGTCCGTCATCTGCGACGTCAGCTGGCGAACCATTTCCAACCTGGAAAGAGGATTGGTCATCCCCGATTTGTTGATGATCATCAAAATCGCCCATTATTTTCACACCAGCATCGACGAACTCCTTGCTTTTGAAAACCCGTGCCGCAAAAGCCAGGCCCGTTTGGAAAAGGAAATCGCTTTACATGAAAAAATAAAGCTTTCGACAGACCGCTCTTTGGACTACCTGTCACACGAAATCGACCTGATCTCAAAATACTTTTAAAAAGCATTGCTTCTTTTGATCTCCTCAAAAATCTGATCCTCAAACGCCCTGCGGACAATATCCACGCAAATCTTCAAATTTTCATACTTCTGCTCATACAGCAATTTTAACAAGGCGTTAAATCCCTCGTAAATTTCATGAATATGTGCTTCGTTAAGATTGTCGTCCATAGTCTTTTGTTCAAGTGCAACCATCTGTATACCTCCAAAAATTGCTATACAATTAATTTTCTTTATGTATATTAGATTCATAAAATATATTTTGAAAGAAACCAATTTCATATAAACAATATATAAAATGAGCATACAAAAAGACATCAATACCATCAAAAACCTCTTATGCTTTGCCGAAGTCGCCAAGAACGGCCAAATCAAAGAAACGGCCAACGCAAACAACATGAAACAATCCAACCTTTCCAACATCATCAAAGACCTGGAAAGCCAGCTGAAGCTCAAAGTCTTCAACCGTTCTCACAGCGGCGTCAGCCTCACCGAATCCGGTAAAAACCTGTTTGAGATTGCCTGCGACATTGAAAACATCCTCTATCGCGTTCGCAATTTTGCCAACATTTCGCACAAAATCTCCGGCAACATCAGGCTCTGGACCAGCGACGGCATCGGTTCGGACTTCATCGCCACTTACCTCCCTGAATTTTACCAACGCTATCCTGACGTCCACATAGATATTCAGTCCTCTCTCTGCAGCCCGAAATTCATCCAGGAAATAGACATGGGCATCGTTTACCAGGAACCGACATTCAAAGATGCCGTCGTCATTACGCAAAACCAACTCTTGTTCAAGCTATACGCCTCCAAAAGCTACCTGACCACCTACGGCTACCCCAAAGACCTTAAAGACCTGACACAAAACCACAAAATCTGCACCAGGCAAAACTTCCGCCTTTGGCCGGCATGGAACACCGTCCTCAGTGAAGCCCAACATGTGGTCGCCACCACCAATTCTTCCGCCATTCTCCTCAGCATGGTCAAAAGGGGCATCGGCCTTTCCATGATTCCGGTTTGCGCGGCGGAAAAAGACCCCGAACTTGTTCCTCTTGACCGCCTGGAGCTTAACATTTCTCATCCTTTTTGGATCATTTCGCACAAAGATACCAAAGACATTCCAAAAGTCCGCGCCTTAATCAACTATTTGGTCGAAGCAACCAAAAAGTTATAAAAGCGTTCCGCTGCAGGATCATCGTCATTATAAACAATCCAAACATCGGTGGAAATAATATCACCGAGATGAAGGCGCACCACTTTTCCGATTGCAGCCTCCGGTCGGTTTTTTAAAATCGCCACTTCGGCCTCGTCCACCTTTTTAACCGTCTTAATAATGTATCCGCTGCCGGAAACGGAAAAATTCTGCGGAATACGCAAACTCAACTCCGGCGAAACGTAAAGCGTCAAAACATTGTCAATATCCTGCCGCAGCTGATTAAGGGAATAAAACTTCTTCAGCTGCTTTTCCATTTCTGTCGCCAAATTATAAATTTGTTCCCCTGCAACCGTAGGACAAACACCTCGGGCGTTCCTCATCAGCAAATCAACACCAATCTCTTTTTCTAAATTGCGGATAATCCGACTCAGATTAGCCTGCTTAATCCCGTTTAATTCGGCCGTTCGGCTGATCTGCCCGTTCCGCACCACTTCAATAAAATACAACAGGCTTCTCGCCAAAACTAATCTTGATTTCACCGTCATTTTTAAAAATCTTATGATGATATGCCCCAAAATATATATTTCTGCTATAAAATTAGTAACTTCTAAATAACAAACGGTCAACCCTATAATTATTTTATGAGCAAAATAGAAGTAGACATTGTCAGGTCGATCGAAGAATTAACGGCCGTTTTCGCCATCCGCAGAAAGTGTTTTATTGAAGAACAAAACATCTCGGAAAATATGGAGTTTGACGGCAGTGATTTTGCCGCCACGCATTTGGTCGGCAAGATAGACGGAACTCCTGTCGCTACTATGCGCTTGCGTTATTTTGCAGATCATGTTCGTTTTGAAAGAATGTGCAAACTTCCCTCTTGCAAAGAATATGAAAAAAAGGAAAACGTCAGCATCGTTCAGGAAATGTTGAAATATGCCGGCAACTACCTTGGCCAAAAAGGCTTTTCTCAGGCCTTGTGTTTGTGTGAAGAAAAACTGCTGAAACATTGGTTGTTTCACGGCCATAAGCTTTTGGAAAACAAAAAGCCGATCGTCATCGGAAACAAAACCTTTTATGCCATAACATACGAGTTTCCCCGCAACCCAAACCCCATCACCCTCAACAGTGACCTTCGGCTGCAAGTTGCTCCGGAAGGACATTGGCCTCAAATCCCCGATCAAATGAGGATTCTGCTCCAACAGAAAAAAAGCCGTTCTTCCTAAAAGCCCGGATTAATCCCGATAGTTTAAGAAAAACGCTTGACTCGTCAGGGGATATGACTTATTTTCACAATGTTTCGGCAAGGCTGTAAAGCGAGTTCTATGAAGCGACTCAGGCCCTGCTCTTTCTGGTATTATTGTGAAACAACCTAAAAATCCGGTGTTTACGGATATATTACGGACCCATAGCTCAGTTGGTTAGCTTGAGGCAAAAAAAATGTCAAAGTAATGACATTTTTTTAACGAAAGGTGCAGCGCAGTTCGTTTGCAAGACGCAGATATGCGGCACGGCAAACGTTACGAGCAAACGACAGGAGCGACGTTAACGAGCTGCAAAGCGAGTTCTACGAAGCGACTCAGGCCCTGCTCTTTCTGGTATTATTGTGAAACAGCCTAAAAGTCCGATGTTTACGGATATATTACGGGCCCATAGCTCAGTTGGTTAGAGCAGGCCGCTCATAACGGTCTGGTCGTTGGTTCGAGTCCATCTGGGCCCACCATAAATAAAACCCTCCCTAGCGGAGGGTTTTATTTATGGTGAATTTAACACAGCTCGAACCAACGAGACGTGGGTTTGACTACAAGGTAAAGGCGAACGGAAGAACGCCGGTCTGCCTTGGCAGATTACCACAGTGAACGAAACGACAGTGAAGTAGCTCCTCTGGGCCCACCATAGTTAACAGCTCCTATTACAGGAGCTGTTTTCCTTTTAAAAATCAAACAGTTGACGTGGTTCAGATGTTGTAATTTCAAAATCGTATTTTGGGAGAAGTTTGCACCGCTACGGAAAGCTTTGCTTTCCTACTTGTGCGAACAACTAACCTTTGCAGTGGTCGTTCCTCCCTTGCAAAGCTAAGAGAAGTTTACGAACTTATTTGTTTATATTTCTTTATTTTTCAATAGGTTAATAAGATTTATCATTTAAATGCTTTGGGAGAACGAATAAGTACAAAAGTTACCATTTTCAACTTAGTAACCATAAGGACAAGATGTTTAGATATTATTCAAAAAGCTTGTAATTGGTGAGTGTTGACACTTGAAATCTTTCTAAAAAATTGCGGGATAAAATGTTTGGGGGCATAGCTGATCGTCTATATGTTTAAATTTATTTTTTTATTTCCACCATATATTTTAAAATCAAAAGTACCTTTTCATAAATTGTTTTTATATCTACCAATGTTTGGGGATAAAATTGTATATATAAGGGATCTATTGTGTTTGTATTTGCAACTAGCATAGGTCTGAAAATAATGTATTGAGATTGTTCAGCGTTTATTTTTGATATTATTTCATTTTTTTGAATTTCAAATTCATCGAGTTTTTGTAGTTCTGCTTTTATTTTATTAACAGTTGTTGGCTCGTGCGAAGAATTCCGTTTTTTGGATATTTCAAGCAATTCCTTAATAAAGTTACTTTCTATTTTCCATTTTTTTTCTTCTAAGACTTGCCATTTGTCTTTTTGTTCCATAATTACACAGTAAGGTGGAATATATAAAGGTTCTTGATGAGCTAGTAGATCTCTAATCTTTTTTATATATTCAAGCCATTTTCCATCACCGATAAAAGATTTCTTTATATTTTCAGGTAATGTATTCAATAGCTTTTTTTGCTTTGCAAAAAAAGAAATATCAAAATTTTTTCCTTTAAAGTTAATATATATAGCATATATCCAAGCGAGATTTTCTAAAGCACCATATAAATTTATAATGAAACATTGGAGATTTATTATTATATCCGATAATTCATCGTCAGAAGGGACAGTTTCCAGGTAAAAGTCTCTAACGTTAAATATATTTTCAACACATCTATTTAATATCATGATTCGACGTAGAAGTCCATGATATGCAAAATGATATAGTTGTGTTTGTAAAGTGTTATTAGGTGCAATTATAGATATCAGTTTAGCAATTTTTGCATATTGACTTTTATCAATGAGAAACAATCTAAATTCTTCCTCTATATTTTTTATAACTTCATCGCTGTAAAAAGGCATTCCCGACAACCTTATTGTTTATATTGTGTAATTTATGATATAATATCTTGTTTGAAAGTCAAAATATATTAATAATCAGTTCGTGAATTGCTAACATTTCTGCAGACCAATTTGCCCATGTACCCCATGCATAATCCGTGCAGCCCCAAAAACAAAATAACGATAACTACCTTTTGGGAGAGACCAATGAATAAGGTCAGAAGAGCCAATATCAATGATGCCTTAGCTATCTCGGAAATAAATATTAATACATGGAAGAATGCCTACGAAAAACTCTTGCCTAAGGAATTCCTGGAGAACAGAAATGTTAATGAAAAAAGGATAAACAGTTGGAAAGAGAATATAGCAAATACAAACTATATCGTTCTAGTTTATGAAGATAAAAAAGTATTCGGCTATTTATGGGCTGGAAAAAAGAGAGACGTCATCGACATTCCTTACGAAATATACGCCATATATGTAAGTCCCGAAAGTCAAAGACTAGGAATCGGACAAACTCTCATCAACGAATATAAAAAGGTAATAAATAACCAGCCTTTTTACTTGTATATGTTAAAAGGAAACCTTCCCGCTTCCGCTTTTTACAAAAAAATAGGCGGAATCACCAATCCTCTTTATGATAAAACAAGTTCTATCGGCAATAAGAATATTGAAGAAGAAATTTATATTTTTAAGTAACAACAAAATTAACATTCTCCTGCTTTACAGGTTTAACAAATGACAAGTTTACATCTCCTCAACCTGTAACTAACGATTTTGTCAAATTGCAAAACCTGTCAAAAGTAAATTCGAATAAGAGCATTTTCCAATAAAAAACGGATTTTTAAAAACCTGCATTTCCCCTTCAAACCAGGATAAAAGAACTTTGTGCAAACCGCCGAACTCTGTAACAAAGCCCCTTTCCCAACCAGATATGCTATACTTCAAGACACGCGGCGCTTGAAAAGAACTAAAGCGCCCCAAAGCATAGGACAAAGCATTTTCCTGAACTAAAGGACAGACGAACAGACACCCCTAACTTTTCAATCCTCTTCCTGAGGTTTACTGATCTTGCGATAGATATACACGGCAATCGGAACACCGAGCAGCATCCCCCACATGCCGATCATACCGTGAGCAATATATAAAATGATCAGCGTCATAACCGGATTAATATGCATCACGGAAGAGACGATCCTCGGATTCAAAACATAAGCCTCCAACATATGAATCAAGACAATCATAATCAAAGCCCACAATCCAAGCTCCATTCCGCCGCTGTTTATGGCCATCAAAACAATCGGCACGGAGGAAATCCACATGCCCAAAACCGGGATCAAACCACACATAAACACAATCGTACAAAGAAGCACGATCCCCTTAACCCCCAAAAAATAAAGCCCAATCGCCGTTAAGATCGTATTGATCGTCGAAATCAGCAATTGCGCCCGAAAGTTTTCTCCGACAACTTTGGCAAACAAGATAATACTGTCTGACGTCTCCCGATAAGATTCTGCCAATCTGGTGAAACGCAAACGGCGCACACCCCGGGAAAGTTCGGGCAAATCAAACATAATCAGAAAGCTAAACAACATGGCCAGGAAAAACCAGCCGAAATAATGCAACCCTTTTTCCAACATTTCCCGCACCACGTTCCAAGCGCTGACCACCATCGTCTCGGGAAACAGGGCTTCCTTAATTTGCGGCAGCAGCGGCGCAATCATTTCATTGCGTCCCAGATTGTCGTTCAGCCAATTTTTGACAGAATACATGCTTTTGGGAAGCTGCTCCGTAAAATTGATGGTTTCAGACAAAATTCGGGGAGGAATATAAACCAGAAAAGCCGTCACCCCCATCAAAAACAACAAATAAACGGAAACCACCACCGTTCTCCGATTGGCATGATACCTCCGGCGAATGTGATGCGTAATGCCTGAAACGATAAAACACATGATGAAAGTAATAAATACCAAACCAAACATATTTCGGAACAAATACAGCAGTCCCATAAAGACAAACCAGATAAAATAGACCCGATTGACGCGAATAAATTCCGAAATGTTAAATGTCATCGTTTTTCCTTTGCCCTTGATGTTACGTTTCATCGCTAGTACTCATCCCCTCTCTCTTATATATAAAAACAAAAAAAATGAGATGTCCAGGATATATTATTCCATATGCATGTATAAACCTCCCGCCGCGAATTTTTTCACTTGCACTTTTTTGCCGAAAATTTACTATTGTTCAAAAATCGAAGGAATCAGACTATGACGGAAAAGGAAAAACGAGACCAGGGCTTGCTCTACGATGCCAATAACGACAAAGAGCTTTTAAACGAACGCAAAAAATGCAAACAGCAGTGCTGTAAATATAACCGTCTGCCTTATGAAAAAACCGAAGAAAGAAAAGCCTTACTGGCAAAAATCTTGGGAAAAGCGGGAAAAAATTGCGTCATAGAACCGACTTTCCAATGCGATTACGGATACAACATCAAAGTCGGAGACAATTTTTACGTCAATCATAACAGCGTATTTTTGGATGCCGCTCCGATTTGCTTTGGCGACAACGTCTTTGTCGGCCCCAATTGCGGCTTCTACACCGCCGAACATCCACTGAAACCAAGCCTAAGGAAGCAAGGGCTGGAAACAGCAGCCCCCATAACCGTCGGCAACAACGTCTGGATCGGCGGCAACGTCTGCATTTTGCCCGGCGTCACCGTCGGAGACAATGCCGTCATCGGTGCGGGAAGCGTGGTTAACAAAGACATTCCCGCCAATGTCGTTGCGGCCGGAAATCCTTGCAAAATCATCAAAGACAAACTTGCATAAACGCTTTTCTCAATCTCGAAAAGCCCCGTTTCTGCCGTTTGTCGGCAAAGGCGGCTGATTGCCAAACAACCGATTCAAACCGGCAATGGGCACATAAGCCATCTGCGGACGATTGCAAACCTCATAGTTGACTTCATACAAATTTTTTCTGAAAACCTCCAAAGACAACCAAGGATCATTCAGATTCTGCCGCCCTAAAAATTTTTGCGACGCCTTATTGATCAAAGGAGCGATTGCCGCCCGGGCATATTTTTTGCGTTTGACAGCTTCTTCCGCCGATGCGGCGGCTGCGGCAAATTCCTCAACGACAACCGCTCCCAGATAACCGTTAAGAGAGCGATACATGCCGGCATAATCCCTGACGGCTATATGCTTTTGCTTTCGCTGCTCAACAGGAAGCGCCGGTTCCCCGGCAAAATCCGTAAACTTCAAATCATTATCTTTTGTCACCAAAACCTGACCGAGATGAAAATCGCCATGCACACGGCAAACAATGGCCGGATCAGAATTCTGTTCTATTTTTTTCATTTGCTTCGCCACAAAACTCCCGGTAAGGATGTCCCAATTTTTCAAAAGCGTCCTTGTCTGCGTTTGAGTAGGTTCCGGCAAAGCGTCAACGTTTTCGACGATATGGCGCTTTGTTTGGTATAACAAGACTTCCATTTGTTTCCCGTAAGCGCGCAAGAAAGAGGCATCCGCCCGCTGCGGCGCAAAACGGGGATCAACATCATCTTGCGACAAGCAGTCAAGCATCTCCTGCGTTTTGCGTCCCAGCTTGTCCGCCAACGCCATAAATTCCGAACAATTGTCCTCATCCAAAAGAGCATGAGTTTCATATCCTTGCTGCAGTTTTTCCTTCAAATAAGCAACAGAATAATTCCACATGTCTCCCTTGTTTCTGACAAATTCCTGAATAATGCCGGACGACGCCTTTTCATTCTTATCGTTATACAAAACAAGAATACCATAGGTTTCCGCCATGACATGGCTTTTTTCCCGCATCAATTTTTTATTCATTTCAAATTCAGGATTCTCATCCGGCAGAAAAGCCAACATCCGCTCAAGCTTGAAAGCCAACTGCCCGTCCCCCACGACAACTGTCGTATTGCTTTGTTCAACACCCAAAGGACGAGAAGTTTCCCGTTTGTTGTTCCTGATTTTGTCCGTCCCGCCGATTTCTTCAAAGGCCAAAACCCAACCGCCGGAAAATTCGAGCCGATTTCCATTTTTTTCCAAACAAGACATCAAAGCCGGCCAAAAATCGTTTTCCTCCGTGGCATCTTTATAGGCTATGCCGTCAATCTCAATCACGTGATCTGCACTTTTGCCGCCGACTTGCTTTAAAGGCATCATAAAATGACGAACGTCTTTTCCCTCAAACTCGGCACACCCGATAGCCATAATTTTATCATCGTCTATGGGAAGCGTTTTAAAACTCACCTGACGCACCTTATTGCCGGCAATCTCCGCCTTGAAGTTACACCAGCGCTGTTCGCGGAGATAGCTGTTAATTTTATCCAAGCGTTTCATCGTCTTCTCTTTTTGTGTTGTAAAAATATATCTTTAACTTATAATCAAATACGCTAAGAGTAAAGTATTTATTACAAGGTGAGGCTATTTTTTGTCTAAAGGCAGAGAAACGATATGAAAAGAATTGCAGAACTGGCCGAGGTATGCGGCATCTCATCCTCGTATATTGATAAAACCGGAAAAACGCACTATACCTCCGACGAAGTGCGCCGTTTCTTTTTGGAAACCATCTTCAATGAAAAATTATCCGAAGATTTGCTGGAAAAAAAATTGTCTGCGCTCAAAGCGGAAAAAATATTGCCTGACGTCATTTCTTTTTATGACAACGAAAAAATCATCTTAAATCCGCGGATCAAAGGAAATTTCACTTTGTTGCTGATCGACGAAAACGACAACGTCGTTTGGAGAAAACGCCTAAAAAACTACTCCAAAGTCGAAATCAACAAAATTTCGCCCGGTTATTACAAAATAATTATAAAAAGGAAAAAAACTTATAGTCGGCACCTGCTCATATATGCGCCGACCCTCTGCTACCAACCGCCGTTTTTACAAAACAAAGAGCACCTCAGCGGCATATCTCTCATGCTCTATGCGCTGCATTCAAAAAACAGCATGGGGATCGGCGATTTCGGAGACCTGGCCGAAATCATCAAAGTCACGGCGAAAAACGGCGGACATATCGTCGGACTGAATCCGTTGGGCGTCATGTCTCCGGCCGGCCTGAACGACCCTCAAACCGCCGATGTATCGCCATACCGAACTCTGAGCCGATTATTTGTCAACTACGCTTACTTAGATCTGAGAAGCGAAGAAGACTTTATCAAATCCGAAGCCGTCGCCACCTTTATGAACAACAGACAAACAATCGCGCTGTTAGCAAAATTAAACGCCTCCGACAAAGTGCAATATAAAGAAGTGCTGGAGCTAAAACTTAAAATACTCTCTTTCATGTACGCATATTTTCTGCAACATGCCGATTCCTCTCGCCGAACAAGCTTTGAAAATTACAAAATCGAAAAAGGAAAAGAACTGTCAAACTTGTGTATTTTTGAAGTACTGCTCGAAAAAAACTCTCCCGAAAACTTTTGGCGCAAATGGAACAACGGGTTTTCCGACAGTAACTCGAAAGAAGTCAAAGCCTTTGCCGAAAAAAATGCCAAAAGGACAGAGTTTTATGCCTATTGCCATTGGTTGGCAGACCTGCAAATCAAAAAGCTCCAAAAGCTGACCCAAACTTTGGGAATGAAAATCGGCCTATATACGGACATGCCCATAGGAGCAGCCTCAAACGGTTGCGAAGCCTGGGAAAATCCCGATGCTTACGTATTGGACTGCATAATCGGCGCCCCGGCCGATCCGATGCGACCGCGCGGCCAAAGCTGGGGCTTCACCCCCTACCATCCTCAAGTCCTGGTCAAACAGCATTATGCCCCGTTTATTAAATTAGTACGGGAAAACATGAAGTTTTCCGGTGCGCTGAGAATTGACCACGCCATGGGGCTGCGTCGTTTGTTCTGGGGCTTTTTCAACGACAAATCCCCCAGCGTGCAGGGAGCATACGTTTACTATAATATCAAAGACCTGACCGCCATCCTCTCCATTGAAAGCAATCGCAGCAAATGCCTGGTCATCGGCGAAGACTTGGGGACGGTCCCGGAGGGCTTCAGAGAATACATGGCCGAACACGGTCTGCTTTCCTATAAGGTCTTCTATCGGCAAAAGGAAAAAAACGGTAACTTTATAGAACCTGAGAACTATCAATATCTCTCCCTTGCCCAAACCTCAACGCATGACCAAGCGACAGCCTGTGGCTTTTGGGCCAATGAGGACATTGAAGTCTTCAATCGTTGCGGCTTATATATTAACTGGGAACAATACCAAGACAATCTTTCCTTGCGAAGGGACGATTGCCGCAACATGCTAAAAACTTTCGTTCGCAACAAAATTCTTTCCTCTGAAAAAGCCGAAACCTTAAAACAGGAAATAGAAAAAGGCACTCTCATCCCCGAAGACGTCGATCTTTACGTAAACCAATTCGGTGCCATGACCAACAGCGCCTTATTTCTGATACGCTTGTGCGACATATACAAGCAACAAAAATTGGATAACGCCCCCGGAACAATTTTTGAATACCCCAATTGGCGTTATAAACTAAGCGCCGACGTAGAGGAAATCACCGCCGGTCCAAAATTTGCCGCCGATATGCAAAGCGTCGTCGCCAACCGTCCGTCATAAAATTAGCCGCTTGACTTTTAGAAGAAGAATAATTATAAAAACCGCAATTAATCGTATTTTGTATATTATTTTTACGGTTATTCGTTTATCGATAACATAAGAGAGTATCAACACAATTATTAACCGTTAAAATTTTTGCTATGTTAACAACAATTTTAATCATTGTTAACGGTGTCATCGTTTTTGCTGCTTAAAGTCTTAGACTTTTTGCAAACGACACCGTCGGTGTTTGAGCTCAAATGACGCGTTAAACGTCATCTGTTCAAAGAGATTGACCCTTTGGGCCAATCTCTTTTTTATTCCTTGCCTGCCGCCGCCTAAAAATCATCTTTCCGATTGCCAACCGCAGCAAGCCGCATTGACCATGTCAGAATAATATTCCCGTCCCGGTTCCGGAACAGCTTCCCTGCCACAAACAATCCGACGTCCGCCGGCAATGACTTCCGGAATCTCCCAAGCCTTGCCTTCAAGATAGCAACGCGCCAAATCGGCAAAAAGCCTGGCTTCCATAAACTCTCCCCAAACGGAATAGCGCACTTGCGGCATTTTTGAAAAACGATTTAAAAAAGTCGCAAAAGCCGCCTCATGTTCGGGAAGGACATATCCCTTCCCTGCCAGCAACCGCTCAAACGACTGCCGCACCACCGGGTTTTTCCAGCCACCACCAAACAACACCACCTGTTCCGGCAGCTTCAGCCTCTTGTCCGTCAGACTCAAAGCCTGCACTGCAACATAAGCCGCAAAATACTCCAACGTATGAACAATAGTGCCGAAAGCCCCCTCTTGAGGATCAAGCCGGCCGTATTGTCGCTCAATTGCCGCAAAAACCAAATTCTTGTCATAATATTGCGGATCCCCCGACTTCGGCAAAGGCAACTCGTAATAACGCCGCCCCGCGTCAAAAAGCTTTTGCAGCAACACCTTGTCCAAACTCCCGTTCTTACCATACCTTCCGTCCTTGTCATAAGGCATATCGGCATAACGCCGCATAAAATTGTCCGTGTATTCGTTAAAAGGACCAGCATCGGCACTGACCGCCGCGCGACCATCAATAATCCAGGCAAAATTCGACGTATTGCCGCCGTTATAATAACAACCGTCTCCCTCTGCCGCCGAAACGCGGGCATTATGCGCCGCCGCAAGAGGCGCTCCGTCAAACCCGGCCTTGAGAAAAGCAGAACGGAAATCATAAATGACTCTGATACCGGTCAAATTCGCCAGCATTTGTCCGGAACCGATTTGCAGCGTATAAGCAAGCGTCCCTTTTTCCCTTGCAACCGAAGGCGGATTATGGTCCAGCGTTTTGCCGTGAAAACCGATGGCGTCAATCTCGGTCTTGGCAATTTTGTTAACCTCCAACATATCGCCAATACAAGCGGCGACTTGGCGGACATAAGCGTTGTGAATTTCGGCAAAACGGGGAACGGACAAAATTTCCTGCCGCGTCTTCTGACGAACATTGGCGCGCAGATATTCCATTTTGCACTGCATGTCCTTGTCATAGGGTTTCGTATAAGTACAAAGATCCGTCATCTTGTCGCCGTCAAATTCAGTCAGGACCAAATCAATGGCGTCCATGGAATTTCCTGTCATATTGCCGATGATCTTGTATTTTGCCACATTTCTTCTCCTTACTAAGGACAATAGCCTGACAACACGGATCTGACAAGCATAAAACACAAAAATCCCCGGCAAAACCGGGGATTAAAAAAATTATTGATCCAAAAAGCTTCGCAACTTACGTGACCGGCTCGGGTGCTTAAGTTTTCTCAGCGCCTTGGCCTCAATCTGACGAATGCGTTCACGCGTCACGTTAAACTGCTGCCCGACCTCTTCCAAAGTATGATCCGTATTCATGCCGATTCCGAAACGCATGCGCAAAACGCGTTCCTCACGCGGTGTCAGAGAAGACAAAATACGGGTACAGGTCTCTTTCAAATTGGAATGGATGGCCGAATCCAAAGGCTGCAAAGCGTTGTCATCCGCAATAAAGTCACCGAGGGAAGAATCCTCCTCGTCACCGACCGGCGCCTCCAGAGAAACCGGTTCCTTGGCAATCTTCATCACCTTGCGCACCTTTTCCAGCGGCATGGACAAACGCTGCGCCAATTCTTCGGGGACCGGCTCCCGCCCCATCTCGGCCAGCATCTGGCGTGACGTACGCACCAATTTATTGATCGTCTCAATCATATGCACCGGAATACGGATCGTCCGCGCCTGATCGGCGATCGAACGCGTAATCGCCTGACGGATCCACCAAGTGGCATAAGTCGAAAACTTATAACCGCGGCGATACTCAAACTTGTCGACGGCCTTCATCAGACCGATGTTTCCTTCCTGAATCAAATCCAGGAACTGCAAACCGCGATTGGTATATTTTTTGGCAATGGAAATAACCAGTCGCAAATTGGCTTCAATCATTTCTTTTTTGGCGCGTTCGGCTTCGCGTTCGCCCTTTTTGATCGTATCGACCATCCGACGGTATTCGCTGATCGGCAACCCGCATTCCTGCGCCATCTGCGCCACGGAATCCCGCAATTCGACAATCTCGACGCCGTATTTTTCCACAAAGTTTTTCCAATGCTTGTCGTTCTTCTTTGAGATGTTTTCCACCCAATTAGGGTCAAGTTCCGATTTCTGATAAGCTTCCAGAAAATCCTCGCGTTTGATCTTGCAAGACAAAGCATAACGCAGCAATTTTCCTTCCAATCCCATCAAACGCTTGTTCAAACCGTTCAGTTGCTCAACCAACTGTTCAACTCTCGTTGCGTTCAGATGAATGGAACTCATCAGCTCCACCAGCTCTTTTTTGACCTGCAGATATTTCTTTTCCACCGAGGAAGAAATGCACTTGCCGGCCAAAATCGCCGTCACGCGCTGATTTTGAATTTTCTTCAAATCGTCGTAATACCCGGAGATCTTGTTCAAAATGTCCAAAACCGGTTCTTTCAACGCCTCTTCCATTGCCGCGACAGAAGCTGCAGCCCGACCGCTGACACCGTCAATATCGTCGTCATCGTCGCCGTGTTCGGAAATCTCACCGTCTTCGGTCTCTTCTTCGACGTCTTCTTCCTCTTCATCGTCAACTGCGGCGTCAAGCTCAATGTCTTCTTCCAAATCGTCGTCAATGTCGTCTTCCAGCCCTTCTTTATTGGCCACCTCCTCTGCGACCTTGTCAAAGTCGTCATCAGTATTCGGAGCCTCTTCGTCTTCAAAGGCCAAGGCATCGGCATCGTCGCCGTACATCATTTCCAAATCGATAATGTCTCGCAGCTGCATGGTACCGTTAATCAGGTCATCGCGCCATCCGGCAATGGCTTTAATCGTCATCGGGCTTTCGCACAAACCGTCGATCATCACGGTTTTGCCTGCCTCGATACGTTTGGCGATGGCAATTTCCCCTTCGCGCGACAACAACTCGACCGTTCCCATTTCCTTAAGGTACATCCGCACCGGATCATCGCTGCGGCCGAGTTCCTTCTCGTCAAAATTGCCGCTGTCATCAAAATCCTCGTCGTCATCGGCAATAATCTCATCAGGTTCAAAACTGTCCACATCCGCTTCGGCAATCAACGAAATTCCCATATCGGAAATCCCGGACATGATGTCTTCAATATTTTCGGAAGATTCCCGCTCCGGCGGCAAGACCTTGTTCAGTTCTTCAATTGTGATGTAGCCGCGGGCCTTACCTTTATCAATCAGTCTTTTGACGGCACTGCCCAACGAATCAATCAGCGGAGCATCGTTACCATTACCCTCATACAGGTCTTGATTATCGGTCTCTGACATGTCATTCCTTAAAAAATCGATTTTTCGTACACAAACATCTAGATGCTGAACTTTTAATTACTAAACGGAGAATTGTCAACACTTCTCTTCGCAAAATGTCAAAAAAAAACCGTTTTTCTTCCCAACGCGATTTTTGCCGAATTCTCAGTCTGCGTTCTGGCTATTTAGGATAGTATTAAGCTCTTTTTTCAACGATTCATAGCGTTTGTAAGTTTCCTCCGAAAACGACTCGGAAATTTCCAGCTGCCGCAAACACTCCTTGATTTCGCCGTTAAGGATCTTGATCTGCGATTCCACCATCCGTAAATCTAGGCTTTCCCGCATTTTCATAACCGTCGGATTCTGTTGTTTGAGCAGCTTAAACTCCAGCAACTCGGCCGCAGCCTTTCCGTTCGGCCCCTGCTGGATCTTTTCCCACAAGGTTTCATGACTGCAGTCTTCCTGCTCATGCGCCAAAGCTACGGCTTCGTCGTAAATTGCTTTCAACTGCGGATTCTTCAAGTCAAAATTCAGTAGCTTTTCTTCATATTCGTCAATCAGTTCCGGATAAAGCACCAAAGCGCCGACGACAAAACGCGCGGCCAACTCGTCCAGATCCGTTTTGGGACGCACAAACGGCCTCGCCGCTTCGGGCTGATGCCCGACGGAAGAAGATCGTTGCTTCCAGCGTTCCTGCCGTTGTTTTTGCCAGGCACCTCTTCCCAATTCATAATAAATATTGTTCTTCATCTCCTGAAGATAATAGTTGCGCACGTTTTCATCGCCGATCTTGGCGACCTCTTCCAAAACGTTTTTTTCAATCAAAGCCTTTTGTTCCGGTGTTTGGGCACTGACACCATCCAAATTTTTCTTCCACAACAAATCCTTAAGCGGCATTGTCTGATTCAACACTTTAAGGAACTCGTCGCGACCGCGAGCTTTCAAAAATTCGTCGGGGTCAAGCTTATCAGGCAAAAAGGCATATTTCAGCGAATAGCCTGCTCGCAAAATCGGCAAAACCCGATCAACGGAACGAATTGCCGCCCGCACGCCAGCGCTGTCGCCGTCAAAACAAAGCGTCGGCTCGGCATATACCCGCCAGGCTTCCATGATTTGGTCCTCGGTCAAAGCCGTCCCCAACGGCGCCACCGCATTGTGAATACCGTATTTGTCCATAGCGATCACGTCCATATAACCTTCACAGACAATAATCGCTTTTTCCTGAAAACCGGCATCGCGAGCATAATGCAGATTGTACAACACCCGCCTTTTGTTAAAAACCGGCGTCTCTGGAGAATTAAGATACTTGGGCTGCCCGTCGGTCATCAAACGGCCGCCGAAAGCAATCGGCCGTCCGCGCTTGTCCATGATCGGAATCATCACTCTGTCGCGGAAAAAGTCATGCACCCGCCGGTTCTTATCTTCGGGAACAGTTATCAGTCCCAGCTCACTCATGTCTTTTTCGCTGATTTCCTTAGAAGCGAGAAAAGCCTTCAGTCCGTTGCTGTTTGGCGCATATCCCAAACGAAACTTGGCAATAATATCATCACCGAAGCCGCGGTTATACAAATACTCAAGCGCCGGCCGCCCCCCGGTCAGACGCAGATTCTTCTCAAAAAAACGGGCTGCCATTTCCATGATGTCATAAAGCGAAGCCTTTTTTTCCATCTCCTGCTTATGTTCATGGCTCAGCTGCGGCATGGGCAAACCGGCCTTGTACGCCAATTTTTCCACCGCGTCAAGAAACGGCAAACCGTTGGCCTCCATCTCAAACTTAATGATGTCACCGTGAGCGCCGCAGCCAAAACAATGATAAAAGCCTTTCGCCTCGTTAACCGTAAAAGACGGCGTCTTTTCATTATGAAAAGGACACAGCCCGGTATATTCGCGTCCCTTGCGAACCAGCTTGACCTTTGCACCCACCACGTCGGCAACGGAAATCTTTGCCCGCAGTTCGTCGCAAAACTTTTGTAAATCCGTCCCCGCCATAATGGGCCGTAACCCTAGCTCAACAACGTTTTAATGATGCCGTTGGCCTTTCCCATGTCCATTTGCCCGGCATATTGCGTTTTCAGGGCGCCCATCACTTTTCCCATGTCTTTCATTGAAGCGGCGCCGGTTGAAGCGATGATCGCCTTAATCGCACTTTCGGTTTCAGCTTCGTTAAGCTGCTTGGGCAAAAACTGTTCAATCACCTTAATCTCGGCCATTTCCTTGTCCGCCAGATCTTGACGTTTTCCGTCAACATACATTTTGATGGAATCGTTCCGCTGCTTGATCATCGTCTGCATCATAGACATCAGTTCGGCGTCTGAAGCCTCCTTGGCGCCTTTGCCGCGAGCGTCGACGTCTTTTTCCTTCAGACCGGCGATAATCATCCGCACGGCCGAAGTCGTAACGGCATCGTGATTTTTCATGGCATTTTTCAAAGCGTTTTGCAAATCTTCTCTAAGCATGTTTTCCTCCCAATAATCTTACATTGACCTCAAAGATACAGTTATTGCGTTAAAATTGCAAGCGTCAAAATCAGAAATAATGGCGGATCCCTGCGACAAAGTCTTCCAGATGATGCCCGTCGTTGTGCTGAAATTCATAGGTCAGCGTCAAGGCATTATGACGGTCAAGACTGTAAGCGGCCTCCGCCTTATAAGTCATGCGGCTACCGAAACGGCTCGTCGCCAGCATTTTCTCCGCTTCTCCCCACAAGCGCCAAGTCCCGAAATCAGCCAAAATTCCGCCGGCAAATCCAATCCCGACCCATTGGTTATGCGGCAAAAAACCGCCATAGGAAAACGCCGCACTCGTCAATGCATAAGCCCAAACCTCCTCGCTCAGGGCATAAGCCGCACCGCCGCTGACCTTCAGGTTAAAAGCATAGCCTTCCCGTTCGTCCTGCGGCCGATAAACCCGCTCCACCCCGGCATTGACGGCATAAGAGACGGGACGAAACATCATGTCTGCCGGCGCAATCGACTTAATCCCCACCAGATCAAGCCGCTGCAGCACATATTTGTCCGCATTGTCATAATGACGAAAAACCGTATTAAGAAAATTGATTTCCGCACCGCGCAAAAAACCGTAACTGTCATCCGTCAGGGAATGATAAGCCGGACGAAAAGCCGCTTCCTCAAAAAAGGCACCGTTGCGCGTCCCCACTCCCAAAGAAAAACGCCTTGCCCCATGCGTCTCCAAAGGCGATTTCCCCTCCGACAGCTCCTTAAAATTATCTTTTACTTTCAAGGCATTGCGCGCTTTAAGCGATTCAAAACTTTGACGTCTGTAAGTCGGCAGATCCAGCTGTCCCGCAACAAATTGATATTGAATATATTGGTAATGCGTTTCTTCCACCGTCGCGGCTTCGACCGGACTCAGATTCACCATAGGCTCCCGATCCCCAATCAGGGCCGCCTGATAAGCCTGCCGCTGCGCCGCGTTCATCTGCCGGTAGCGATAACGAATTTTTCCCTGGCGCGAAGGTCGATAACGAACGCCTTTGACCAATCCCGGTCGTCCGACGACGGCCTTGACCGTATCCAGGGGAATAACCGTTCCAGAAAACTCCGCCGCCAGTTTCAGCTGCGGGCGCACCGCATCCAAGCTTTCCAGCAACATGTAAGAGCAATTGCGGCTAAAGAAATAATAGCGGCTGGTATAATGAGCCAATTCCCACAAATGCGCCGTAAACAGCCATTCCTCCTGCGGCGACAAATCAAGGTTGAACTCCCAGATGTCACGGTTTTCAATATTGTTGTAACTGTTGATGACGTCATAATAAGGCTTGATGGTAAAGCCGCCGGCATATCCGCCGGTAATCCCGTTAATCACATACAAGACGCTGTTTTCATATCCGTCGGTAAAGGCGCCGTAATTCGCCCCGTGCGCCAAAAGCTGTGTTCCCTTGCGCGCCGTGTCAATACGCAGCAGCGTATGCCCGAACAAAGAAGACGGATTGCTCATATAGGCGTCGGTAAACAACAAAGTGACGCCGGCGGGTTGCAAATCCACATAAAACTTGTCCCATTCTTCACATTCCGGAAAGGGCTTCGTTACCAGCCCAGCATCCTGCAAAACCCGAAAGCGCGCCGGAAAAGCGCATATTTTTTTCTTGTCGTCGGAATTAAACAACGCCACCGCCGCTTTCAGTTCCGCCGCGGGATCATATTTGCCGCCGATTCCGCTCAGAAAAAAATCTTCGCTGTCCAAACTGCTGACATAGCCCTCCCCCTTGGGCTGATAATGCATGATTGCCAAAAAATGCTTTGGAACTTCGGCTCCGAAGCCCTGCGTCGGCAAAAGCAGAAACAGCAACAACAAAAACTTTTTCATGATTATAATAAAAAAACAATGCCGCCGGCAGATTCTCCGGCGGCACATACCCGTCCGGCCTAAGCCTGGGCAATTTCCATCAACTTCAACGTCACATCGACGACCTGCACGTTTTCATCCGGAAACAACAACGCAAAATTCTGCTGCACCTTGTTGCCCAGTTCGGTACTGTCGACATTCAAAATGCCGGCCAGAGTATCGATTGTCTCACCCTGCCCTGCGGATGCGTCCAAAGCAAACTGCTCCATGTTGTTTTCCAAAAAGGCCAAAGTCAACCTGCCGGTGCCACCGGTCACTCTTCCGTTCGGATCACAACCGGAAGTTCCGAAAGTCACGCCCAGGGTATTCAGGAAAGTTGCATTGGTGGACATCGCCAAAACCTGAGGCGCAATGCCCGACTGTCCTTTCCAAGCCATCGACCCCAAACCGCAACCGCCGGTACTGTCGATGGCAAACGCGTTCGCCGACAACAACAAGGCAATCGCCGCAACCGTCAAATAAATCTTCTTCATCATTTAGTTCTCCCAATAGATAAGTGTTGAACGTCCTCAGCTTAGCACAACCTGATCTTTTGTATAGGATTAATTGCCAGTTGACCACAGATCAAAATATCGCTTGATTTATTTCGCGGCTGTGTTAATGTAATGCTATTGCATATCAAAAAAACAGGCTGTGATTGGATTCTCCTCTCGCAGTCTAATTTTTCTGACTTTTTAAAACCCGCGCCCCGTTGCCTGACATCGGGACCTCATAACAATATAGGTGAATATGATGGAAAAATTTCCTTTGACAAAACATGGTTACGAAGCCCTGGAACAAGAACTGAAAAACCTGAAAGCCGTCGAACGGCCCAACATCATCGCCGCCATTGCCGAAGCGCGTTCCCACGGTGACCTTTCGGAAAACGCCGAATATTCCGCCGCCAAGGAAAAACAAAGCTTTATCGAAGGCCGCATTCAGGAACTGGAAGCCGTCATCAGTCGCGCTCAGGTCATTGACCATACCTTAAACAAAAATGACGTCATTCGCTTCGGCGCCACGGTTTTGCTCGTCGACGAAGACACCGATGCCGAACAAAGCTACCAGATCGTCGGCGATTATGAAGCAGATATTGAGAAAAAGAAAATCTCGCTGTCTTCACCTTTAGCCAAAGCCCTGATCGGCAAAGAAGTCGGCGATATCGCCGAATATACCGCTCCCGGTGGCAAAAAATCTTTTGAAATTTTGGAGATCTCTTATATTTAAATCTCCCTGACAACCGCTATATTTAAAGCCGGCATTTCCGCCGGCTTTAATCTTTTGTAAAAACAAGGAGAAGAAAAATGACCGATCTCAAAAAAGAGCTGCACTATGACCTTTCCAACAAATGCGACTGCAGCGACGACGACAATTGCGGTTGCGTTTTTCCCAACAACATGTCACACGATTTCGACACCAAAGAAACGCACTATGCCTACGGCACGCCTTCACATGCCGAAAAAGCTTGCGACTGCGAGAAAAAAGCCAAAAAGCAAAAAACGGCGGCTAAATGAAAATTCCCATTGTCAGCACGATGACAAAGCTTTAGAATAAAAGCCGAACAAGATAAGGAGAAGCAAGCCATGGCTGAATATAAAAGCAAAGTTTTAATCATCGGTTCCGGCCCTGCCGGCTATACCGCCGGAATTTACGCCGCCCGCGCCGGCTTAAAGCCGCTGATCGTCTCCGGCCCCCAACCCGGCGGCCAGCTGACCATCACCACCGATGTTGAAAACTTTCCCGGGTTTCCTTCTCCCGTCAGCGGCACCGAACTGATGGAAAACATGAAGCAGCAGGCACTCAACCTCGGCGTCACGATCATCGAAGACAAAATCACCGAGGTCGACTTCCGCCGCCGTCCTTTCGTCTGCAATTCGGAAAACAACAACATTTTTTCCGGAGACACGGTCATCGTCTGCACCGGCGCTTCCTCCCGTTGGCTTAACCTCGAAAGCGAGAAGAAGTTTATCGGCTTCGGCGTTTCCGGCTGCGCCACCTGTGACGGTTTTTTCTACCGCAATAAGGACGTCGCTGTCGTCGGCGGCGGCAATACCGCGGTTGACGAAGCGATTTATCTGACCAATTTTGCCAATTCCGTCACCCTGATTCACCGCCGGGACGAACTCCGAGCAGACAAAACCATGCAGGGACGCCTGTTTGCCAATCAAAAAATCAACATTGAATGGGACAGCGTCGTCGAAGAAATTTACGGCACCGAAAATCCCTTAAGCGTTACGGGAATTCGCCTCAAAAACATCAAAACCGACAAAACCCGCAATCTGAAAATAGACGGTTTGTTCATCGCCATCGGCCATCACCCCAACACGGAGCTATTCAAAAGTCAGTTGGAGCTTGACGGCGCCGGCTATATCGTCACCGCCAAAGACAGTACAAAAACCAACATTAACGGCGTTTTTGCCGCCGGTGACGTACAGGATTCGCACTTCCGTCAAGCCGTTGTTGCCGCCGGCTCGGGCTGTATGGCGGCCCTTGAAGCCGAACGTTTCCTAAACAAAATAAAATCTTAAAATTTTTTTAACCTCTTTCTGACATAGTCTGTTATGAAAAATGATTATAACAGTGAGGTCAGATGACTATGAAAAAACTCTTGTCTTGTGCTGCTGTTGCAGCGACTTTAGCTACCGCCGGTTCGGCCGCCGCCTATACGATAGACGTCAATCCCTACATCGGCGCCGATTACAGCTATACGGATTTTGACATGCGCTACGGCTTGGAAAACCGCTATGAAAACAACTTCAACTCCCTTTCCCTGAACGCCGGTGTCCGCATCAACGAAATCTATGGACTGGAAGTTTATTTCCAAAACGCCAAAACCGAAAAGAAAGCCGGCCGTAACGACCGTTTTTATTCTTACGGCGTCGACTTTGTCAACTACATTCCCCTAAACACTCAGTTTGAACTGCTCGGCAGCCTGGGTCTGGGCGAATATACCTTCAAGGCCGGTGGCAATGACGACGATACCGCTTTCAGAATTGGCGTCGGCGCCCAGTATAACTTCAACGAGCTGATCAGCGCCCGTGTCATGTTGCGTCATGCTTTTGCCCGCGGCGACAAAATGGATGGCTTAAACGAATTGTCCTTGGGCTTCAGATACAATTTCTAAAGCAAAAAAATCTTGGTAAACACAAAAATCCGTTATTTTTTCAAATAACGGATTTTTTATAACCATTTGTTTATAAATAAGAAAAAACTTATACATACTCAAATGTTAAATATACATACCTAAAGGTAAATAAAATCTGTTGCCTTGGTTTAAATTTGTATATACCCTCATTTCATAAGGTCCCAAAAACCTTACGAAATGAACTTAATTTAACTTTTATGGTGAAATGATGAAAAAAACTTTATTACTTGCTTCCGCCGCAGTTGTTGCCATGGGGTTCAACGCCGCAGAAGCTTCCATGAACGTAACCCCTTATGTCGGCTTGGATTATGTATATTCGAATATGGATATGAAACACGGCAACTCTCACAGACTGGAAGACAAGTTTAACTCCCTGTCTGCCAACGTCGGCGCCAAATTTCACCCCAATTTCGGTATTGAAGCCTATTACCAACAGTCCGACACCGAAAAGAAACACGGCAATCAATCGCGTTTCTTTAGCTACGGTGCAGATCTGATGGGATATCTTCCCGTCACGCAGAACTTGGAGCTGATCGGTTCTCTTGGTATTGGTCAATACGAATTCCGTGCCGGAGGCAGTGAAGACGATTTAGGTTATCGTATCGGCCTCGGCGCACAGTATAACCTCAGCCAGAACTGGGCTGTCCGCGGCATTGTTCGAGAAGTTTTCCTTGATAAAGACGTCATGGGAGACACGACCGAATTTTCCGCCGGTATCAGATATAGTTTTTAACTTATAAATTCCAAAAAAATTCCGCAGTTTGACTGCGGAATTTTTTTTGCCTGCAGAAAAAATCAATAAGAAACCGCATTTTGCTGTTGCATAGGAGCTTGCACCATCGGAGAAAGCGGCACCGTCCTTTCCCCCTTTTTCCTCTCCTGCCGAAGTTGCTGATAGTCACTGCAAAAATCCGCAAAATTCTTTCCCATCCCGGCTTTATAATAGTAATTCATGGCAATATGCAGATAGTCCGCCTCACTGGGCATAAAAGAACGGTAGCTGTCTTCCGATACAAGAAGCCCTTTCGCAATCTTCTGATTCAAACGCTGCAAGATCACTTGGTTTCGGCACATTCGCAAAGAGGCGTCACAAGAACGGTTCTCTATGGCTTTGGGCTCTGTTGCCAGGTCTTTGACATTTTTGGGAGACATGATGTTTGGAGCTGCCTTAAACAGCAAACTAAACAAACGGTCTTTATCCGTTTTATCTTTGAACATCTGCATTTTTTGCACATATTCAAACCCCATGCGAGGCTGCACCGACTTCATCATAATACGTCCTCCGTCAACCGTTTCGAACTATAAGATATTGTAACATAACTGTAACAATTTATCCAGCACTTATTTGCCTTTTGAAGACTTTTTTCAGATTTTTTATCCTTTGCCAAAACCCCGGCTGACAATAATCGTCTTCACTCTGCCCTTCTTTGAAGCGATAACAGATCTTTTTAGCATCTTTGCGAACATCCAGGGGATTCTTTTCAATGGTCAAAGACGACTTGCGCTCGTTGGGCAGCCGCACCAGGCTAAGATTGTCGCAATTAAGCAGCACAATCTGCCCGTTGCAGTCTTTTCCCGCACTGACATATTCGACGGCAGAATCGCTCAAATCGGCCAAACCGTTAAAATGTTCGTCAATCCGCAACACCTTGATACTCGGACACCCCAACATGCGCAAATTTCCGCCGGAAGAAGCTCCGACCTCAACCTCGCGAATGGTTTGAGAATCGCTCATATCCAAAAGTCCGTTAAACTCGGAAGCAATGTCTAAAAAGCGGCTGCCCTGACGATTGTTCTTGCTCTTGATCAAAATTTTTCCTTTGCAGTCCTGCCCGATGTGAATATTATGCACGTGCACCGTATCCACAGACAAAGAACCGCGAAAAGAATTGCCGATGAAAATATCCTTGTTGCCCCAGTTCTCCTCCAAATGAATCGTCCCGTAGCAGTAATAGCCGAATTTAAACTTATGAAAACAAGATCCCTTGATATTCATATTGCCGCTGAAAACGTCGCCAATGTCCAAATTAAAGCATTTCAAACTGTTGTTAACGGTGATGTCAGCGCGATTGTTGTTGCCGAAGACGATTTTCTCAAGATTATTGCGCGACATATTGATATTGCCCGAAAAAGCATCTTTCACCACCAGCATTTTCATAAACAAATTATCCCGCAGATCAAGAATCATATTGCAGCGATCTTCTATCACCAATTTGCTGACCTCTGCCCGACTCAAGTTCAAAAACAGCCCTTTGGAACCGGCAGCGATTTTTAAATGCCGCGCTTTAAAGCTGTTGACCGTAATATTGAGGTTTTCCAAGCGTGATTTAAACAGCTTTTTCAGTTCAGACGCTTCCAGATAAGCCTCACGACCGTCGACATAACGCACGACGGACAAGTCCAAATCGTCTGCGGCCGTTTCCGTCAATTTAAACTGATGGGCGACGACAAAACGGCGCAACAAAGCCTTAATTTTGTCGCTGATGCGCAAATCGGCATAATTTTTCAACTTGGAAAGCTTACCGTTGCAGGCATCCATCACCGCCACCACATTGTCATGACGATCGCGCATTAAATAACTGCAACTTTTACCGTTAATTTTGAAGATACGGTAACCGTCTTCCAAATCATAACTCTGTTTTGAAATATCTGTACTCACTTTTCATATCCTTTCATTGAGATGAAGGATATTTAGTAACAAATATTATTTTATCAAGCTCTGCAGCACAGAATCTTCCGCAATAAAAGCGACCGCCCGTTCATAACTCTGCGGCTCGGACAAAATCGTATAATAATCCTGCTTGATTGAGGGAGCAGCCTTAAGAGCCTCTAAAAATTCCTTCTTGTCCAGAGGATCTGCCGCCACTTTGGCGAAAAACCCCGTTTTTTCAAGAATTTCCTTCACCCCTTGCGTGCTGGGATTATTCTGCAGCAGCGCACACAGATAAGTGGCAACGCCAACCTGCAGCCCGTGCATTCTCGGCCGTTTGGAAAGATTATCCAGAGCATGAGAGATCAAATGTTCCGAACCGCTGGCCGGCCGCGACGTTCCGGCAATCTCCATGGAAATCCCGCTGATCATCAGCGACGTAACCAAACTGCGCTGAAACTCGCGGCTCGTCACATCGCTCGAATGTTTCAAAAACAGCAGGTCCAAAGAATTATACGCCATCATGGAAGCAAAGTCGTTATAGCGCTCGAATCCCAGCCGAAAAGCCTCCTTCCAATCCCACAGGGCCGTCACCTTCGAGATCATATCTCCCAAGCCGGAATAAAAACAAATCTCCGGACTGTGACGGATCACCTCCAAATCGATCACCACCCCAAAAGGAATGCTTGACTTCACACTGCGACGGCGCCCGTCAACCAACAGCGATGCCGAAGGACTGCAAAAGCCGTCGTTTGACGTTGACGTCGGCACCGAGATAAACGGCAATTTAAGCAAATGCGCCGCATATTTGGCAAAATCCAGGGCCTTTCCGCCGCCGAGCCCGATAATAACGTCCGTTTCCGGCGGCAAGGCAAAAGCCACGTGAGTAATTTCTTCAATGTCAATCTCATTGATAATCCGTTTGTGAATCACCTTAATCTGCTGCGCCTCAAACCCCGAATACAGCTTGTCCGCCAAAATCTCCTCTATTCCGGGACTAAAAAACAACGCAGCATTTTGCAAATCCTTGTCAATCAGATATTTACCGATCTTAAAAATTTTTCCCTCCCCGATCTTCAGCAAATACGGGATATTAATTTGCTTGGCTGCTCCCAACGATTGTTTTTTGCGCATCATAACCATCTCTCACAACTCCTTCAGATAATCATAAACGTCGTCATAGCTGTCAAACCTGCGGGTCGGAATACCAACCTCCCGACATTTTTCCAGCAAAAACTTTTTGGCAAACACCACATCGGCCAGTTTTGCTGGTGCAAAATCCGGCGGTCCGTCACCGGCAAACACCACCTCAAAGCCCCGTCGCTGATAATCTTGCACCACCGCAGCCTTGGAAATGCCGACGTCCTTGTCGTAATAAAGGCTCTCCGACGGCGGCGCAACCATGACCAGACCGGTATTTTCACCATAAATGCCGTGATTGGTGACCAGGCGAATGTCATATTCGTTCAGCGCCTGCCCCAAAATGCGGTGAATATAATAGTCGCAACCGGCAGAACAAATCGTCAGAGGAATTTTTCTGTCAAAACACAATTTTGCCGTCTTCCAAAAACTCTTGTCATAGCTGATGCCGTCAATAAAGCGCAGCAACTCGGCTTCCGGCAACCTGATCTTGGCAAAAATTTCACTCAGGGCCGCAAAATGGCTTTTTTCCCCGCGCAAATACTGCCGCCAGGGTTCCAACGCCGCTTCGTCAAAATAACGATCGGTAATATAGTAGAAAAAGTCGTCATGACTGATTGTGCCGTCAAAATCGGTTACCAAAGCAATTTTTCGCGCCATGAGACCTCCAGAATTACGGTTTTCTTTTTTAAAAGCTAATACTTATTTATTAGCATTTCTTTAATTTTCCAATCCCGTGATTATCTGATTAGAGGAACATTAAAAAAAGGAGATACGAAATGAACAACCAAATGACCGCGACAAACAATAAAGAACTTCCGATCCACAACCATTCTCAGGGGGAATTCCGCAACCTGATGAGCCATTTCTGGAATATGCTTGATTTTTCGCAAAACCACAATCTCGCCGACATCGAACCCAAAATTGAGGTTTCCGAAAACAAAAACAACGTAACCGTCTCCGCCGAATTGCCGGGCATTGCCGAACAAGACATCGACCTGCAGATTTCTTCCGACGGCTATTTGACTATCGCCGGCGAGAAAAAACACGAAACCTCAAAGGAAGAAGAAGGCAGCTATTTCTCGGAAATGAGCTACGGCATGTTCCGTCGCACCATCCCTCTGCCCTGGGATTTGGACTACAATAAGGCCGATGCCGAATACAGCGACGGCATCTTAAAAATCGCCATTCCCAAAACTCAGATTGAAAAACAAAAGACCAAAAAGATCAGCGTCAAAAAGAAAAAATAACCCGCTTACCCCGTTGCGCCCCCGGCCTCAATCTTCCGGGGGCTTTTTCTGCGGCTGTTGTTAAGGATAATGAACATATTTGCCCCGAGAATAATCGCCCCGCCGAGAATGATGTTCCAGGTCAGCGCCGTATTATTCAAGAACAAAACGTCCAACGTAATTCCCGTCACCGGCTCCAACAGCAAAATCATGCCTTCCACTTCTGGCGCCACCGCTTTGCTGTTGGCATAAAGCAACAAATTCGGCAAGGCTAAAATAACTGCGGCATAAAAAATAAACGCCGCCCACACTTCCGCACCAAAATCAAAACGCAAGGCCATAAACTGCGGATTTTGCACCACCGGCAACAAGGCAATATACAAAAGAGCCAGCGGAATCATGCCGTAAAAACACACCGCCATATAGGTAACGGCCGGTCGCACGCCGCCGGCGGAAAAATAACGCGTCACAAACAACCACAAAGACAAGCCGATGCCGCCGGCCACGGCAATCGACACGCCCAATCGCGAATAGTCCAAATGATGAAACGGGTCAATCAAAACCACCAGGCCGAAGATCATCAGGAACACCATCAGCCATTCACTTGCGGCAATTTTGACCTTATAATAAAAACGTTCGATCAAAATCGTCCAAATCGGCTGCAAATACATCAAAAGCACGACCAAAGTCACCGAAACGTCCAAAAACAAAGGAATGTACTGCGCCGCATCCACCAAAAAAACGGAAAACGTCAGCATCATTTTGGCCTTTAGGGGAACGCGTGCCAATTCCCGACGATATTTCCACGCCCAAACAGCCACGACCAACCCCGACAACAGATTGGAATAAAGCATGACTTCCATGGTGGAAGCGCCCATGTTATATAAAACTTTTCCGAAAAAAACGACGCCGCCGAACAAAATTCCCGACAAAACCAGGTAAAGATACCCCATCTGCTTTCTCCTCAATTTGCTTAAGGAGCAATATAAGCGCTAAAAACCTTTTTTTAAACCGTCGCTCTTGCGTCGAACAATCTGCAGCACTGCCGAAAAATCGTCGTTTTCCGCCAACTTGTTGTGCCTGACGAAACCACATTTTTGGCAACGCTGAACAACGACATAGCCTCCGTCTTTTAATTCGATGTCGATCGGTTCCATCAAACCGCCGCATTGCGCCGCCCTGTCTCCGGGATTAATGTCCACATGCTTGGAATACAGGCATTTGGGACAATGATTGGTATAACCGTTGCCGCGCACCTTTGCACCGCAATTTTCGCAAATAAAATCTTCCCGCCTTTTTTGAAACTGTTTCACTGGCCGCCTCCTTTAGGCCATATTATCAAAGCGGCATTTTTTTGCAACCGCGTTTTTACGGCTCAAAGCATAAAAAAACGGAACTTTCATTAATAAGAAGCTCCGTTTTCAAAAATCACATTACTTACCGTAAAAAAAACATTTCATAATAATCCGCCAATAACCGATTATAAAAGTGCTCGGTTATATCACTCATACCAAATAATTTCACCCTTATTTTCCCATATTGCCAAATATTACGCAATCTTTCATAAAAATTACGCTCGGGCAATTTCAAGCGATATTTTTCTGCCAAATGCCGCCGAGACGGAACATCTGCCAGTTTCTGAGTGTGAGACCAGAAAATTTCCGCCATTTCATGCAGCATCACATCTTGACCGTATAACATGACATAATCGTCAAAAGTTGCATCACTGCATCGTATATAATAGTCAAAACCGCTTTTGGACGCGCTAGAAAAATCAAACCATGACAAACGGGTAAGACAAAATATGATCTCCTTCCCACCCGCAATACGATAAAACTTTTGCAGCCCTTCCTCCAGAGTTTCCTCATAAAGACAAAGATTTTCTTCGGGGCTCCTGATACCCAACTTATAAAGCGCATTAGCAAAAAAAATAAAGTTTATTTGGGTTGAGTAGACCACAAAACGAGAAAGCCCCAAAAAAACAAGTTTTGGGCAGCAATCGGAACCATAAAATTTTTTAATTCCGTAATACAGTCTGACTGCTTCCAGCAAAGCAAAAAAATCATTTTGCACGACGACAATATAATCAGCTCTGCGGGGAATGTTCATCGCAGTCATACAGTTGCTCTCCGGCATAATCTCGGTAAAGATTCCCTTTGCCGTTCTCAAATCTGAATTAATTTTTCCTCTTTTCATTTTAATAGGATTAAAAATTGACACAAAAATAAAAATGCTGTTCCCGAATGTAACAGCATTTTTAAATAAATCCAGCTTTTTTTATCAAACTTATCCCAAAAGATGCCCGCCGATAGACAAGCGTGCAGCGTCAATATTCATAAATTCGATATTAACGAACTGCCGGTCAAGCCGCAGCTTCTCCACCAGAAAATCCGTCAGCTTCAGCGCCAGATCGCCCAAGTCTCCCAACCCGACGGAACGCAGTTCAACCAAAGCGCCGCTGTGTTCTGTACTGCCGCCGAAAGACATCTTGGCGTTGACATTTAAAGTCACAATCACATAATTGACCGGCTTGTGCAGCTCTGCCGCGACAAAACGGGCTGCCTCTTCCACAAAAACGTCGCTGTCGTTCATTGTTGCGTTCGTATTAACCGTTAAAAAGGGCATTGTTTTTCTCCTTGTTTTTTCATAATCATATAATCCTGTGCAATGACAAAAAAAGTCCTTCAAAAAATTTTTTCGAAGGACTTTTAATCCGCTCAGACGCTAGTCTTCGCTGTTGTCGACTTCCGGTTCGCTGACGGTATCCGACAGATTGTCTTCCGTATCCGCCACGCTCTCGCCCAAGACTTCGCTGCCGGTTTCTTCCTCCAGCTCGTCTTCGTCATCCGCATCGGCATCCAGCCAAGTGACGGAAACCACCTTCTCATCTTCTGCCGTACGGAACAAGATCACACCCTGCGTCTTGCGCCCGGCAATGCGCACGTCTCCGATCGGCATACGGATCAGCTTGCCGCCGTCCGTCACCATCATGATCTGATTGTCATCCTCAATCGGGAAGGAAGAAACAATTTCCTTGTTGCGGGCAGACATTTCCATATTGGCAATACCCTGACCGCCGCGACCGGTAACGCGATATTCATAAGAAGAAGAACGCTTGCCGTAACCGGTGGACGTCACCGACAGAATAAACTGCTCTTTCTCGCGCATTTGTTCATATTTCTCTGTCGTCAGAGCCGTCATCGGCACGCCGGTTTCTTCAGGAGAAACGAGGCAGTCTCCGCCGCGTTCAGCCTGAATCCGCTTGGCCGCGGAGGAAATTTTCAGATATTCCTCTCGCTCCTCCGCCGTCGCTTCGCTGTGGTTGAGGATAGACATCGAAATCACCTCGTCGCCTTCCGCCAGCTTAATGCCGCGGACACCCGTCGAATTGCGTCCGACGAAAACGCGCACTTCCGTCACCGGGAAGCGGATGCATTTTCCGCCACGGGCCGCCAGCATCACGTCGTTGTCCTCGTGGCAAATGCGCACGTTGATCAGCTTGTCGCCTTCGTCCAGCTTCATGGCAATCTTGCCGTTCGACTGCACATTCACAAAATCCATCAGCGAATTGCGACGCACATTCCCCTGACTGGTGGCGAACATGATCGACAAGTCTTTGCAATCATCCTCACACTCCGGCAACTTCATCACCGTCGTAATTGTCTCGCCGGCATCAAGCGGCAACAGGTTGATAAACGGCTTACCCTTGGAGGTCGGAGACCCCAGCGGTAATTTGTAAACCTTCATCTTGTAAACCAAACCCTTGGAAGAGAAGAACAAAACCGGCGTATGCGTACTGGCCACAAACAGGCGCGTCACAAAATCTTCATCCTTCGTCGCCATGCCCGACTTGCCCTTACCGCCGCGTTTCTGCGCCTTATAGGCATTCAGCGGCACCCGCTTGATGTAACCGGCTTCCGTCACCGTCACCACCATGTCTTCACGCTGGATCAAAGATTCGATGTCCGTGTCATATTCAATGTCTTCAATCTTGGTCCGACGCGGCGTGGCATATTCGTCACCAATGGCCACCAGCTCGTCGCGCATAATACCGTAAAGCTTCTCTCGGCTGGACAAGATGGCCAAACATTCCCGAATATCGTCGCCGAGACCGGTGAGTTCGTCATGGATCTTGTCTCTTTCCAACCCGGTCAGGCGTTGCAGTTTCAAATCCAAGATGGCTTTGGCCTGCGTTTCCGACAAATGGTAAAAACCGTTTTCCACCTTGCGGTCGGGCTCGTCAATCAGCAGCACCAAAGGTTCCACCGTTCCGGCCGGCCAAGCTTTGGCAAGCAAGGCGTCTTTGGCGTCATTGGGATTGGGCGCCGTACGAATCAGCTCAATAACCGGATCCAAGTTTTCCACCGCAATCGCCAAACCGACCAACACATGCGCCCGATCCCGCGCCTTGTTCAGATTATAAATTGTCCGGCGACGGATAACCTCCTCGCGAAACTCAATAAACGCCTTGATGATGTCTTTCAGGTTCATCATCATCGGCCGACCGCCGTTAATCGCCAGCATGTTCATACCAAAACTGGTTTGCAACGGCGTAAACTTATACAGCTGGTTCAAAATCACGTCTGCCTGAAAGTCTTTCTTGACCTCAATCACCACACGAACACCCTGACGGTCTGACTCATCGCGAATGTCTGAAATTCCCTCCAGCTTCTTTTCCTTGACCAACTCGGCGATACGCGTCACCAAAGCGGCTTTGTTGACCTGATAAGGCACCTCATGGACAATGATCGCTTCCTTGTCTTTGTGCAGCTCTTCAATCGTGCATTTTGCCCGCATCATCACCGAACCGCGCCCGGTCAGATAAGCGGATTTGGCGCCGCCGTACCCCAGAATCAAACCGCCGGTCGGAAAATCCGGCCCCGGCACGATATTGATCAAATCATCCAAAGAAATGTCGGGATTGTCGATATAAGCCGTACAGGCATTAATCACCTCACCCAGGTTATGCGGAGGAATGTTGGTTGCCATACCCACGGCGATACCGTTGGTACCGTTCACCAGCAGATTGGGGAAACGTGCCGGCAACACCGCCGGTTCCTGCAGGCTTTCGTCATAGTTAGGCACAAAATCGACCGTATCTTTGTCAATGTCGTCAATCAGCGAATGCGCCACTTTTGCCAATCTGGCTTCGGTATAACGCATGGCGGCGGCGCTGTCCCCGTCCATGGACCCGAAGTTTCCTTGCCCGTCGATCAAAGGCACCCGCATCGAAAACGGCTGCGCCATTCTGACCATTGCCTCATAAACCGAGCGGTCACCGTGCGGGTGATATTTACCGAGCACGTCACCGACGATACGGGCGGATTTTCTGAACGGCCGGTTATAATCATAACCGTTTTCAAACATTGAATAGACAATGCGGCGATGCACGGGCTTCAAACCGTCCCGAACATCCGGCAACGCGCGCGACACGATCACGCTCATGGCATAATCAAGATAAGAGCGGCGCATTTCCTCGGAAATGTCAATCGGCGCAATATCTTTGTTATTGTTTACAGTCTCTATCGTTTCATCAGTCACTTTACTTACCTTTATTTATATTGCAAACTGAAGCGACTATAGCAAAAATCCTTCATCGGCACCAGTCAATAATCCGAGTTATCCCCCTCAAAATGGCTCAGCGGTCAAAAAAAGCGCCTTAAAATCGATTTTCTGATTTTTTGACGCACCAAAAGTTAACGCCGTTTTTTCTCAGACACAAAAAAACGGGCCTTGAAAGCCCGTCTTTAAGCGATGTTGCGATTTTAGAAGGGAATATCGTCGTCCAAGTCCGCACTGGGAGCGGCAGCCGAACTGTTGTCCCATCCGCCGGTCGAACCACCGAAAACGTCATTGCCGCCGACAGGAACACCGTCACCCCGGCCGTCCAACAACACCAAGTTACCGCTGAAGTTTTGCAAAACAACTTCCGTCGTATATCTCTCCGCACCGGTATTGTCTTCCCATTTGCGAGTCTGCAGTTGACCTTCCAGATAGACTTTGGAGCCTTTTTTCAAATATCTTTCGGCAATGTCGGCGAGCTGGGGATTGAAAATCACCACCCGGTGCCATTCTGTTCTTTCTTTTCTTTCGCCGGAGAGCTTGTCTTTCCAACTGTCGGAAGTCGCGACGTTCAGATTGACGATCTTGGAACCGTTGGAAGTGTTGCTGACTTTCGGATCGGCTCCGAGGTTGCCGACGAGAATAACTTTATTAATGCTACCTGCCATTGTAATGCTTACCTTATCAATAAATTAAAAACTGCCGTAAGTATAACCCGTCAAAAAAAATTAGGAAACAAAAAATCAACGGACCTGTGCATATCGCCGCCGAAAAAAATCAATAGACCTGCGTATATTCACCGTTTTGGAAGCGATAAATTCCGTAGTTTACTGAATTTTCCGGATTTCCCCTCTCAAAGCGCAACATTCCCCAAGGCGCCTCAAAACTTTCTTCCGCTGCGGTCTTGCTCCAGCCCTCATAAGTCAGAGCCTCGGATTTTTTAACCAAATCCTCCCACAAACGTACCGCCGAATAGCCGTAAACACCCAAACCTTCTGGCTCTTGCCCCAAAATCCGCAGCTTAACCAAAGTTTCGGTAAAAGCCGGATTGTCCTTCAAAGACGGCAGAGCGATCTGATAAGAGCCTTCGGCGTCCCGGCCAAGCTCCGCGGCATAAGCACCGTCGGTCTGATAGCGGTTGACAAAGACCACAAAGTTTTTGTTCGTTTCTTTGAGGTTTTCTGCCAAACGGATGATTTCTTTGCTCTGACCGAAAATCAAAGCGACCCGAGCATCGCTGCGAATGATGTCTCCGGCCATCCGGGCGTAATCTTTGTTATAAGTGGCAAAATTAAAGTCCTTCACACTGGCGGAACGCCCCTGTTGGCGAAACTTGTCAAGCGTCTCGGCGGCCAGATCCATGCTGTTGTCATCTCTTCCGTCATAAACCACGGCCACTATTTTATCGTCATAATGCGCGGCATAAAAACTGTAAAAATCGTCAATCTGCCGCTCCCTAACCCCACTCATTTTCAGCAGTCCGCCATAAAACACATCCGCATTTTTCCGACTGACCGTCTGAGGAATAATCTGAAAGATTCCGGCTTTGGCATAAATTTCCGCCGCTTGCTTAAAAGCGTTTTCGCAATAAGGGCCGATCACCGCATTCACCTTGTCCGCCGGAGAAGAATTAACCGCCATCATCTGCGCGGTGGAAACAGCAAAACGATCGTCGCACTGATCGTCAACCACCAGAAGATTGACCTTTTCGCCACCCAAACCGCCGTTGTTGTTGATCTCGTCCACCGCAATACGAACGCCGTCAACCAACTCATCGCCGAAAACCTTAAGTGCCCCAGCCCGCGGCGCAATAACCGCCACATTCAGAGCGGCCTGCAGCGGCACCGTCCCAAACAATAGAAACAAAGCTATGTAAAAACAAAATTTTATCGACATAAAACTCAAATATTTTCTTACAAAACAGCGAATTATTTTAACATTTTGCCTGCCGGATGCAAGTCTTTTTTAAGCGGTTCGACAACAAAAATCCGACACGGCTTATCTTTCCCGATTCGGAACACTTGCGCCTTCAGCGCCTCAATACATTTCCTTTTTGAAAAATTCCGCCGAAACATATTGACAAAATTTTCCGCAAATGTCATAATCAACGACAAATGATAAGCATTAAGACTATTATTAACGAAACTAAAAAATAAAAATTATGAACAAGATCAAAAACATTCGCAACAAAAGCCAAAAAGCAATTGCCAATACCTGCGCCGTAGACAACGACGCTAAAGAAGTCGTTACACGCCTCGTCAGGGCCGACATTCTTTTTATCGACACTCAGACGGTTTTATCCGTTGTCGAATGGGTCAGCCGATGGCAAGACACTGACGGCGAATGGCATGAAGAAACCACTTCTCCCTCGGGAAGCTTTTCGCAAAGGAACTGCATCATCTTAAACGAAGAAGAGATCCTTCCTTCGGACAAACCGTTTAAGATCAACACCTTCAAAATGGAAAAGATAAAACTTTCCGGGCCTACCGGCGGTTTCGGCTATGTTCGAAAACTGGAAGACAGGGAAATCCAAACTGCCTATTATCAAACCATAAACAAAGGCACAAAAGAGGAAGACAATGTCCTCTCTTTGACAAAACTTTCGCCGACAGGACAAATCATCGTCTGAACAAAGGCGAAAAACAAAAAAAGACTGCTCTCATGCGGTCTTTTTTTTATTGTCTTTACATATTTTCATAACTATATTATACAGAACAAAATAAAAACAAAGCGATTCTGACGAGAAAAGACACCCATGAGCCAAGACAAATACATTGAGATTAAAGGCGCCCGCCAGCATAATCTCCAAAACATCGACATCAACATTCCCAAAGACAAACTGACCGTGATCACCGGCGTCTCCGGTTCCGGCAAATCGTCTCTTGCCTTTGACACCATATATGCCGAGGGCCAGCGCCGCTATGTCGAAAGCCTGTCTTCTTATGCCCGGCAGTTTCTGGACCTCATGCAAAAACCCGACGTCGATTCGATAGAAGGCCTGTCGCCGGCCATTTCCATCGAGCAAAAGACCACCTCGCACAACCCACGCTCAACGGTGGGCACGGTTACCGAAATCTATGACTACATGCGTCTGCTCTGGGCGCGTGCCGGTACACCGTATTCGCCGGCCACCGGACTGCCAATCGAATCCCAAACCGTTTCCCAAATGGTGGACCGCATTCTGGACCTCCCCCTCGGCACAAAGCTAATGCTTCTGGCGCCGATTGCCCGCGGTAAAAAAGGCGAATTCAAAAAAGAGATCGAAAACCTGCAAAAACAAGGTTACCAACGCCTCAAGATCGACGGAACGCTCTATGACATTGAAGAAGTTCCGGCACTCAACAAAAACCAAAAGCACGATATTGAAGTCGTCGTTGACCGCATTGTCGTCAAAGCCGAGATCGGTGACCGTCTGGCCCAGTCTCTGGAAACGGCGCTCAAACTCAGCGACGGACTGGTTTTTGTAGAAAACATGTCAACACCCGAAAAAATCACCTTTTCCTCCAAATTCGCCTGCCCG
Organism: uncultured Alphaproteobacteria bacterium; assembly: GCA_934254925.1. GTDB lineage: Bacteria > Pseudomonadota > Alphaproteobacteria > RF32 > CAG-239 > CAKQMD01. The sequence continues at coordinate 54,622 of CAKQMD010000007.1, forward strand.
GTTTCCGGCTTCACCATTGAGGAGATTGAACCGCGGCTGTTTTCCTTCAACAACCCTTACGGCGCCTGCCCGCATTGCGACGGCATCGGCGCCAGCCTGTATATGGATCCGGCTCTGGTTGTGCCAAATGTTAAACTGTCACTTTCACAAGGGGCAATAGCGCCTTGGAATACCGGAAGATCTTCCTTTTACAGCCAGACGATTCATTCTTTGTGCGAATTTTTAAACATTTCGCCGAACACTCCCTGGAAAGACCTGCCCGAAACGGCGCAAAAGACCATTCTTTTCGGTTCCGGCAACGTCTGCGTGCCGATGTATTATTCGCGTTTCATGACTGACAAACCCTTTGAGGGCGTCATTCCCAACATGGAACGCCGTTTTCTGGAAACCGATTCCTCCTGGGTGCGCGAAGAGTTTGCCAAATACCAATCCGCAGCGCCCTGTGAATTCTGCGGTGGCAAGCGGCTGAAACCGGAAGCCCTTGCGGTTAAAATCGACGGTCTGGACATTATGGAAGCTTCGGACATGTCCATAAAAAAAGCCCTGCAATGGTTTGGCACTTTGGAAGAAAAGCTCTCACCGCAAAAACGGGAAATTGCCCACAAAATTCTCAAAGAAATTACCGAAAGGCTGCAGTTTTTAAACAACGTCGGACTGGATTATCTGTCACTGAGCCGCCAATCCGGCACGCTCTCCGGCGGCGAAGCCCAACGTATCCGCCTGGCCTCGCAAATCGGTTCCGGCCTCACCGGGGTGATGTATGTTTTGGACGAACCCTCCATCGGGCTGCACCAAAGGGACAATGACCGCCTTTTGGCCACGCTGACCCGCCTGCGCGACATCGGCAACACGGTAATCGTCGTCGAACATGACGAAGACGCCATCCGCGCCGCCGATTTCTTGGTCGACATGGGACCCGGCGCCGGCTGGCAGGGCGGCAAAGTCATCGCCGCGGGCACCGTAGACGAAGTCCTGCACACGCAGGGCAGCCTGACGGCGCAATACCTTACCGGCATCCGCGAGATCAGCGTTCCCAAAAAACGCCGCAAAGGCAACGGCAAATACATCGGCCTCAAAGGCGCCCGCACCAACAACCTCAAAAACGTCGACCTGCGCATTCCCCTTGGCACCCTCACCTGCATCACCGGCGTTTCCGGCGGCGGAAAATCCTCTCTGATCATCGAGACGCTGAGCAAGGCCCTCAACAAAGAAATCAACGGCAGCCGCGAACCGGCCGGACAATATGACAGCCTCATCGGCGTAGAAAACATCGATAAAATCATCAATATCGATCAATCGCCGATCGGCCGCACCCCGCGTTCCAATCCGGCAACTTACACCGGCGTCTTCACCAATATCCGCGACTGGTTTGCCGCCCTGCCGGAAGCCAAAGCCCGCGGCTACTCGGCAGGCCGCTTTTCGTTCAATATCGCCGGCGGCCGTTGCGAAGCCTGCAAAGGTGACGGTGTCACCAAAATCGAGATGCACTTTCTGCCCGACGTTTATGTCGAATGTGACGTATGCAAAGGCAAGCGCTTCAACCGCGAAACTTTGGAAATCAAATTCAAAGGCAAATCCATCGCCGACGTTTTGGACATGACCGTTGACGAAGCCTACGAGTTTTTTGAGGCCATTCCCTCCATCAAAAACCGTCTGGATCTGCTACGTCAGGTCGGCCTCGGCTACATCAAACTCGGCCAGCAGGCGCCGACGCTTTCCGGCGGCGAAGCCCAGCGCGTCAAATTGTCCAAAGAACTCTCCAAACGCGCCACCGGCAAAACCTTGTATATTCTGGACGAGCCGACCACCGGCCTGCATTTTGAAGACATCAACCGCCTGTTGAAGGTGCTGCATACTCTGGTTGAGCAGGGAAATTCGGTCATCGTGATCGAACATAACCTGGACGTCATCAAAACCGCAGACTACATTGTTGACCTCGGCCCGGAAGGTGGCGACGGCGGCGGCGAGATCATCGCCGCAGGCACGCCGGAACAAGTCGTCAAATCGCCGCGCAGTTATACGGCCAAATATCTTAAAGACAAGATCTGACCACCGCCTAAAACAGCTTAAGGATGGATTGGCTGGCTTGTGAGGCCAAGGAGAGCGAATTGACCGCCAATTGTTGCCTGGTTTGCAGAGCCAGCATGTTGGCCGATTCTTCGTTCATGTCGGCAAGCGTGAG
>CAKQMD010000008.1 GCA_934254925.1 uncultured Alphaproteobacteria bacterium
CCGATTGGCTGGTGATTGAGGACATTGCCCAGTCCATGCAGGAACTCTCCGAGGCTTTAACGCAGATCCGGCAGATGGCCAGTGAATTGGGCAACTATTATTCGATCGTCACCACGCGGGAGAACTTCACCCAAAACCTGATCAACGTTCTCACCGAAGGGGCGGATAAACTCACGCTTGCCGACATGAACGAAGAATCCGCCAATATGCTGGCTCTGCAAACCCGGCAGCAGTTGGCTGTGAACTCTCTCTCCTTAGCTTCCCAGGCCTCTCAATCCATCCTCAAATTGTTTTAGCGAAAGTAACAAAAAATCCCCGGATCTCCGGGGATTTGATGAAAAGCTTTAAGCGCTTTGCTGATCTTTGCCTTTCTTGCGATAGACGTATTGCGGCTCTTGTTTCTCATTAATGACCTTTTCGTCAATGATGATTTCCGCAACGTTCTTTTTATCCGGCAGCTCATACATCAGTTCCAGCAGATTGTCTTCCATGATGGCACGCAAGCCGCGAGCGCCGGTTTTACGCTCAATGGCTTTTTTTGCAATGGCGCGCAGAGCACCCTCGGTAATCGTCAGTTTGACGTCTTCCATGTCAAAAAGCGTGGTATATTGCTTGACCAAGGCGTTTTTGGGTTCGGTCAAAACTTTAACCAAAGCCTCTTCGTCCAGATCTCCGAGGGTAGCGATAATCGGAAGACGTCCGACAAATTCGGGAATAAGGCCGTATTTGAGCAGATCTTCCGGCTGCACGTCTTTGATGATCTCTCCGATATTGCGTTCTTCCTTCGGAGCCACTTTGGCGCCAAAACCAATAGAAGTGTCTTTGCCGCGGCGGGAGACGATTTTTTCCAATCCGGCGAAAGCGCCGCCGCAGATGAAGAGAATATTGGTCGTATCCACATGCAGGAACTCTTGCTGCGGATGCTTGCGTCCGCCTTGCGGCGGCACGTTGGCGACAGTTCCTTCGATGATTTTCAGCAAAGCCTGTTGAACCCCCTCACCGGAGACATCTCTCGTAATTGAAGGACCGTCGGTTTTGCGGGTGATCTTGTCGATTTCATCGATATAGACAATACCGCGTTGTGCTTTTTCAATGTCATAATTCGCCGCTTGCACCAACTTGAGGATGATGTTTTCCACATCTTCGCCGACATAGCCGGCTTCGGTTAGGGTCGTGGCGTCGGCAATGGCGAAAGGCACGTCCAAGATTTTAGCCAGCGTTTGCGCCAAGAGGGTTTTGCCGCTTCCCGTCGAACCGATCAGAATCACGTTGGACTTGGAAATGTCGACGTCTTTGTGCTCTTTTTGGCAGTTGAGGCGTTTGTAATGGTTATAAACGGCCACTGACAAAACTTTTTTGGCATAATCCTGCCCAATGACGTATTGATCAAGAAATTCCTTGATCTTAGACGGCGAGGGCAAAGATGTGCTGCTGTTACCACCCTCAGCCTTGGCAATTTCGTTCATTTCGTCGGCAACGATGTTAATGCAGACTTCAATACATTCGTCGCAAATATAAACGCCACGACCCGCAATCAATTTCTTGACTTCGTTTTGGTTTTTGCCGCAAAAGGAACAATGAAGAAGTTCGCCGTTTTCGCTTTTGTTGTTGTCTTTTTGATCTGTCATCGTTTCACCTATTTCATTTCGTTGCGGGAAGTCACGATTTGGTCAATCAGCCCAAATTTCAAAGCCTCTTCCGGAGACATGAAGTTATCTCTTTCCATGGCTTTTTCAATCACCGAAAGTTTTTGTCCGGTATGTTTGACATAAATTTCATTGAGGCGTTTTTTTAGCTTGAGGATTTCATTGGCCTGAATTTCAATATCCGTTGCTTGGCCCTTGGCACCGCCGGACGGCTGATGGATCATAATCCGAGAGTTGGGTAGGGAAAAGCGTTTTCCGGGCGTTCCTCCGGCCAAGAGCAAAGAGCCCATGGAACAAGCTTGACCGATGCACATGGTATTGACGTCGCAGCTGATGTATTGCATGGTGTCATACATGGCCATGCCGGAAGTCACCACACCGCCGGGGGAGTTGATGTAAAGAAAAACGTCTTTCTTAGGATCTTCCGATTCCAAAAACAGAAGCTGGGCGCAAACCAGGGCCGAGACCTCGTCATTGACCTCGCCGGTTAAAAAGATGATTCTTTCCTTGAGCAGCCGGGAGAAAATGTCAAATGAGCGTTCGCCTTTGGAGGTCTGCTCAATAACCATCGGCACCAAAGTGTTGTCGCGGATTTCCAGCGGAGATTTATCAAACATGTCCATTTCCTTATCTTAATCTTATTATATGACTACCTTTTATAATCCCTTATCATGATTTATTCAATAAATTGTTAATGCCGGAGGTATTTAATTGCAATCGGAGGCTTTTTATTCTAGTCTTGAAGCAAATCGTTGACAAAAGGAGAATTAATGTCCAGGCAAAAGTTTAAGCTCTCGGTGATTACGCCTTTTTACAATGAGGAACCGGGCGGCATTATTGAAAAATATTTTCAGGCAGTGCTTCCGATATTGGAAAAAATCACGCCCGATTATGAAGTCGTCTGCATTGACGACGGGTCGACCGACCGTACTTACGAGCTTTTGTGCCGTGCCGCCAAGGCCAATCCTGCCGTCAAAGTCATTCGTTTGTCGCGCAATTTCGGCAAAGAGGCCGCGCTGACCGCCGGTTTTGACCATTGCGTCGGCGATTGCGTCATCCCCTTTGACGCCGACCTGCAAGATCCGCCGCATCTCTTTGCCGATATGGTCAAACTTTGGCAGGAAGGCTATGACGTTGTTTTGCCCAAACGCGTCAAACGAGGCGATAGCTGGTTTAAAAAAGTCACCGCTTCGCTTTTCTATCATCTGATAAACATGATTTCCACGACGGATATTCAATATAATGTCGGAGACTTCCGCCTGCTGGACCAAAAGGCCGTGCGGGTCATTCGCCGCATGCGGGAGAAGAAGCGTTTTATGCGCGGTATCATGTCTTATCCCGGTTTTAAGACCCGCGTCATCAAATATTCGCGGCCGGAACGCGACGGCGGCATCACAAAGTTCAATTGCAAGGCTATGATCAAATTGTCTCTGGATGCCGTTTTTTCTTTTTCCATTTTGCCGATCCGCCTGTTTTTGTTTTTGGGTATGTTGATTGCGCTGATTTCGGTTATTTGGGGCTTGTCAATCATCTATGCCAAGATTTTTCACGGCAACGTCATCAGCGGTTATGCCTCGACGATGGTTGCCATATTGTTCTTAAATGCCGTGGTTCTGATGGGGATGGGAATTCTCGGCGAATATGTCGGCCGTATTTATGAGGAGGTCAAAGATCGTCCAATCTACGGCATTGCCGAAACCTGCAACCTAAACGAAGAAAGTTGCAAATGATGACGGTGCCTTTAGTCTCGATTTTGCTTCCCGTTTACAACGGCGAGAAATTTGTCGCCGCGACAATACGTTCGCTGCTGGATCAGGATTATCCCAACTTCGAGCTTTTGGTCTGCGACGACGCTTCCGTCGATCGTTCGGCGGAAATCGTCCAAAGCTTTAAGGATCCCCGGCTGCGGTTTTGGCATAATGAAACCAATCAGGGAATTTCTTCCACCCGCAATTTTTTAATGCGCGAGGCGAAGGGAAAATACTTGGCCGTCAGCGATCATGACGATATTTCTTTGCCGCAGCGTTTGTCTGAGGAGGTTGCCTTTCTGGAGGAAAATCCGCAAATAACCGCCGTCGGCTGCTGGGGCGAACTTTTCTGCCGCGAGGCTTACGACGGCTGCTTTGGCCGGATAATGCAGCTGATAACCAATCTGGGCTGGGTCTGGTGTCAGCCGCCGTTTCCCGATTTGCGCGAGGCTTTGCGGGGCTGCCCGGTCATGCATTCTTCCTCTTTGCTGCGGAAAGCCGACTTGGAACGCTGCGGCATAAGCTATCATGCGGAAATGACCCCTTGCGAGGATTACGACTTGTTTTGCCGGATTTTGGAACACGGCCTCAAATTGGCCAATCTGCAGCAAGTATTGTTCCGCTACCATCGCCATGGCGGCAACTTTTCCATTAGGGATTCAAAACGCGGCAAAGCCAGCGTCCTGAAAATCAAAGATCGCCTAAAGGGCCGTCTGGGAATCAAAAAGCCCGGGTATTATCCTTATTTTTTGGTGATGTTGCAAAAACTTCGCCTCAAACCGTTTGTCAAGGGAACAAGACATGTTTGAAGAAGCTCTGTTTCGGGAACATATTCTCGCCAATATTCTGACCAATCTGACGACTTTTGCCACAAGCCGGGATTGGGTTGAGCATTGCCTGGTCCTTTTCTTGTTGCTTTATGGCGCTTATAAGCTTTTAACCCGAAAAAATCCGGCCTTGGCGACCTATAAAAACCTTTTCCCGGCCGAAGCTTATGCTTTTGATCCCCGCAAAAAGGCCGATTGGCTGGGGCTCGTTTTGCTCGGGGGCGCTTTTGCCGTCATCGGCTTTTATCTTTTCCAGGCGGAAAACACGCGCTTTTCCAGCCCGGATTTGATGGATCATTTCTTTGCAACGGCCATGCAGGAAGGCGTGGTGCCTTTTTATAGCTTTCGCATGCTGCCGATGACCTTTTTTGACCTCAATTTTGCGTTTGCCCTCAGCAATCACTTTGGGGTGATCAATTGTTGGATACTGGGGCAATGGGTGGCCATTGCCTTCGTTTATTATCATTTGTTCCGCAACCTGCCTGTCGCTTTGCGTCTGATGGTTCTTGCCGCCATGTTGCTGTTGCCGGCGGTCTTTGGTGTCAATAACATTATTTTTCCCGAACGCATGGTTTTACTGGAGATCGGCCTGAGCCTGATTTGCGTCCGTCGTTTCTCGGAAAGTGGCAAGCCCGTCTGGCTGGGCGGTTTTTTGTTGTTGATGAATTATGCCATCTACAGCAAAGAAACCGTGATCGTTTTTTATTTCGGCATGTTGACGCTGGCGGTTTTGTACAACATTTATGCCGAAAAAATCGTGATGCGGAGTTTTTTGCACCCTTGGCGAAGCATGCGTGCTTTCCCGCTGGAGACTTTGATGCTGCTGTCGATGGTTTTCTATGGCATGTTATACGGATATGTCAGCCGGGGGATCGTCTCTAATCCTTATCGCCTGCTGCTGAAGTCATCAATTGCTGAAACGTTGTTTTTTTATCGGTTTGAAATTATTTTATTGTTGTCAGCCTTTGTGTTGCTGGGTATAAAGATGTTGTATCATCGCCGAGCGCCGGTCAATCCGATCTTTCGCGAAGGATTGCTGGCAGCTTCTTTGGCCGTGACCGCGGTGTTGTTTTTCTGCCTGCGGATAGTCCCGGTTTCTCCTTATCTCGGCTTTCGTTCGTATTTCATGATACTGCCGGCGGTCTTCAGCCTGTGGTACATTGCCGCAGCGCTCAAGTCCCACCCTCGGATTTTATATGCCTTTCTGGCGGTTTTGACCATATTTTCCCTTGAAAGGGATTATCGTTTGGCAAACCTGGAGCAGGGAGAATATTATCGTCAGGCTGCGACTGAAATCGGACGTTTGTTGTCTGAGAGGCCGCAAATGGTTCTGATGATTCATGACAGCGGCATTTTGGAGCCGGATTTAAGTGAACGTTATCAGGAAAATCGAAATTGGCAACTGGCGGCTTGGTCTCGGGTCTTAAAGCACTATTTCCCGGACTCCGGCCTGCGGCTGAAAGCGCCGGCCATCACCATAAAGGCCAGATCCAAACATGCCCTGCCGCCGTTTTTCTTTGTCAATCGGAATCCAAATTTTACCAAGATCTTGTTGACGCCGCTTCAGCCCGGGGATTATCTTTTGCTGAAAAAAGAAAGCGTGGCCGATGCCGTTTTGCAAAATTTGGGCTTTTCTTATCGCCTGATTTATGAAAACCCGTTGTTTTATCTGATGGAGATTCAAGACGCCCATGTTTGAAGAACCGCTGCTTCAGGAAAATATTGCTGCCGTTCTCTGGCGCAACCTGCGTTTTTATTGGGGATATAACGACTACGGTCTGTGGTTCCTGCTGACAGCCGCGTTTCTTTACGCCTGTTATCTTCTTATAAAAAAAGGATCGACGGCGGTTTATCCCGGAATGTTTCCGCCGGCGGCCGCAGCTCAAAAAAGTTCTTGGGCCTCCCGCGGATTTCTGGCGGCGGCTTGTCTTGCTTATGCGGTGGTCCTTTATCTATTGGAAACCACGTTGTTTGCCAACAGCGATTTAATGGGGCCCAATACGACGCGCAGTTTTTTGCAGGGAATGGCGCCCCTGTTCGGCCAAAACGGCCGTTTGTCGCCGATCGCTTTTTTTGACGTTAACATGCTTTATACCTTCAGCCATAACTATAAATTGCTGAATTTGTATATTTTGTTGCAGCTTGGCTTGATCGTCGGATTGCTTTACAAATTTTTGGATTGGTATCCAGCCTCTCGGCGCTTGTGGCTGTGCGGAATTATCGTTTTGCTTCCGTCCTTTTTCTGGGTCAATAGCTTGGTCTTTCCCGAGCGCCTAATGCTGATATTTATGCTATTGGGCTTCATCAGACTGCGGAATTATTCCCGCGACGGCCGCTTTTCCGATCTCGGCGGTTTTGTGCTGTGGATGAATTTGGCCTTGTATTGCAAAGAAAGCGTCATCTTAATTTATGCCGGTTTTTTTGTCTTTTTGCTGTTATGGGACGTCTGGCGGGAGAAAATCACTTTATCGAGTTTTCTGCACCCTTGGCGCAGCTGCCGCGCTTTGCCTCTGGAGAGCCTGATGCTGGTCTCCTTGCTGATATATGCGCTTTTTTACCTGGTCAAGGTCAGCGGCTTTACGCAAAGCGGCTATATGGTTTTGCGCCAGGGAGAGCTGACGCATCTGTTGCAGCTCTATAAAACGGAGCTGCTGATCATTGTTTTGGCCGCCGTTATGGTTTTGCAGCGGTTTTGTCGCCAAAGGGCCAGCATTTTTGAAGGGGCGCTGCTTGCCGGGGTTTTGTTGAATGCGGCTTTCCTGGTGTTTTTCCTGCGGCTTTGCCCTTTTTCTTATTTTGTCGAGGCCAAAAGCTATTATCTTTTGCCTGCGGCGTTTTTTGCTCTGCCTCTTTGCTTCTCAAACTGGCCGCGGCGGCTGTTTGCAGTTGCGGTGCTGGGATTGGTCTTGTGGTCTTTGTGCGAGAATGTCCGTCTTTATCGAAGGGAGGCCGGTTGGTATTATCGCGACGTTGCGGAGTTCTTGGCCCCGCGGCTCAAGGAGAAAGATCCTGCCGTTATCTATATTTCGGCGCATTCCGAGGCTGAAAAATGGTGGTTTTCTTCTTGGGCATCGGCATATAAATATTATTTTCCTCACCAAAAAATAATTTTCGCTTCAGATCTTTATTGGAACAAACGAGATTTGAATACATTGCTCCATTTGCAGATATACGCGTCCCAGCCTGCGGTTTTTCATCCCGTCCACCCGCAGGAGCATCCCGAAAGCGGCAATTTTTATGTGATCAAAAAAATACCTGACACGGTGCCGGATCGCAAACAGCTGCAACGCTTTCCCAATCGGTTGCTGCATGAAAACAAGTTGTTTGAGGTCTATGAGATTTTATGATCAGGCTTTATCGGAAAATTGAAAATATTTGGTTCAAACTGCCGCAACAGCTGAGGTTTCTGCTGGTGGGCGGGTTTAACACGCTGCTGGCATATCTGTTGTTTGTTATTTTTGTCACCGCCACGCCGCTGTCTTATCAGGCGGCGGTGGTTGTACAATACGTCATCACCGTCAACTTGTCTATTCTGACCATGCGTTATTATGTTTTCCGCGCACAAGGCTCTTTTATGCGGGAGTATGTTCGTGCGCTCGGCGTTTACCTGTTTATGCTGGCGGTCAATTACGCCTATCTGCGGGCGGTAGTGGAACCGGGAGTGCTGACCCCGGTTCCGGCACAAGGAATCTATACCGTTCTTTCAACCCTGTTGATCTACCTGTTGCACCGCTCGGTCAGTTTTAGAGATCGGCAATAACCTGCAGACTGATGATTTCATCGGGGTCGCGCACTTCGCCGTTGCCGCCGTCGCCTCTTTTGATGGCGTCGACAAATTCCATGCCCGAGGTAACTTCGCCCCAAACCGTATATTGCCCGTTCAGCCACGGACAATCTGCAAAGCAAATAAAGAATTGACTGTCGGCGGAATCCGGCATCATGGAACGCGCCATGGAAACCGTGCCGCGCCGGTGGGGTTTGGTGTTAAACTCCGCTTTCAGCTTTTTGCCTGATCCGCCGGTTCCGTTGCCGTAAGGACAACCGGTCTGAGCCATAAAACCGTCAATCACACGGTGGAATTTCAAACCGTTGTAAAATTCCGCCCGCACCAGCTCTTTAATCCGCTCCACGTGCTGCGGTGCCGCTTCCGGATACATTTCGATAACCACGTCGCCGTCCTTGAGCCTGAGCAGCAGAGCATTTTCTGGATCTTTGACTTGGTAGTTGTGCTTAATCTTTTTGGCTCTGGTTTTGGACATTCCCAGTTTTTTAGTTTCGGTTTTGCCGAGGTTAGGCGTTTTGTTCTTTGCCAAAGTTTTGGTTTCGCTTTTTTTGAGCAATTTCTTTTTTGTGGTTTCGGCCATTGTTTTCACTCCTTATCATAGCATATCTGCATATAATTTAGTGTATTGTTTTTCACTTTGAAAGCATAAAATGAAAAAAATGTCATCAGTTTCGGAAAAAAGGTTGCTTTTCTTGCTGTTTGACTTATGATAAGAAAAAAATCGGAAGAGGATGATGAAAACCTACTATATTGTTTCCGGCGGTTTTGATCCCATACACGAGGGACATCTCGCCATGATCAAAGAGGCCCGTGAAAATTCCGATGGCGTCATCTTGTTGCTCAATTCGGATGATTGGCTGATCAGAAAAAAAGGCCGTAATTTTATGAATTTCAAAACCCGCAGGATGATTGGTGAAAATTTGAAAGGCGTGGTGGACGTTTTAGGGTTTGACGACAGCGACAACTCCGCTTCGGCGGGCATCCGCGAAGTTCGTCGCCGTTACCCGGATGTACGGCTGGTTTTTGCCAATGGCGGAGACCGAAATAAGGAAAATATCCCGGAAACATCAGTCTGTCGGGAATGTTCGGTGGAAATGAAATTCGGCGTCGGCGGGGAAAACAAAGCGAATTCGTCGTCATGGATTTTGCGCCGCTGGGATGAAGAAGGAAAATAGAACAAAACCTCCGCTCATTGCGGAGGTTTTGTTCAATTAGTAAAGACAAGAGAAAAACTAGTCTGTCGTTTCAACCGGCTTGGGATATTTTTCTTTTACGGCTTTGCGGTCAAGATAAAAATCCGCGCTTTTGGCTGTCTCGCCGAACTTGCCGGCGTCAATGTCATGATAAAGGCTGTCCAACTGGTCCACCAGGCTGGGATAAGCGGCTTCGCGTTGCTCGGCATAGGTTGGCGTCGGCGCTTCCGGTGCATGGCCTTTGACATAAAGCTTGCCGTCATAGCCGGTTTCGGTTTCTCCGCTATAAACAACCATATTGTTAAGAGCGATTTCCCGAGAGGTCAACGCCGTGTCCTGGCGTTCCAACAATTGATACGAATTTTCAAAACGAACTAACATGATTATGCTCCTAAATAAGGGATGAAACAAATTTCTTCACTGTTTGGATTACCTTGCAGCCAATAGGGGTCTCCGCCTTCGACTTCTAGCAGGCCGTAATAAAAAGAAAGGCTGGAATCGTCGCTTCTGAAATAATAAAGGACTTTATCGTTGCTGATGGTGTTTCCTTTATAGATGCCCATGGCGCGAGAACCGGCCGCACGGGTGAAATGTTGCAGGACCCCGGAGCAGGGCGGCGTATAGCCTTGTTCAATCGACGTGCTTCCGTTATTGGTCAATATCTGAACTCGGTTGGCCCAATCCAACTTTCGAAGAGCATGAATATTGGCTTTTCCGGTTGCCGTCAAATTGTTGAGGTCAACGCTTGCCGGAAAATAGTCGGCATTGGAATAATCCTTTTCAACTTTTTCTCCCAGACCTGCAACAAAACCGCTGATGGAAGCCACGGAATCTTCGGCTGCTGAGGCGTATAAAACAACATAAGCGCGCAAACGGATGTTTTTCGGCCTTGTTTCTGCCCCGGTTCTCGGCGTACCGTTTGTTCCGTCACTGACAATGCTTGTGGTTGTCTTCATATTTTGTCCCTGATCGCCGTAACGCACATAAGTATCAGCATTGGCTCCGTGAATGCTACCCAGGTTGATTTGGTGTTGGTGTCCTTGTAATTGGTCTTGCTGATAGCTTCCCACGTCTGTTTCACCGAGGATGGCACGTAAAAAGACGTCGTTCAGCTTGGGAACGCGAAATTTCTGCGCAGTTGTGTCCAGACCAAAGAAGCCGCAGTTTCCGTCATTGGCTTCCAATTCTGCCGTATATTCGCTGAAGCTCTTCACACCGAGAATTTCGCCCTCGGCCAAGAGATCATAGAAGTCGGGAAACTCCGCTTTGGTAAACTCGTCGCCGTTGCACCAGACACCGCCGTTGGGAACACTTTTGCGCATTGTCCATTTTATGTCCCCGATGTTGCCGAGTGCCGTATAGATGACGGCCTCGGCCTTGGCTGTAGCAATGGCGGCTTGCTCCGCGGCAATGGCTGCCTGTTCCTCAGCCTCGTTTTTGCTCTCCGTCGCCTCTTCGGCATATTCTTTGGAGATTTCCAGTTTTTCCTGAATGATGTTAGTCAGATTGTCTATTTGCCAATCGGAATTTACCAGTTTGGTACCGCTTTCATCCCATAAAATGGCCTTGTTGGGCGAGGGAAGGGGCAGAACTGTCTCCAGACCTTCTCCAACATATGGCGGAAACAAAATTGTCCGATTGAGGCTTTCGGCAATTTGCTGTAAGCAGGCTGTCAGGTAGTCAAATTCATGATTTAACGCCCGGCTGCGCAAAACGCCGCCTTCGGGAAAATAGCTTTGTCTTTCAATATCCAGATTACGCAAAAGAGTAATGATGGAGGATGCCGCCGGAGCCGTGTCAAAAGTGACAATGCCGCCTTCGCTGTCGCCGGCGCCGCTGACGGTGTATCCTGAAGTTTGCAATTGGTCGTCAATATAAATCTGGATGTCACTGTCTTCGAAAATGGCAAAAGGATATTGAAATTCTGTATTGGTGCCGTCTGCTTCGTAACGGATGCGAGGCGTCACGTTTTTAATCAGAATGTTTTCATTCATAAAAGAGTTCCTTTCAATTGGGTTAAACGTCAAAAAGCCGCTCTGCTTTGCGCAGAGCGGCTTTTGTTAAAATTTTACAGGTTTATTTTAAATACACTTCTAGCAAGTGATGACTCTTAGGTATCATGATTTTTAAAGGTAGTCAATTGATAAATTATAATTATCAACAGTTGAAATCTGCCTGCAGAATATGTTCTATTCTCTCTTCAGCGCTTAGCCCGGACAGACAATGCTTGTCAATAAACTTCAAACGGCTGACTAATCCGATGCCGCTGGCGATTTGAATGGCCAATCCCGGTCGCGCGTTAAGTTCAAGCATCATTGGCCCTTTGTTGGCGTCCAACACGATGTCTGCGCCGAGATACCCCAACTTGGTCATTTCATAAGCTTTGGCGGCAATCAATAAATGCTCTTTCCAAAAAGGGACTTTAAGCGTCAGCAAATCCGCCGCCGTGTCTGGATGTTTTGTCACCGGCAGGTTATATTGCACGGCCTGCAGCGCCGTTCCTCTCTGCACATCCAATCCGACGCCGACGGCTCCTTGATGCAGATTGGCGCGTCCGCCGGAAGCTTTTGTTGACAAACGCATCATCGCCAAAGCCGGATATCCTTTGTAGACAATAACCCGGACGTCGGGAACGCCTTGATAACTCATGTCTTTGAACCTGTTGCTGAAATGGACCATTTCCTCAATCAAGGCCGTGTCATACTGTCCGCCCAAACTGTACAGACCGCTGAGAATATTGGAAATATGCTGATATATTTCATTATAAGCGAGCTTTCTGCCGGAAGGGGTGACATAAATGTCGTCTTCAAAATGGCTGATCACCAAAACGCCTTTGCCGCCAAAGCCGTGTGCCGGTTTAATAACGAATTCTTTTTTCTCGCGGATGATGTCGCGAAAGTTTTTGACTTCGTGCTGATAGTCGATCGTTCCGATCAAATCCGGCGTCGTAATGCCCGCTTGACGCGCTAGCAGCTTGGTTTTAACCTTGTCGTCCACCAAAGGATAAAGGCGCCGATCGTTATATTTGGAAATCACGTTGTAATTGCGACAGTTCATTCCCAGAACGCCGACGGCTTTCAAGCGGGAAGGAGCAACAAAAGATTTTAGGCGGCTTAACATCTTAACGCGCCTTTACCAACGGACTGAAACGCTTGAGTTCGGTCAGTCTGTAGCCGGTATAGGTGCCGAGCAGCATCACGACAAACAAAATGACCAGGTTGAGTTCGTTGAACGCAAACATGATATGGCGAATATATTCGCTGCTGACCACCGCATAAGTCAGTACGGCCGCCAACATACTGTTGATGATTTCCCGGCCGGCGTTCATCGCGCCGTCTTCTTCCCAGGTGATCGAGGCCCGCTCAATGACCCAGGCCATGATGATAATCGGGAAAAAGACCGCGGAAGCGGCGATGTCCAGCTTGAAACGATATCCCACAATCGTCAGTCCCTGCATCATCAAAATGACGAAAATCACCACCGCGGAAATTCTGGGAACCAAAAGCAAGTTGAACTTGGAAAGGATAAAGCGGATAAACAAACCCAGCCCGACAATCAGGGCAAAGCAGGCCATGCCGGGCCAAAAACCGGTTTTGACCAAAGCCATGGCCAACAACATGGGGGTAAATGTTCCCATGGTCTGAATGCCGATGACGTTGCGGATCAAGACGATGATTAAAATCGCCAAAGGAAAAGTCATCAGCCATTTAAGCGTATTTTGCTGCGTCAGTGGCAGATTGTAGATGGAATAGTCGAAGAAAGACTTGTTGTCGGCGAGTTCGGCACGTTTTCCCGCCAAATTAAAAGAAGAACTGATGGATTTGATCACAGAAAATTTAATAACCGAGTTTTCGCCGCCTTCGACGTCAATCAAAGAGTTGCCGCCGCGTTGAAACGCCACGAAATTGTCAGGCAACCCTTTAAGGCCGCTGGTAATGTCATAAGTTTTCCACTTGCCGTCAAGATAAGCCTCCAACATCAGGTCGGGGGCCAAAGCTTTTTTGTTTTCCTCAAGTTTAATGCCGCGAACGAGTCTTGCCGGGATCTTTTTCATGGCCAAAAGGTTTTGTACGGCTTCGGCAACGTCCTTGGGCGTTTTTTTCATCGGCAGGAAAGAAATGGCTGTTGCGTCCGGAGTCGTCTGATTAAACAGACGAATGATCTTTTCCGGCATGTCGCCGCCTTCGCTGGCGTTCGCCGTTTTCAAAAGTTCTTTGGCCATGGCCAACTTTTGCTCGTCAAAAACCGGCATTGTCGGTTTTTGGGGCGTCGGTGCAACGGTTTTTCCTTGTCCGTCGCTATTGTCAAAAAGCATGATACGATAATAAAGGTCTTGCTGGCCGGTTTTGTTTTTTGCCGTCAACAGCAAACGGTTATTGCCGTTTTTAATCCGTTTGACCTGGTACCCCGGCGCAATGATGTCGTCTTCCAAAATTTTGAACTCGGAAGCTTCCTGTGGAATAGCCATGGAAACTTTGATCGGTTCGCCGGTTGCTTCAAAGGCCACATGGGCCTCAATGGTCCAAACGTCGGCCGTTTGTTTTGGCGCAAAGCTGAAGCCCCAATAGCGAATTTTATAATAAATGCTGTACCCGGCGAAGATTACTGACAAGAAAAGCAAAAAAGTCAAAACCCGACGTATGGAAAAAAGTTTTTTTAGCATGATCCCTCAAAGGAAAGGTTAGTTTAACGTATTGCTGATAGACGGATCGACGATGGCGCGTCCGTTTAAGATGTTGCGGCCGATGAGCACCTGATATTCAAATTTCTCGCGGTCGGCCAAAGTAAAGTCGGCATTGAGGATTTCTTTGCCAAACTTCACGTTCATGTTGACGGTTACCCTTTTCTCGCTGGCGGCGATTCTTTTAATCGTCACTTTGCGTATGACTCTTTTTTCAAAGCGGTAGGTTTCGCCGCTGTTCTTGTTTTGCAGGGTAAAAGAAACCCATTTTTCGCCGTCGCGTTCAAAATGCCGCAGATTGCTGACGTCCAGGGAGGAGGTTTCCGCCCCGGTGTCGATCCTGGCGGAGAAGGGAGACTTCATCGGCAGAAAGTAAACCGGTTCGACGCCGCCGATCACGCTGAGCGGGGAGGATGGCTTGACCTCGACGGCCGGAACAAGAACGGGCGTCGTTTGTTTTGCGCAGGAACACACCGTCATAAGCACGATTCCCCAAATAAGACTTTTGTTAAACATCTTCATAGCTGCCACTTACGTTCATATTTTCAAACACCATTATTTACAATCATAAACCGACAAATGTAAAGATAAATTTGCAGATTTTCTGCTGATAATTTAATGATTTTTAACCAAATTAAATTATATATGTTATATATTCCAAAAGAATCCCTATAAGTATGAAAGTTGCTGCAATGAAGATGTTTAAGCGATTCAATGCCATCAGCCGCATGGCTAAAATGCGCGCCATGCTTCGGCGGCGTTTCTGGGTAAGAACGCTGGCTTTGGGCATGGCCATGACCCAAGGCGTTAGGGCAGAGGCGCCGGAACTGAAGCCCTATGACAAAGACGTCAATACCAAAGAGCTTTTGGCAAACCTGCAGACCGGCAATCTGACGGCCGCCGTCATGAACAATGACCTGTTACGCCGTTTGGTCGAAGGTATAGATCTGGAACAGGCCGCTCGTCAGCGCGCCGACGAAATTGTACGCACGGCGCTTGATTCCATGGAACAACGCGCCGGTCGCAGAGAAGAGATCAAAAGACGCCTGCAGGGCAAGGAAGGCCCTTTGAGCGCCAAGGAACGCCAACGCCTGACCAAAGCCAGACAGGCCGAAACCCGTCAGGATTTCCAGACGACGACCGGAAAATCTCAGTTGGGAAACAACTGTATTGCTTCTATTTGGGCATGCTATATTGATGCTCGGACCTCGTTGAAGGATTCGACCGACTTTGTCCCCCTCAAAGAAGGCAGCCGCATCAATTGTTGGGCTTTGGCCAATGATCCAGCCATGAAAAAATATGTTTATGATGTACCCAACGGCGTCGGAAAGTTAGAACAGTTCATCAAGGAAAAGAAAATACGTCCCGGTGCTATCATTCTGCGGCCCCGCGGCGGCGGAAATTATCATGCCGTGATTTTAAAGGACGAAAACTTTTTCTATATGGCCGACAACAATCCCCATGTCAACGGGGATCTGCGTTATTATTCCAAGACCTACCGCAACATGAAGATCATTAATGTGCCGCAAGCCGTCGAAGACAAAAAGTTGAAAGAAATAAAATCAAAAAACCGACTGGATGCCATAGAAAGCCTTTATAAAGATCATCCTGAAAAGTTGAAAGTCGAACTCCTACGTTTCCTTCCTAAGGAAATTTTGCTGCCGGTGCAAAAAGCAAAAGACGTGGCTCAGAAAATTCCGAGCATAAGATTTGTCCCGACCACGCGGGCATAAAAAAAGGACGGATTTTCCGTCCTTTCCTTTTTTGTTCTTTTCTTTTTTATTTTAAGGCTTGAGAATTAAAAATCTTCTGCGCAGACAATAGTCGCCCGTTTTCGGATCTTTAACAATTTTGGCGTCCTGATTGGCGTTTACTTTGGTGTCTCCCTTATAATCCGCCGGAGTATACCTTTTGCCGACGCTGTTCAGGGCAATGAAAGAGCTGGTGTTGAAACATAAATAGGCGTAATTGACCATTGTTTCGTAAACAGCTTGTATTTTTCGCCGATTGGGCAGCCGGATCTCGCAGACCCAAACCGGTTCAAGGGAGTTTCCCGAAGCGTAGACGATTCTTGCCAAATAAGGCTTGCCGCATTTTAGCCCTTTTTGTTCTTCGTCATTCAGGTTAATGCCGTATTTTTCCAAAAGATGCATGATCAACGCTTGGTTGAAGATGTTGTTCGGCGTTTCGACCGAAACGGCTAGTTTTGCATTCATGGTTTAAAATTTTTTGGGTTAATAACTTATTTTTGTTGTCTGAAAGAAAACATTGTCTTCCGTGCGGATGATTTTGGTCATTCCTCCGGGAAAATGAAAAGTCTCTTCGTTGAAGGGCTCGAAAGGAAAGCCTCCCAATATCACGTCACAGCAGCCAAATTCCGGGGAATAAAGCCAAAAGTCAACGTCTTTTTCATCATGACAAATCAGCGGTACGACCACCAAAAGGCATTTTTTTCTTTCCGGAAAAAATTTGCATGTCGCAGTGACAATCATCGCTTGTTTTTCCCAATGTTCCTCAACGAATATTCCGTCCTCTTCATGCATTTTGTCCAGAAGTTCGGAAAGCGAGATAACCTCCGTTTCCTCCGTAACCTTAAAATAACGTCTCTTTTCCATAATTATAAAATTTAAAAATAACGTAAAATAATCAGAATTTGTTTCAGCTTAACGATTTAATAGACAAAAGTCAATCAAAAAATATTATTTGTCTAAAATTGGGCCTCTCCTTTAAATTTTGCCGCAGCGGTCATATATCCCAAACGGGTTCATTAAAAAAAGGAATACGCCAATGAAAAATTCCCGGGTTTTATTCGCGACGACCATCCTCTTTTCCGCTGCCTTTCTGTTTCCCGAAAGGGCGGGGGCGGCTGTTTTGGAGTCTTCTTCTGAAGAGCCGCTGTCCGTCAAAAGCGCCAGCAGCGGAGAACAAAGGATTGCCGCTTCCTATAAGCGCCGCAATCATCGTTTTTCAGATTTCGCTCAGGAATATACCGAATTCAAAAACCGCCTCGATAAAAATTATGGTCTGGACTATTCGGTCGACGTCACCTACATGCCGCAATGGGGAGCACCGTCGGGCAAACATAACGCTAACCAGACGATCATCGCCCCAAGCATTACCTGGACGACCTTTGACAACGAATACGGAACCGGAACGTTAAATGTTTCTTACACTTACATCCGTTACGGCAACTCCAATGCCTCCGTTTTGGGAAATAAGATCGGTGTTGCTACCGGGATCAACGACTACACGACACCCTCAAACCAGTTTAACGAACTTTATTACACTTATCAGCTTGGCGGCGGTTGGGATTGGCTAACTCTGGCGCTGGGTCAATTTCCTGTTTCAAATTTTGACGGAGGACCTTATAATTCCAATCAACAGGTTAACTTTATCAATGAAGCCTTGTCGCAAAACGGCAGTTCCACTTATGCGACTTCCGGGGTCGGAACTTATGTCCAAGTGGCGCCGAATTCCGACTGGACCTTCGTCCTCGGTGCTCAGGACGCCTCTAATATCGACGGCATTTCCGTCCGCGTGAATGATCTGGGAGACAAACATTATACGACTTTCGGGTCAATCAGCTATACCCCGACTGTCAAGGGTTTGGGCCAGGGGCAGTATTCCGTTTTGGTTTACAATCAGCCTTGGGTTGAAGCCCAGCAACAGACGACAAACGGTTGGTCTTTGAATCTCTCACAGAATTTGGGCGAAAAATGGGCAGTCTTTGCCCGTGTAAACGGCGTTTCCGGCAATGTCGCCACCATCAATCAGTCCTGGGTTTTGGGCGCGGTATACAACGATCCTTTGGAACGCAATCCTCTGGATCAAATCGGCTTGGCTTTTGCCTATAACAAGATTGACGAGTCGGCCGTCGGTGAAACCCTGTATAACTCGGCGGAAAAAGTCGTGGAAGCCTATTGGGCTTGGGGATTGTCAAAATGGATGACCGTTACGCCGGACATTCAATTGTTGTTTGATCCTGCGCTCAATTCCAAGTCGGATACGGCCACCGTCTTTTCTTTGAGAACGACGATTTTCTTCTAAGGCTATCCCGCCAGATAAGTCTTGACCGCATCATCACGTTCAAACAAATAGAGCAGGGTGCGCAAGGCTTGTCCGCGGGCGGAGGCAAGTTCGGGATCGGTCTCCATAATCATCTGGGCGTCTTTGTGAGCCGTCAGCAACAGATTTTTGTGCACGCTCATATCGGCAAGTTTGAATTCGTTGAAGCCTGATTGCTTTGTACCGAGAATTTCGCCGCCGCCACGCAGTTCCAAGTCTTTTTCGGCAATGACAAAGCCGTCTTCGCTGTTTTTCATGATGTTCAGGCGCGCCCGGGCAGTCTCGCTTAAAGGATAACCATATAACAAAAGACAGGTTGATGCCTGAAAACCGCGTTTGATCCGACCGCGCAGCTGATGCAGCTGGGCCAGGCCAAAGCGTTCGGCATGCTCAATGACCATGACGGTCGCCTCGGGCACGTTGACCCCGACTTCGATGACGGTGGTCGCTACCAACAGCTTAAGAGCACCGCTTTTGAATTTTTCCATGACCGCATCTTTGTCTTTCTCTTTCATCTTGCCGTGAATAAGCCCAACCTGGTTGCCGAAGATTTGTTGTAAAATCTCATAACGGTTGATGGCCGCGGCTAAATCGGTCTTTTCGGACTCTTCTACCAGAGGGCAAACCCAATAGGCGCGGGCGCCTTCGGCCAGTTTGCGCTGCAGTGCCGGAATAATGACGTCGATTTTGGCAATCGGCATCACCCGGGTGTCAACCGGTTGGCGTCCGGCCGGCGGTTGGTCGATTTTGGAATATTCCATGTCGCCGTAAGAGGTTAAAACCAACGTCCGTGGAATAGGCGTTGCCGTCATGACCAAAATATCGGCCTGATTTCCTTTGTTGGAAAGCCCCAAACGCTGGTGAACGCCGAACCGGTGCTGTTCGTCGACGACGACGCAAGCCAAGTCTTTAAAGGTGACGTCTTCCACAAACAAGGCATGTGTCCCGATGAGAAGGTGAATTTTCCCGGCGGACAAGTCCTCCAGCAGTTGTGTCCTGCTTTTGCCTTTGCAGCGGCCGGTCAATAGGGCTGCCTTAAGTCCGATGGCGTCACATAAAGGGGAGATGGTCTCAAAATGCTGCTTGGCCAAAATTTCCGTCGGTGCCATAATGGCGGCCTGCGCGCCGCATTCGACGGCATTGAGCATCGTCAGCAAGGCCACGATGGTTTTGCCGCTGCCGACATCTCCTTGCAGAAGGCGCAACATGCGGTAAGGCGAGGCTTGATCGTCATAGATTTCCCGTAAAACTTTTTCCTGAGAACCCGTCAGCCGAAAAGGCAGGGCGGCAAGGACTTTTTGCCGTAGCGTCCCGTCGCCTTTAATGATGCGTCCGGCTTGCTTTTTGACCTTTTCCCGCACGATGGCCAGAGCCAGCTGATTGGCCAAAAGTTCGTCATAAGCCAGACGGAGGCGCTCGGGGCTGTTTGGTTCAAGATCGCTTTGCCTCTGCGGATGATGCACAAGCTCCAACGCCTGGTTAAACGATGGCATGTTTCGAACTTTTCTGAACGTTTCGTCTTGCCATTCGGGAAGCTTCAGTACCAGTTTCAATGCCCGGTCAATCCATTTGTTGAGCATTTTGTTGGAAATCCCGGCCGTCAGTGGATAAACCGGCTCAATCAGGGGCAGTTTGGACGCCTCTTCCGGCGTGAGGATATAGTCAGGATGACTCATCTGCCAAGCGCCGTTAAAACTTTCCAACTTACCGCTGATAAGGCGTTCGGCGCCGATGGGAAGGTTTTTGGCGATTGAATCGGCATAGACTTTGAAAAAAATAAGGGTGATCTGATCGCTGCCGTCTGTTGCCGCCACGCGATAAGGTTGAGACTTTCTTTGCGGTGCCAGATGATCGACTATCCGAACGCGCAGCGTGCAAACGCGTCCCGGCACCGCGTCTTGCAGTCGGGGCGAATAGCGCCGATCGATGAGTGAAACCGGCAGATGCCATAAAAGGTCGACGATTTTGCCGCCCGTCAATTTTTCCAAAAGCTTGGCATTTCGGTCTCCGATGCCGGTGATCCCGGTCAAATTTCTAAACAGCGGAAATAAAATCTCCGGACGCATGGTCTTTAGCTTTTCCCAAAAATCTGTTGCACTTCGTACCGATATTGTATATATATTATTTCCAAGTGTAAACACCGGAAATAAACAATGCAATATGATCTTGAAAAACTGGGCGGCTGGACACTCTCCTCGGTGGCGGAAGGCTATGATGCCTTTTTGGTGGATAACTTTGCCCAAAATTCTTACAAAGATCTTTTATATATCGTCAGCGACGGTTACGAGCTTGAAAGAGTTGCATCTTTGTTGGCTTATTTAAATCCGGAATTGAAAATTCTCCGTCTGCCGGCCTGGGATACCGTACCCTATGACCGTGTTTCTCCCAATCCGGCTCTGATGGCCGAAAGAATCAACACTTTGGCGGAACTGGCCTTAAAGCCCACGGTCAAAACGCCGCGGGTGATTCTTGCCAGTGTCGGTTCTGTCTTGCAAAAATTGCCCCCGGCCAAAATTTTTCTTAATTCAATGCGTGAAGTTGAGGCTGGTAAACAACTGAATTTTAACGAATTTACTCACTATGCTTCTGTGAACGGCTATACACGTGTCGAACAAGTGATAGAACCGGGAGAATATGCCGTCCGCGGGGATATCATTGATATTTTTCCTGTCGGTACAGAGGAACCGTTGCGCATTGATTTGTTTGGCGACGAGGTGGAAAAGATCAGAACGTTCAACCCGGTCACCCAACGCACCAGCGGTGAGCTTTCGTCCTATTCTTTCAAGCTGATGAACGAGGTCGTGCTTGACGTTAACACGGTCAAAACCTTCCGCGGCAAATATCGCGAGGCCTTTGGCTCCGCTTTTAAAGATGACGAGATTTATGAGGCCGTTTCCAATAATAAAAAATATATGGGAATGGAGCATTGGCTGCCGTTTTTCTACGAAGATTCTTTGCCGAATTTGTTTGATTATTTGCCTGCGGCGACGATCATTTTGGGTAAAAACGTTTTTGAGGCGGCACGGGCCAAGGCGGAATCCGTTACCGATTATTATTTGGCGCGCCAGGAAGCCTTAAAGGTGAAATCAGCTGCCGAAGTCGATGTCTATCGCCCGGTCAAGCCGGATCTCATGTTCCTAAAGCCAAGTGAACTTGAAAAAATAATAGATAAAAAACAAGCAATTAGGTTAACAAATTTAAGTATACCTTCAAGCGAAGAAGAAAAAGTCATGGATGCCGGTGTTTTGCCGGGACGCAATTTTTCCGGCGCCAAAAACGTCACGCCGCTGCAGGTATACGTCGAAGTCGGAAATTATCTTAAGGAATACGCCAAACTGAAAAGGGTGATCGCCTGTTCGTCGGCAGGGTCCCGCGAGCGTATTTTCACCTTGCTGCATGAAAGCGGCGTCGGCGATTTGAGCTTTGCCGAAAATTGGGACGAAGCGCTGAAAAAAGACGCCCGAAAAACTGTCATGACCGTCATGCCTTTGGCACACGGTTTTAAGGGGGACGGTTGGTGTTTGGTTTCCGAACAGGATATTTTGGGCGAAAAGCAAAACCGCAAAAGCGGCAAAAAGGTGACTGCCAAAGATTTTATCGCCGATGTTTCTTCACTGACGGTCGGTGAACTTGTCGTGCATGTTGAGCACGGCATCGGCCGTTTTATGGGGTTGGAAAACATCACGGCCGGCGGTGCGCCGCACGATTGCCTGAAGATTCTTTATGCCAATGATGCCAAACTCTTTGTGCCGGTTGAGAATATTGACGCCGTTTCCCGTTACGGCATTGAGGACGACAACATCCAGTTGGATGTTTTGGGCGGCGTTGCCTGGCAGGCCAAAAAAGCCAAGGTGAAAGAAAAAATCCGCGACATTGCCGAAAAACTGATCAAAATTGCCGCGGAACGACATTTGAAAAAAGCCGATTGCTATATGCCGCCGCAAGAGTTGCTTGACGAGTTCGGTGCCAAATTTCCTTATAACGAGACGGAAGATCAGCTTAATGCAATTGCTGACGTCATGCAGGATCTGAACGCGGCCATTCCGATGGATCGTCTGGTTTGCGGCGACGTCGGTTTCGGCAAAACCGAGGTGGCCTTGCGGGCTGCTTTTGCCGTGGCGGCCTCCGGTGCCCAAGTGGCGGTGATTGTACCGACGACCTTGCTGGCTCGTCAGCATTATCATAATTTCAAAGAAAGGATGGAAGGCTTTCCCGTCACGGTCAAAATGCTGTCGCGGTTGGTGACGCCCAAGGAAGCCGAACTGACCCGCAAAGGCCTCAAGGAAGGTTCTGTGGACATTGTCATCGGCACCCACGCCCTCTTGTCCAAAAACATCAAATTTTGCAACCTTGGACTGTTGATCATTGACGAGGAACAGCATTTCGGTGTCGCTCATAAAGAAAAACTCAAAGCCATCAAGTCGGATGTCCATGTGCTGACTTTAACGGCGACCCCCATTCCGCGGACGCTGCAACTCTCCTTGACCGGCGTCAAGCAGTTGAGCATCATCGGTACGCCGCCGGTCGACCGCTTGGCTGCCCGGACCTTTGTTATGCCTTTTGACAAGGTGATGATCAAGGAAGCCATATACCGCGAAAAATTCCGCCACGGTCAGAGCTTTTTCGTTTGTCCGCGGGTTTCGGATATTTTCGGAATTGAAAAGGAATTGCGGGCGCTGGTGCCGGATGTGAAAATCCTGGTAGCCCACGGACAGATGCCGCCTAAAAAACTGGAAGAGGTCATGACCGATTTTGCCGACGGCAAGGCAGATTTGTTGCTTTCTACGACGATTATCGAATCAGGCATAGACATGCCGCGGGTCAACACCATGATCGTCCACCGTGCGGATATGTTCGGCTTGGCGCAGCTGTATCAGCTGAAAGGCCGCGTCGGTCGCGGCAAGCTGCGCGGATATTGTTATTTTACCGTTCCGCAAAAAAAGCAGCTGAAACCGATTGCCGAACGTCGCCTGAATATTTTGCAGGCGTTAGATACTCTAGGCGCGGGATTTTCTTTAGCCAGTCATGACATGGATATTCGCGGATCCGGCAACATCTTGGGCGAAGAACAATCCGGACATATTAAGGAAGTCGGTATCGCCTTGTATCAACATATGCTTGAGGAAGAAATCCTGCGCCTGAAGGCCGGTTCGCAGGATGAAACGGCACAAACCGCCGCTGATTGGGCGCCGCAGATCACCACCGGCATCCCGATTATGATTCCCGAAACCTATGTGCGCGATTTGGGTGTGCGCTTGGGCTTGTACAAACGCATCGGCGAAATCAAAAATAAGGAGGGCATTGCCGACATGCGGGAAGAGTTGATCGACCGTTTCGGCAAATTGCCCGAGGAAGTGGACAATCTCTTAAAAACGGTTGAAATCAAATTGTTGTGCCGCAGCGCCAATGTGGAAAAGGTTGACGCCGGTGCCAAGGGAATTTTGGTGGCTTTTCATAATAACGTGTTCAAAGCGCCGGAAAAATTGTTGGAGTTGATCGCTCGTTCTTTCGGCAGTATCAAAGTGCGTCCGGATCAAAAGCTGTTTATTGAACAAAATTTGGACTCTTACGCCTTACGCGTCGAGACGATCAAAAACTTTATTGCCAAATTAAACGGACTTCTTGAAAATGGCAGATAAAAGAGCAAATTTGCGTTTTTACAATATGTTGGCCCACCTGGTGAAAAACAACCGTCTTTATGAGGAAAATCTCGCGGTCAAAAACATCTGGAAAAAAGGCGGCAACATCTTTTTGGACTTGTATTTTTACCGTACCAAAAAATCGCGAATCATTGACGGCGCCTTCGTCCATGACCTGTTGGACCTCAACAACGAATGCTATTATGCTTCCGCCGAGGCATTATGGCAGGCTTATCAGAAAGCGAAAAGAAACTCGGAGAAAAAGTCGCCCCCCAAGATTGATAACAAAATTTTGGCCGCCATTGAGGTCGACTTGGTTATTTTTACTTTCATTTCAACGGTTAGCTCGGTTTTCTCACGACTCAAGAAAAAGGCCATTCGCGATTATCTCGTTCGTCATCAACCGGCCAGTGCCAACCTGAGCGAGCAATATGTCAACAGTTATCTGAGCGGTTTGAAGCCCAATGTCGAAGATTTTTACGATGCTTTGGAACGGCTGAAGGAGAAAACGCCGGAACAAGCGACGGAAATCTTCAAAGAGGCGTTGAAGATCAGCATGTCGGACGGAACCATCCACTTGGAGGAAAAGTTTTTTCTGGCCGAGATCCTGCAAACATTGCGAGAGTATAACCTGGAACCGGATATTAATCTTTAAATTCGATTTTCAACCAGGAAAAAAGGAGCGAATAAAATGGGACGGAAGGAGTTGAAATGGTCATTCAGGTTATTTTTATAATCTTCCGTATTCTGGCGCTGATTTCATTTTACGGTGTGGCTTCTTTGACAAGACCTCCCGTAACGGTCCCTTGGTGGTGTATCTTGTATTTTTATTTTCTTGTCATCTTTTTTCTGAATATTGAAATCTTTGACATGTCTCCGATTGGTGTTGTGTTGACAGCTCTGTTCTTTATGATTTTAAATTACGCCATTTTGTATGTCTATGACAGAGAATACCTGATCTTGACTTATCAATATTTTTTTAATGGGAGGTGAAAATGTATATGAGGGATGATCGTCAAATATGTCATACAATTCTCTTCCTGGCCATAGATATTGTCAATCTGACGATTTTAATCATCATGTTCAACTGTGGGGACGTTCTGCTGAGTAAGACTCTGTCTCTTGTCTATTGGTGCTCTCTATGCCTGTTGTTGCTGCTTTGGGGCGCATTTCCCCCAAGTTGGCCTTTAACATATAGAGGATACAAAGCGGGAAGCGGTGCCGTTATGAGCCTCATCGGCATCATAATTTTGTACCCGCATCTCTCGACTGTAAAATGCATTTATTTTTCCGCGACAACGGCGGCAGAAGTTGCCGCCTGCCTGCCGTAGAAACGCAGTTTATTTGTTGAAAAAGCGCGAACGCGTGTGACGATATATGTAAACCAGCAGCAAAACGATGTATAAACTGCCGAGCACGACCCATCCCAGCCGATGCAGTTGTTTTTCGTTCCATTGCTTGTGAATGGAATTGACGTTGAGCGCGCTGCCTTTAATGACAAAGTCGGCATCGGGTTTTTGGTGTAGCAGAGTAACCACCATCTGATTGTCGGGGTTAATAAAGTCAAAATCCATCACCAAATCGCCGTTCACTTTTTGAAGTTCGGGCGTAATCGCTTCGGAGGTCAGCTGATTGTCAACCTGATAATGGACCACGCCGGCGTCTTGCGGAATGACGATCCGGATCGGATCATGTCCGATGCGGGAAACGTCGCGTCCCGACAAAGCCATGGCTCCGTTGTTGGAAAGCGTCACTCGGGTCATGTACAAGTCGGAATATTCCTGGTCCTTGACGGTGATTTTGTAGTCGTTGTCGTTGGATGACGAAATGAAATTGACCGTATCCGTGGCATATTCCATAATCGGCTTGTTGATGTAAAATTGGTAGGATCCAATGGCAATGGCCGAAACGCCGATGATAAAAGCGCCGGTTTTGCTGGTTAAAAAGTTCCAAAAGGCCGTTCCCATATCTTTGATCCGGTGTTTTTTTACCGGAAAATTAACTTTCCACATCTTAATTCTCCTCATTTTAGAGCTATATATAAGATGAGATCCAAACTTTTGGAGAGGATTATGGAAATAAAATTAAAAAGAGCTTATGAACTTCCTGAAAAAACAGACGGATATCGTGTCTTGGTCGATCGTCTGTGGCCGCGCGGCGTCAGCAAGAAGATTGCCAAGATCAATTTGTGGGACAAAAACATTACGCCCAGCACCAACCTGCGCCGTTGGTTCGGTCATGATCCGGAGCGCTGGCCGCAGTTTCGGGAAGACTATCTCGGGGAGCTTGAAAACAATCCCCGCGGCGTTGCGGACTTTTTGCGGCAAATAAGCCCGCATCAAGTGGTAACGTTGGTCTATGCCGCCAAAGACAAAGCCCATACGCACGCTTTGGTTTTGAAGGATTTTTTGGAAGAACGCCTCAATCGTTCGTAAATTCCTGTCTTAATTTGGCAAAAAGATTGATGTCCCGATATTCCTTTTGCAGCGGGTTGTATTCCTTTTGCCGCATGATGCCTTCTTTGTGATAAGAGCAGGCTTGGGCGACGGCAGCCGATTTAAGGTTTCTGACGTCGGTTTCAATCACCAGGCGGTTGAAGCCGCGTCGGAACAAATCTTGTTCCAAAAGCCTGACGGCCTCGCGCATGTAGCCTTGTCCGGCGTAAGCGCTGCCGATCCAGTAACCGAATTTTCCACTGAAATTTTTGCAGTCAATGTCATGCAAGGAAATGTCGCCGATGAAAAGGCCGTCATCCCGGCGGCAAATCATATAATAGACGCCGCAGCTTTCCTTCCGTTCCTTTTCGGCATTTTTAAGAAAATCGTAATAGCTTTCCGCAGACAAGGGATAATTGGCCCATAACAGCCAGGGCTTAAGATCCTCCAAACTGTGCAGCGCCAGCTTCAAATATTTTTCCGCGGTGGCAAAATCGGCTTTGGGCGCTTGCAAAAACAGTCTTTCTCCGTCAATTCTCTCGGCAAATTCCATTATTCGTCTCCATTCCTTAAAAAATATAACTCAATCATCATAAAAACAAATTTCATTTCTGTCTAATAAAAAAAAGCCGTTTTTGCAAACGGCTTTTTTAGGGTCATTCCGCCCAGTGCTTAAAAACGTTCAAAGGCAGCTGATAAACGTTGCCGTTTGCGGAAGGATAAAAATTTTTGCCGCCGCAAAGATGCAATGTTTGAGCCTCGTCATGGAAAAAACCGTCGACATAGGCCGGATAATGCTGAACGACGATTTTTCCTTCTTGCGGATCAGCCGCAATCAGCTTTTGCGCGGCCAGGGTCAAATTGGCCAAAGGAGTACAAATTTCGTCTTGGCCGCAAAAGACGTGAAACTTTCGCTCGCAAAACAATGCTTCTTCATCGTCAAGCGGCAAGAGCAGTTGTTCGTGTTTGAGAGATTGAAACTGCTGCCGCTCCACCGTCAGCATCATTCTTGCCGGCAGTTGTTGATGCAACTTGCGCCCGTTTTGAAAATAAACGATTTCATGGTCGGCGAAAAGAATCAAGAAGTTACAGATATTTTCTTGATATTGCCTGTCCAAGGCCTCATAAACGTTGCCGACAAATTTTTCTTTTTTCCCGTTTTGCCAGATCAGCTCGCGCAAAATAACGTCATTTCTGTACATAATGATATTTTTTAGGTGAATAAATACAAAATAACTGATAACGCGCTTACTATAAACGAAGCGGCGGTATAAAGCAACAAAAACTTTGGGCTAAAAAATGCAGCCGTCAAAAATGTCAAGCTCTTTCTGATACAACGGTGTCCTGACCGATAACAGGCGCAAAACCGAATGAAAGAAGTTGTCGTGGGAATAGGCGCCCGTTTCCGCCTTGTAAGAAAGGCAGGAAGGATTTATCTGCATGGCTTTCTGCAATTTTTCTGACAGCCACAAAACCATTGGTACTTTCTTTTGTTCCTGAGGGGCCATTGCATAAGGAAAACCATGCAGATAAAGGTTGTTCTCGCCCAGGGATTCCCCATGGTCCGAGACATACAGCATTCCGCTCTCGAGGCCGGGGTGTTCCTTCAGCAAGTCGATCACGGAGGAAATGAGATAATCGGTATATAAGATTGTATTGTCGTAGGTGTTGACGATTTGCTCGCGGGAACAGTTTTGCAAATCGGCCGTATCGCAGGAAGGGGTAAAACGTTTAAATTTGCCGGGATATCTTTTATAATAAGTCGGTCCGTGGCTTCCCATGGCATGCAAAACGATGACGCTGTCCCGTTTGAGCGAGACGATTTGTTGTTCCAACCCTGCCAGCAAAACGTCGTCATGACAATAGCTGCCGAAGCAAAATTTCTGCTGTTCGCCGGTTTTGGCGTCCAGATGCGGCACTCTGTCACAGACGCCTTTGCAGCCGTCGTCATTGTCCTTCCACAACACGTCGTAACCTGCGCTTTGCAGCAAATCTAGCAGGTTTTGCGTATAACGGGCATCCGTGACGTCAAAGTCTTTTCTGGCGTTTGCGGAAAACAGGCAGGGTAGGGAAACGGCAGTTGCCGTTCCGCAGGAAGAGACGTCTTTAAAGGTGACAATACTTTGCCTTTCCAGTAAAGGATTGGTTTTTCTGTCATAACCGTACAAAGAGAAGTTTTTTGCCCGTGCCGTTTCCCCGACGATCAACACCAAAAGCCGGGGTGCGGCGTCGGCTTTTTTCTCACGCTGAGGATGCGGATCCAAAATGACAAAATCACGGTTTTCTTGCCGCATGCGTTGATAAGCGCGGCCTACGGCATAGATGTAATTGAAGGTGTTGATATAATGGCGCACCTGGCTGTTGTTACGGCCGAAGGAGGCATATTCTTTGTAACTGACGCCTCCAAAGGCGCCAAGCAGAAGCAGGGATAAAAGGGAATAGCCCAGGCGTCGTTTCAATTCCTGTTTCAGGAGAGAAAATCTGATATTGCAAAAAAAGACAGCTACGGCGGGAATGACACCCAAAAGAACTACGTAAGACACGGAACGGAGGGTTATAAAGTCAGAGGCTTCCCGCCAGTTGGTCTCGGCAAAGTTTCTGATCATGTCCGAATCAATGACGATCCCCAGATAAGACATGGCATAATCGGCCGCGGCAGACATAATCAACAGCAGAGCAATGAGGGCTTTCCCGATTTTTGGCAGCGTCAGCAGATTGAAGAACCAAAAAAGCGGGATAAAGATAAAGAACGGCAAAGAACAGGCAAAGACCAACATCCCCAGATGATCAAGCGACACTTTGTCGTAAACAAAACGCCAAAAACTGATGTTCAGAAAAAAGGTGAAATACAAGCTGATTAAAAAAATAAATGCTTGGGAAGAAACAGACAAAAGCTTTTTGTGCATGACACTCCTCTTACAGATATAACAGATTCAAAAAATAGCCGACAACCAGCGGAATGGATAAATTGTCATCAAGGCTCAGCTCGTTTTCAAAAAATTCTGCCGCGGTGGCCGAAACGGCTGTCATGGTCATCAACGGCAGCGGGCATTCCGGCGCCAAAAGCGATAAGATAAAGAGCGTTATTATGAAAAACGTTGCCGTTCCCTCAAGTGATTTCCCGTTCTCAAAGCGAAAACTTCCGAAAAACTTGCCGCATAAAGCTGCGCCGCTGTCTGCAATCAGCATGACCGTCAGCGCGATAGCCGCCGCTTCCTTTGCATAGCAGACGGAACAGATCAATGCTGCCAAGAGGATATAAACCGAACCGCTGGGAACAAATTTGTTTTTTATGACTTCTTTGGGCCGCAGAGTCTTGAAAAACATCCGCCGAAACATTCCGCCGATGAAAGGTGTCTTTTTATAGGCCGCATACTCTAAAATCAAATTTCCCAAAAGGGTAAAAAGAAAGAAAAGAATACAAATGTTTTTTCCGCTCAGAAAAATAAACAACGGCATCCATAAAGAACTGAGGTGAACTGCCTTGCGATAGAGTTCGGTCTTCAGGGATTTTGAGAAAGAAGTCGTCATGGCGGATTTCCTTTGTTTTATTTTATTTCTGCCCTAGGCTTTAGACTGCCAAACTGAAATTTGTCTGAAATTTTGCAAGATTTATTTGTTTACAAATATTTTTCTCGGTGCTTAGATAAACGCGGGAGAAAAAGATGAAAATTCTGTTGGTTGAAGATGATGCGAAACTTGGCAAAAACACCAAGGAACTGCTGGAGTTTGAAAATTGTTCAGTAGATTGGGCTCAAGACGGACATGAGGCTATGGAGTATTTTAAGCAGGCACAGGCCAGTGTTTATGACGTGGTTGTTTTGGACTGGATGCTGCCGGAATTAAGCGGGATGGACTTCTGTCGCCTACTGCGGCGGAAACACGGTTTTCAGGGCGGCATCATCTTTGTCACGGCCAAAGGAGAATTGGAAGACTGTATTCGAGCCCTTAACGAAGGTGCGGACGACTACATGGTTAAACCCTTTCGCGTCAAAGAGCTGACAGCCCGTCTGAGAGCCTTGTGCCGTCGCAAAGGCAAACCTTTTGTCGACAAGGTCTATGAGCAAAATTCAATCAAAATCAATCATGATTTGAATCTCGTGACTTATCAGAATCGGGATTTTGCTTTGCGCAAAAAAGAATTTGCTTTGTTTGAACTGCTCTTTATCAACATGAACAACATTTTGCCGCGGGAAACAATTTTTGAAAAGATATGGGACGACAAGCTCAATACCAATATGGAAAGCCTGGACTCCCACATATATACTCTGCGCAAGAAAATCAGGGATTTTGCTTTGCCTCTCAAGATAACGCTGGTGAAAAACATCGGCTATAAGATGGAATTGGAGAAATGATCGCAAAAATTTACAGAAAACTGACCGTCGCCTATACTTTTGTCATCGCGGCCTTGCTGTTGGGCTGTTTGGCCGGCGGCTATGCCGCATATCGCTATTACGGCATAAAGTTTCTCCAAGAGGGCCTGAACGACTATCTGGCGGAAGAAGTCTGGGAAGCCGAAGACACGTTAAAAAAAGCCGCTGCGGCTCCTGAGGTTCATAAGATTATGTCGGACATAAATTCTTTTCATTTTTTTACCTTTTGGTTTGTCGACGGTCGCCTTATTCTGGCCGAAAAACCGCAAGACGACTATCTCGCCTCGGAACTTCAGCGCCGGTTGCGGCAGAGAGAATACACTGCTGGCAAAATTTACCATATAAATGTTAAGTCAAACAAAAGAAAATGGTATTTTATGATTATCAAGCAAAACATTGTCCTTCCCGGCAGCAGAAACGGCGAAGTCTTTGTCGTGGCCAACTATTCTCCGCTCAGAAACAGCAGCAAGAATTATGTGTTGTTGGCCGTTTGGGGAATTATGATTTTGGTCTTGTCAGCATATTTAATCGGTCGACTGCTGGTTTCCCGCTCAATGAAATACATCGAGTTGACATATGAGAAACAAAAACAGTTTGTTTCCAACGCCGCGCACGAATTGCGGACGCCGCTGAGCGTTTTGCTCTCTTATGCCGAGTTGCTGGAATACAAACCCGGAGATAAAAAGCTGTTGGCGGCGCTCAAAGAGGAAATTGCACAAATGAACGGCTTGATAGACCACTTGCTCGCTTTAGCCCGTTTTGAAAATCAGATGATTCCCTTGCAAAGGCAAAGTATCGACCTGAAAGAACTGGTTACCGAAACCGCGGCGGCACTTTCCTCCCTGTGTCCCGCATGTCCGATAACTGTGGAACTTCCCGCTGAAGAGCTGTCGGTAATGGCCGATCGCCGGATGCTGCGGCAGCTGTTGAATATCCTGTTGGACAATGCCCTGAAATATACCTCTGCTCAGAAACGAATAAAGGTCTTCCTGGCTAAGGAAAATCGTCGAGTCAGAATAACGGTGGCAGATAACGGGATTGGAATCAAGGCACAAGATCTGCCGCATTTGTTTGAGAAATTTTGGCGTGCCGACTTGTCCCGCAACGACAAAGGATTGGGTTTGGGATTATGCCTGGCAGAAATGATCGTTACCTTGCATAAAGGAAAAATAGAAGTCAAAAGCACTCCGGGGCAAGGATCTGAATTCAGTGTTGTCTTGCCGGCAGAAGACAAAGGCCTTAAAAACGATACTGAATGCCGAGATTGATTTCCCAAGGGATTTCGATTCTGTCGCCAAGTTGCGTCGAAGCCTCAAAATAGGCCGTTCCGTCTTGGCTCCAAGAGGCGCTGATTCCAGCGCCGACCTCATATCGCAGAGAGGACATGTCTTCGGTGAAGGTATAGTCGGCAATCCGAACTTCGCTCTTGCTGTCAATATCATGAATCAGCGCCAGCCGTCCGTAAGCGTCTATAAAGCCGTCGCCGTCTCGCAAAAAAGTTTTGCCGCCGACCAAATCCGCCCGACTGCTGAAATAATCGGCGCCGGAGGTTTCGACAAGCGTGTTGAAATTCGTTCGGTAGCTGATGCCGTCAATATGCATGTAGTTCAAACCGACGGAAGGCTCAAGAAACCATTGTCCGTCAAAGTTGAAGCGTTTCCCCAAGCTGGTGGAAACCTGCCAGCTGTTGGTTTTGTATTTTCCTCGGACGTCGCTGCCCGAAGGTGTGAAACTTTTAATCTTTTGATCATGCCAAAAATATGTTCCCACCAGATCAATGAACCAGTTGTCGTTCGTATTGAAAAGCGAATACAAACCAACAGAGCGCGTATCAGCGTTGCCGTGGCCGCTGCGGTCAAATTTCTGACGCGACGACGTATAGCCGCCGTAAGCGCCCAAACTCAGATAATGGCCGGAGTGCCGCCATATTTCCTTGTCATAGCCGATTTCACTGCCGTAAATATGCGTCCGGCTGCTGGTTCCGTCTTTATATTTGAAGTCAAGCTTTTGTCCCAAGGCTTTCATCCACAGGCCGTCGTCGTGTCCCGAAGGGTTTCGACGGCTGCGAATATGGTTATAAACGGGAGTTAAATGCGTATAAAATAAAGAAGAAAGGGAAGCGTAAGTGTTTTTGGCGATAATGGCGCTGTCGTTGACGTCTTGTGTGCGAACCAAAATCCAGTCGTCTCCGTCTTGCGCAAGTTGATAACGAAAAGCACCGACGTCAACCGCGTCTCCTACCAAATAAAAGTTGTCGGCGGCACCGCTGCCTTCGTTGATGATTTTGTATTGAGAAGGCGTGTTGCCGGACGGACTGTAATCATGAATAATCAGCCCGAAATTGCCGTCACCGGAATGAACGAGAATTTTGTCCGAAACGCCTTCGGACAAACTGCTGTTAATACTGAACAGGCCGCTGCCGTTCAGTTTGTCAAACTGCAGAGTGCTGAATTCATGGTTATAGGGAATGGTAACGGCGGCATTTTTTAGTTCCAAATCAGGAATGCTGTTGTCACCGATAACGGTGGCGACTCCCTCGGTTATTTGCGTCTTGCCGGATAATTGGCCACCTGAGAAAAGAAACAGCCATCCTCCTTTTTCAAGCGTTGTGTTTTCGGCTTCGCCTCCGGAAAAAACGCTTTGTACACCGCCGGAACGAACCAGGGCGTTAACGGCTTTTCCGCCGCTTTCGATTTTTTGCGTTCCGCCGTTGATTTGACTGTCGTTATCGATTCCGTATATGGTTTGTTCGCCCGAGTTTATGGTTGTCTGAGAAGAAACTGCGTTGAAGTCAACGTTCATTTCTCCGCCGTCAATGGTCGTTTCCTTGGCGCTGCCGCTGTCGATGATGTCAATAATGCCGCCTTTTTGCACGACGGTTTGTTCCGTTGTTCCCCAAACCTTCTGCCTCCCGTTGCCCGAAACGGTGGCGCCGATGCTGATGCCTCCGGCGTCGACTTGTTGCATTCCACCGACAATATTGGCTTGCTTTGAAATTCCGTTATTTAAAACTTCCTGCAGTCCGGCCTTGACCAGGGAAGATTCGTCTGTTCCCGAAATGTTTTCTCGTCCGCCGTTGAGCGTCGTTCTTGTGACGACAGCGCCGGAGGAAACAATAAAAATGCCGCCGTTGACGGTCGTGTTTTGGGCATAGCCGCCGTTATTGACGTCAATGGTTCCTTGTGTGGCCACCGTTGAGGAATAAGCTTCTCCGTCGACGTTTTGGATTGCTTGGTATTGAACGTTGGTATTGTAAGAAACGCCGCCTTTTTGCACGTTTTGCTGCGCATAGGAAAAAATGTTGCTGTCATAGCTTTTACCGCCGTTCATAAGCGTCTGATTACCGTAAACCGAGAAATTTTTGGTTGTCCCGTAGACTTCCTGAGTGACGATTGAGTTGACGCTGCCGCCGGTAAGAACGTCTCCGGCGTCGACAATTTGCGTAATGGCGGCGGCCTGTACAGGGAACAAAGCCCCCAAACCGAAAACAACAGCTTTTTTCATTATTCGTTTCCTTTTTTCAATCCTGGTCGACTATATAATCTTTAAATGGCAAATTAAAACCTTGGCATATAAAATATTATCCCGCAAAATACAAAGCGGCTTTGGTCTGGAACCACGGTCATAAAATAATTCTTAATAACGAATTCTTTTAGAAAATTTCCACCGGATTTGTTGATCCGCCCATGTCATGCTTCTCTTAAATATATAAATTGTAAGAGGATGAGAATATTGTTTATAAAATAAATGGAATATCAGAAAAAAACGCCTGTTCTGTCGGGCGTTTTTTTTCTTTTTATGGTCGGAGGAATCTTGCAATTCACGGACTGCTATTTTTACCTCTGAATAAGGCACTGCAAGTGCCGTCATTTTTATCTTATCACAAATCGATTATATCAATCACATGAAAATCGTCATCATAGATAAAACGTCGCTTAACAAATTTTCCTGCAATAATTTCGGGTAAAAAATTGCGGTCGGCTTCGCGCATTTGAGCATAAGGGATCTGATCTTCATCAACCCAAAATGCTGTTACTTCGTCTTTTTTAGCATGAACCGATCCACTGAATTTTGTACTTCTAAACACATAAACATAAAAATCTTTGGTTGGAAACTCAATATACCCAACCTGTATGGGCTTTTCTATTTTAAGACCGGTTTCTTCATATGTCTCCCGAATAACGCAAGCCTCAATCGTTTCGTCCGGCTCTTTTTTGCCGCCCGGAAAATTGATGCAGCCCTCATTAATTCCCCGATGATGTCTGATCATTAAAAATTTGTGATTTTGAACATCTTCAATAATCGACAGCGAAGCTTCTTTTGTCATCTTTTATTTCCTTAATTTCAGATAATTATTGCTAAGTTTTAAGAAAAATTGCTTTTATTTTCAAGAATAAAATTAAACTTAACGTCATAACTATCATCAATCAGGACATAACGACAATTATTTTGCTTGCATAATTCTAAGTTTTTTATGTTTTCTTCCAATGCTGTTTCTTTTGTAAACCAAGAATCATCAAGCCGATTTTCAATGATATTAGCGTAATTTTTTATATCTGAAAAATGATTTTGTATGTAATTTGGTGTCATAACCAAGCAATAAAACTGTATTTCTTTTAGATATGGCAAATCAAAATCTTTTTTCCAGTCAAAAGGAATATAAGCACCTTCAATAATCAAGTTTTGTTTGTTTTCTATGGCTGTTTTTATCATTTCTCTAATAATAGGCCATAAATACTTTTCCAACTTTTCATCATCTTCCGGTGTTAATAATGTATTGTTACTGCGTATTAAGCCCATTTTTAGCAAATCTATTGACAAGACAGGGTATTTATACTTTTCCAACAGCTTTTGGGCTAATAAGGTTTTTCCTGTATGCGACGCTCCGGAAATTAAAATAATCATTTTACCTCAAAGAAAGATTATTGATTGATATTATAAATGCAACATACTGCCACATAAATATATTTTTCAAGCATTAAAAATCAAACTTTTGCTAAAATTTATACAAGCCGCACCCTTATTAAACATAATAACACATATTTACAATGTGCTATATCCTGCTTATTTGAGTAAAAATAAATCGTCATCAACGTCAAAACTTTTATTTTAAGCAAGTTTCAAATCCGACTTTTAATAAAAGATTGTCCCAAAAGTTATAAAAAACCTATTTTTTCTTAACTTATTGTAAAATAAGAAAACTTGAAAATAATGCTCCGTGTAATTACCCCAAAAGGCCTGGCTTTTTCAACCAATCACACGGACCAGATTAAATTATTGATTTATAAGAAAGTTGCCATTTTTGACAGCTTGTGTCAGTGTCGATCGGGATGACTGGATTGACGTCGTTTCGCTCCGTCGCACGGGCGCAATTTTGCTGTCGCAAACCGGCGTTCTTTCGCCCGCCTATTGCTGGTAGTCGACCAGCTCCTGTCGCTGGTTCAAATCAACCGCTTTGCGGCCTTTAAAACAAAAAAAACCGCCGCAAGGGCAGTCCTTTTTGTTTTATGGTCGGGATGACTGGATTCGAACCAGCGACCCTTTGCACCCCATGCAAATGCGCTACCAGGCTGCGCTACATCCCGAATTCGTTTTAACAACGCCTA
The DNA here is from genome assembly GCA_934254925.1 of uncultured Alphaproteobacteria bacterium. Classification (GTDB taxonomy): domain Bacteria; phylum Pseudomonadota; class Alphaproteobacteria; order RF32; family CAG-239; genus CAKQMD01. The sequence goes on from CAKQMD010000008.1 coordinate 35,998, forward strand.
TATTGTATAGGTCTTTCTAATGCGAAATGCAAGAACTTTTTTCCTCATTTGTTAAATTTCCATTGGAAAGTTAACTCCGCTTCTTCTCTTCGCTGTTTTTACGCCGACAGGCGTCTCAAAAACGGGCAGGGGTTACTTGGAAACCTTGTTCAAACTGTTCTGCAGAGCGTCCCGCAAGGCTTTGAGCTCGCCGATGACGCTGCTGATCAACTGCCGGGTGTTTTCGTCAAGGTTGGCGTCGGGAATGACTTCCTCAAAGAAGTCCTTCTGAATTTCCTGCCCCAAAAAAGCTTTGACGCCTTTTTCCTTAAAAACCTTTTGCACGCCTTCTATGGTATATCTTTGTTCGTAAAGCAGTTCTTTAATCGTGCGGACGATTTCCACGTCGTCGGGACGGTAATAGCGTCGACCGCCGTTTCTTTTCATTGGCTTGATTTGCGGAAACTTTGTTTCCCAAAATCGCAAAACATGAGTAGCAACACCCAAATCGTCAGCGACTTCGGCAATGGTCCGAAAAGCAGCCTTACTCTTGTTAACCACCATGCTGACCTCTTTTGCTTTAGGCGTTGATCATTTTGCGCATGGTTTGAGACGGTTTGAAGGAAATGACGCGGCGGGAGCTGATGATGGCTTCGACGCCGGTTTTGGGATTGCGCCCGGAACGGGCCTTTTTGTCACGCAGAGAAAAAGTCCCGAAAGAAGACAACTTAACGTCGTTGCCGTTGCTGAGGTCCTGAACGATTTCATCCAGAATCATGTCCAAAATGTCATTAGAATCTTTGCGGGAAAGCCCGATTTCTTCATAAATAGTTTCAGCAACATCAGCACGAGTGATTGTCTTCATTGTTCATCCATCCTGTTTTTTTATTCTTTATTTTAATTCAATACGATAATTACACTAGAACAAGTATAATAATTCCGTTTCTTAGGCAAGAGCTAAAAAGAGTTATACCCTTAGATTCTGATAAGCGCGCCGCCCCAGGTAAAACCGGCTCCCATGGCGGTTAACACGACTAAATCACCTTTTTTGATTTTGCCGTTGTCAAAACTTTCCGACAAAGCCAAGGGAATGGAAGCAGCAGACGTATTGCCGTGCTCATTGACCGTTACGATGACTTTTTCCTCAGGCAACTCCAGTTTTTTGCCTACGCCGTCAATAATACGGATATTGGCTTGGTGCGGCACCAGCCAGTCTATATCAGAAGAGGAGACGCCGGCCGTTTCCATGACGAATTCCGCCGCTTGGGACAAAGAATTGATGGCATATTTGAAAACTTCCTTGCCGTCCATGTAAATAAAGCCGGAATTCTGATTTGTCGAAACGCCTCCCAAGGTTTTCAAACTGTCATAATGCGATCCGTCGGAATACAGCTTAGTTGCCAGAACACCGGTGTCAGCCGCCGTTCCTTGGCCTTCGCGAGCCCGCAACACGACCGCGCCGGCACCGTCACCGAACAAAACGCAGGTATTGCGGTCTGTCCAATCGGTAATTTTAGAAAGACTTTCTGCGCCGATGACCAAGGCTGTTTTTGCTTGACCGAGGCGAATCATATTGTCAGCCATAGTCAAAGCATAAACAAAGCCGGAGCAGGCGGCGCTGATGTCAAAAGTCGGAATTCCCGGACGCACACCGATTTTGGCGCTGACTCTTGCCGAGGTCGCCGGAGTCGTATTGTCCGGTGTAACGGTTGCCAAGACAACCACATCAAGCTCTTCGGCACTGATTTGAGCCGTTTCCAAAGCGCGAAGCGCCGCTTTGGCCGCCAGATCCGAAGTCAACTCGTTTTCAGCCACGATATGCCGCCGTTCAATACCGGTACGCGTTCTGATCCACTCGTCACTGGTTTCGACAATTTTAGCCATATCATCGTTAGTAAGGACTTTTTCCGGCAGATAATGGCCGTGTCCGATAAGTTCAGATCTAATAAGAGTCATAAATGATTTCCTGTGAAAGTTCTTCCAAATCTACTTTTTCAATATCGTTGCGAATGCGGGCAACAAAGTTTTGGCGAACCAAAGAGGCCGCATTGTTAATGGCCACCGAAAAGCCTAGGGCGTCTGTTCCTCCGTGACTTTTGACCGAAAGGCCGTTCAAGCCGACGAACATGGCCCCATTGTAGAGGCGGGGATCCATTGTCTTTTTGAGTTTGAACATCACACCGAGCATAAAGGGTAGGCCGATCTTGGCCAAAAACGACTGCTTGACGGATTTTTTCAACAGGCGCAAAACCAGGCGTGCCGTCCCTTCAATGGACTTTAATGCAATATTGCCGGTAAAGCCGTCGGCAACGATCACGTCGGCAATGCCGTTGGGAATTTCATGCGGTTCAATATACCCGCGAAAATCAATGTTAAGGTTAGAGTTTTTGATAATCTGTGCCGCCTGGCGAATTTCCTCTTTTCCTTTCATTTCTTCCGCGCCGATGTTTAAAAGCGCGACGCGGGGTTTCTCGATTCCCAGAGCAAGATGAGCGAAAATATTCCCCATCAGGGCAAATTCCGCCAAATTCAACGCGTTGCACTCGGCATTGGCTCCCAAATCCAGCATCACGTAACGGCCGTTTTGGTGCGGCATAATCGTAACGATGGCCGGACGGTGGATTTTTTGAATCGTTTTCAAAACCAACTTGGAAATAGCCATCAGAGCTCCGGTGTTTCCTGCGGAAACGATAGCCTGAGCTTCACCGCGCCGAACCGCGTCAATCGCCATATACATACTGGTGTTTTTGTTCCGAATCACCTGAGAAGGCTTGTCGTCATTATGCACCATTTCTGGTGAGTGACGAAATTCGGTAACTTTTTTCAAAAAAGGGTATGTATTTAAAATCGGCATTACCCGGCTTTCATCGCCGAATAACAAAAATCTCGCGTCGGGATTCTTCTTGGCCGCCAAAGCAAGCCCTTCAATCACGATTCTGGGGGAATTGTCTCCCCCCATCGCGTCAATGGAAATGACCAGATTATCAGACAAAACCTGCTCCATATTAAAGATTGCCTGCTACAACAAAGCCGGCGGATTTAAGTTCATTACTCTTCAGTGGTTTTTTTAGCGATGACTTCACGTTTGTCATACTGACCGCAAGCCGGGCAGACATTGTGGGGTCTTTTCAACTCGCCGCAATTCGGGCATTCCTGATATGCATTGGGTTTCAAGGCATCATGAGAACGACGCATATCACGACGGGATTTAGATGTTTTATGTTTTGGTGTAGCCATTTTCTTATACTCTTTTATTTAATTACAATTATTTACACTGTTGGGTTAAACGCATTAATAAACCATTTGCTTTTTAAAATCAACTATAAAAAACCGGTTTACAAACCTATTTGAGGGTTTTACTCAAAATAATCGGCAAATGCAAGCATTTTTTATAAAATTTTATAAAAGCTGTCGCTTATTTTTTTATCTTTTTAAGGACGCTGAAAGGATTCTGCGCCGCAGTTGTTTCCTCGTCAAATTCGGATTTAAACGCGAATGCTTCACCGGGCTGCCGCGGATTATCCTCCATAACCAAGGCAATTTGTTCAAGCGCAACGTCAGCCAGGTTGAGTTTTCCTTGCGGCAGAGGTTCGGGAGTCTCGTCATAGAGGTCAAGTTCCAGATCCAGAAGTTTGATTTCTTCCGGCGTGGCTTTGGTGTCGTAGACCAGTTCAAAGTCGTTGACGTATTCTCGTTCAAAATCCTCAAGAGAAATGACGCTGGTCAGCCGCATCAGGGCGCTGACTCTGCCGAAAACGTCAAGCCGATGCATTTTTTTGTTGAGTTTGAGGCAGATCTCGGCTTCAAGATTTTTGACTTCCGGAACCCGCAAAATTGCGGCGATTTCCAGCAGCTCTTGCTTTTCGGCTTTTAGGTGATATTTCTTTTCGTGGCTTCCCAATTCATCAATAACGACGGGTGCGGAAAAAAGATTTTGCATAATTTTTTTCCTTATGCTATAAGAGTTGATAAATATGCTAGAGATATAACTTTAAGGAATGTCAAATGTCAAGAAACAAAATGCTTTATGCTTCCCTGGCTTTGGTGCTGTTGACCTCCGCCTGTTCCGGACACAAGACCGACGAATGGTTTGTAACGCATAACGGCAATATGCCGACCAACGAGCGCATTTCCCAAATCAAACTCGGCGAGAGCAAAGAAAAGGTGAGGGACATCCTCGGCGCGCCGTCGACGGTAGTGTCTTTGGATCAAAACACCTGGATTTATATGTCTTCAGACATTAAGAGAGTCGCTTTTTTTGAACCGGAAGAGATCAATCGCGACATTTTGACCATTCGCTTTGACGATCAGGATCAGGTGATCGATATCAGCCGCCTGAGCAAAGAACACGGTAAGGAAATCGAGATAAGCGAGGATAAGACCGAGACCCTGGGCGAACAGCCCGGTTTGCTGGAAAAGACTTTCGGCACGCTCGGAAAATACAATCCTTTCCCCGGCGGTACGCCGATGTAGCCTTTCTTGCAGTCAAAAATCCCTTGAAAAGATAACTTTTCAAGGGATTTTTTTAATCTAACAGTCAATCTATGGCCTTTACCCCCTGGCTTATCATATAGATGACAAAACATGCCACGAGAATATTCATCGGTATAACGGTAATACACGCGATAATTTTAAACGTAAAAGAAAGCGCTTCCATCTTCATTATGTCCCAAAGAAGGTAACATATTGGCAACATTGCGCAAAAAAATGTCTTTTTTGATGCCAACAGGCCTTTCCCGTTACATAGTCTTATGATGGCGATGATTGCCAAAATAAAAGAGATGACGGACCATAACACAAGACAAATGATCGTTACTGTTTCCATAATAATATATTTTTTTTGATTAATAATTCTTTTTTACAGTTTTTAATATAGCATAATTTCATAAGACAGTCAATAGGTAAAAAAACGGCCTCTTTTGGCAAGAGACCGTTTTTTGGGGAACCGATTGTCTTTACATAAAGAACCTAATGTAAAGATAAACCGTTGCGATCGCCACGGAAATCAGCATCACCGGTACGGACCAGATCATAAACCGTAAAAAGCTGATCGGATGACCTTCTCGCGTGGCCATGCCGGCGACGATCACGTTTGCCGAAGCGCCGATCAGTGTTCCGTTGCCGCCAAAGCAGGCGCCCAAGGACAAGGCCCACCAGACCGGCATCATTGCCTCACGCCCGCCCATGGAGGCTTCCATGGACTTGATCATCGGAATCATCGTCGCCACAAAGGGAATATTGTCGATCGCCGAGGAAACGACGGCCGAAACCCAAATGATAAGCAAGGTCGTTTTTTGAATGTTTCCTTCGGTAAAGTCAATGAACTTTTGCGCCAAAAGGGCCAGAACGCCGGTTTTTTCCAAACCGTAAACGATAACGAACAGGCCGGCAAAGAAAAAGATCGTTGTCCAATCGACGTTTCCGAAAATTTCTTCCACTTTGTGTTCTCTGTCTTGATGCGAATTGCCCAAGGTATAAAGCAGCAGCAAAACCGCGGCCCCGAACATGGCAATCGTTCCGTTGGCGATATGCAGATGCTCCGCCGAAACAAAACCGGCGATCACGGCAAAAATCACGGTCAGAGATTTAGCCAGCAAACGAAAATCCGTAATACAGTCGATTTCGTTCATGGCCATTACTTTGTCCTTGTTTTCCTGACTGGTTGCCATTTTGCGACCAAAGGCCCAGTCGAAAGCCAGCAGCAAAACAATCATGGTAACGGCGACCACCGGAGTCAGCTCATGTACAAAGTCCATAAAAGACAGGTTTAACGCCGAACCGATCAAAATGTTGGGAGGATCGCCGATCAGGGTTGCCGTGCCGCCGATGTTGGAAGCAAAAATTTCCGCAATCAAATAAGGGTAGGGCGAAATTTTCAGCTTGTTGGTAATCTGAAACGTTACCGGGGCAATCAGCAAAACAGTGGTGACGTTATCAAGAAAAGCCGAAAAGACGGCAGTGACCAAGGCCAAAACCATCAGGATTCCCCGCGGGTTGGCACGGACCTTCTTGGCCGACCAAACCGCCACATATTGAAAAATCCCCGATTTCTCGGAAATCCCGACAATGGTCATCATCCCGATCAACAGCGCCAGGGTATTGAAGTCAATCCCCGCCAAAGCCGTTTCCTGGGTGAGAATGCCGGCAAAGATCATGACTGCGGCACCCAGCAGAGCTACCACGGCACGATTGAGTTTTTCTGTAAATAAAATGACATAGGCGATGATCATAATAACGGTTGCCAAAATTTTGGCATCCATCCCCCAAACCAGTTGCGCCGCGTCAGATATATCTCCGGTCATTAACAAATCCTTTGTTGGTTAAATAAAACACTATAACTTATATAAAACGAGATCCTAAAATTTGCTTAACAAAGAAAGCCTTATCGCCGCCTCTTAAAAAAGCGGTTTCAAAAAAATATATTTAGCAAATCTTTAAGAGATTAACTTTTATAATAAACCCGCATTTTTATTTACGTATAAGGAGAAGCTAATGGATGCAAACAATCTGGAACAGGCTTCCGCAGTGCTGTTCGGCATGGATCCCATGGTCCTGTCCAGCGCTATTTTGATTATCAGTTATCTGATCTTGTTTACCGAGAAACTCAATCGTGCCGTGGTAGCCCTGCTGGGTGCCGCAGTCATGATCTTTGCCGGCATTCTCACCCAGGCGACGGCCATTGCCGGGATAGACTTCAACACCCTGGCGCTGTTGATCGGGATGATGACCATTGTCGGAATCTCCGAAAAATCGGGGATGTTTCGCTATGTTGCCATTTGGTCAGCCAAGAAGGTCAAAGCCAATCCTCGGGGACTGATGGTAGTGTTGGCCGTGGTGACAGCGGCTTTTTCGGCGTTGTTGGACAATGTGACCACCGTCTTGCTGATCGTGCCGGTAACGTTTCAGATTACCCGGCAGCTGAAGATTAATCCTTATCCCTATCTGATTTTAGAAATTTTTGCCTCCAACATCGGCGGTACGGCAACCCTGATCGGCGATCCTCCCAACATTTTGATCGGTTCGGCATTGAATCTGTCTTTCATGGATTTTGTGTATGAGTTGACCCCCGTGGTGGTGCTGTCCATGCTGGTGCTGATTCTTGCCTTTGATTTGATCTGGGGTCGCAAAATGACGGCTTCTCTGCGTGATCAGGTCGCCGTCATGAAGATCAAGGAAGTCGAAAGCATTACGGATTGGAAATTGTTGTGGAAGTCCTTGGCGGTGCTGGTGGCCGTAATTGTCGGTTTTATCATGGCGGAGCACCTGCATATTGCCAACGGCACCATTGCCATGTTCGGAGCCGCGGTGTTGCTGATGCTTTATACTTGGGGCAATTCGCACCAGGAGAGGGATCATAAGGTTGAAAAGGCTTTCGCTTTGGTCGATTGGACGACGATCTTTTTCTTTGCCGGTTTGTTTGCCATTGTCTATGGCTTGGAAGAAGCCGGCGTTTTGCACGTGATGGGGCAAAAATTTATCGAATATACCGAAGGCAGCATAGAAAAGGCCGCCTTGTTGGTTATTTGGATTTCCGCTCTGGTTTCGACGGCGATCGACAATATCCCTTTCGTGGCGACGATGATTCCGATGATCAAGTCCATGGAAGCCTCCATGGGAGGACGCGAGGCGATGATGCCGGTCTGGTGGGCTTTGTCTTTGGGCGCCTGCTTCGGCGGCAACGGATCGCTGATTGCCGCTTCGGCAAACGTGATTGTCGCCGGCATGGCCACGCGGGAAGGACATCCGATCAGTTTTCTCAAATTTCTGATCTGGTCGATTCCGACAATGTTGATAACCGTAGCCATTGCCACCGGATATCTTTACATTAGATTCTTTATGTAAAGACAATCAGTTCAAAAAAACGGTCTCTTGCCAAAAGAGACCGTTTTTTTATCTATTGACCGCCTTATTAAAAACTGTAAAAAAGAATTATTAATCAAAAAATATATTATTATGGAAACTTTAGGAACAATCGGATTTTATTTGCTGTCAGTGGTAACTGTTTTTTTTAGCATTATTTTTTTAAGATTTTTGGGAAAAGATGAAGTTGCCATTTCTTGGAAAACGCTTGCTTTGTTGATATGGGTAATAGGATGTTTTTTCTACTTCGCGCAACAAAACTTTGCTGCTTTGTCTGGTATTGAAGTTGTATTGGGCATAATTGCAGTAATTATATCTTTTATTCCCTTCTTCATGTGCATTCTGGCTTTGGTAGGTGGTATCTTTTTCATTTTGAGAGAATTACTAAAGAAAGTAAAAAGCGTAAAAATAGCCATAAACTGGTTGTTAAACTAAAAATAACCCCGAAGATTGTTGCTGCAATCTTCGGGGTTTACCTTATTCTTCATCAAGAAAATCGTCATTGTCGTCTTCATCGTTGAGGTCGTTCTCAAGCAACAAAGGCTCTTCTTCAATCTCGTTTTTCTTGCGTCTTCCGCGGCGCTTTTTCTGCGGCGCTTTTCTCTTCATGGCGTCAATAACGTAATTCCCGGCAACTTTGTAAAGATCTACCAGGTGATTGTTGTACATATGGTCACCGTCTTCAATCAGGGCAAAATCAACCGAGACGTTGCGTTGCGTATTCAAACGCTTGGCCAAGGTTGCGACGGAAGAAGGCGTGACGATTTCGTCAATACCGCCCTGAGTAATCAACCCTGAAGTCGGGCAGGGAGCCAGGAACGAAAAGTCTTTTTCGTTTGCCGGCGGTGAAACGGCAATAAAATTATTGATGTCTGGGCGACGCATCAGCAACTGTAACCCGATCCATGCACCGAAAGAATATCCGGCAATCCAACATTGCCGTGCTTCCGGATTAACGGATTGCAGCCAATCAAGAGCGACCGTTGCATCGGAAAGTTCGCCCGGTCCGTCTTCAAATTCTCCCTGCGAGCGTCCGACGCTGCGAAAATTGAAACGCAGGACCGAAAATCCCAGATTCTGAAAACAGCTGAACAAGGTATAAACCACTTTGTTGTTCATCGTTCCGCCGTATTGCGGATGCGGATGAAGAATAAGAGCGATCGGTGCCCCGGGTTTGCTGCTTTGATGATAGCGTCCTTCAAGGCGTCCGGCATGCCCGTTAAACAATACTTCTGTCATTTTCCTTTTTTAACCTAAATTTAGCAACTGCTGAATATTATATAAACAAATGCTGTATAAATTGTTAATTTCAGGAATGTAGCACAAAATGAAAAGATATTTCAAGTCTTTAATTGCAGACAGCGACGCCGTGTTGGCACGGGATCCGGCTACCGGGAGCAAACTTGAAGCCTGGCTTTGTTCCGCGGGGTTGCAGGCGGTTGCTGTCCATCGGCTGTCTCATACCCTGTGGCGGAAAAATTTTAAGCTCACGGCCCGGGTAATTTCTCAAATAACCCGCTTTTTGACCGGAATCGAGATCCATCCTGGTGCGCGAATCGGCAAAAGCTTTTTCATTGATCACGGAATGGGCGTGGTAATCGGCGAGACTGCCGAAATCGGAGATAACGTCACCTTATATCACGGAGTGACTTTGGGCGGTGTCAGTGTTTTTAACAAAAGGGGAAAGATAACCAGCAAACGCCATCCCACCGTCGGCAACAACGTGGTAATCGGAGCCGGTGCACAAGTGTTGGGCCCGATTAAGATAGGCAATGACGTTCGCATCGGTGCCAATGCCGTGGTGTTGAAAGACGTGGCCGCCGGTACGACGGTGGTTGGTGTTCCCGCGCACGAAGCCGAGAAAAGCGTTAATGCCCATCCCCGCTTTGAGGCTTACGGCATTACGCCTGATTGCAAAGATCCTGTCGAATGCAAGCTGCAGCAGCTGGAAAAAGAAATAAAAGACCTCAAACAAAGATTGGAAAAAGAAGAGAATGAAGCAAAATAGCCTGCAAATCGCCAAGCCCGAAGCCGAAACCACCGTCGTTGTCGCCATGTCGGGCGGGGTAGACAGTTCGGCGGCTGCTTTTTTGCTCAAAAAGGCCGGTTATCGGGTAATCGGCGTGACAATGGATCTTTTGCAGCCGCCTTATGCGCCGCAGGTTTCCTCGATTGCCGATGCCGCTACCGTGGCGGCGCAATTGGGGATCGAACATCATTATTATGATTTTCGCGACGTCTTTCGCCAAGAAGTCGTCGACTATTTTTGCGGCGAATATTTGGCCGGAAGAACGCCGTCGCCCTGCATCAAATGCAATCAAGAGGTCAAGATCGGCTTATTGGCAGAAAAGGCCCTGGCCTTGGGGGCAGACGTTTTGGTAACCGGGCATTATGCGCAAGTCCGGCTCCGCGACGGCAAGGCCGAGTTGTATCGGGCGGAAGATTTGCGCCGCGACCAGAGTTATTTTCTGTTTGCTGTCCGGCAAAAACACCTTAATCTGCTGCGTTGTCCGCTGTACGGGCTTTCCAAGGAGCAGACACGGGCCGTTGCCGCCGAAGCAGGATTGAAGGTCGCCGCCAAAGCCGACAGCCAGGATATTTGTTTTGTATCGGAAGGAAAATATGCCGACCTGATCGGCGCCTTAAGGCCGCAGATTTTGCAGCAACCGGGAGAAATCGTGACCCGCGACGGCAAAATCGTCGGCTGTCATCGCGGCCTTGTGCATTATACCGTTGGTCAAAGGCGGGGACTGAATATCGGCGGCGGGAGGATTTATTATGTTTTGGCGTTGGACGCCGTCAACAACAGGGTAATCGTCGGGGAAAAAGACGAGCTGGCCATTCGCCGCGTTCGTCTGGAAAACGTCAATTGGTTGGGGGAGGAAAAGCCGCAAAGCCTCAAACTTGACGTCAAATTGCGTTCGCGTCAGGACATTGTGCCGGCGGAAGTGTTTTTTGATCGGCAAAACGGGGCGGAAGTCGTCTTGCAAGAGGCTTTTTCCGGCGTGGCGCCGGGACAGGGATGCTGTTTTTACCTGCGGGATCGCGTGATGGGCGGCGGTTTCATCTGCAAAAGCTAAAATATAACAATATTGTAACTATTATTTTATGATTTTTTATAGTATGATAAAAACAGAAAGATATTTTCGGAGGGGCGCTATGAACAAGATGTTTTATATTTCTCTGGCCGCAGTTGGCTTGGCTTTTGCCGGCACTGCCGCTGCCCAGTTGCCGTCCAATCCCTGGACGCCGCATCCCAATGACGGCTATTTCGGCGACAATGTTCCCCAGGCCTCTCCGGATACACCGCACAGCGCGCCGGCTTACGGCAACAATTCCAGCAACGGTGAAATCCTCCCTGTCGACCCATGGGCCCGGGCGCGGGATAAGACGAATACCGTCACTTGGCGCGGCAGCGGTCAGCACGGGAAGCTAAACTACGTCGGTGAGGCGACGACTTACGGGACTGCCATGGGCCAAGAGATGATCGCGCCGGAAGTCAACCGTCATAACATGTTAGTCATGACACAGCATTTGCGGGATATGGGCTATAAAATCCCGGCCAGTTATGACGAAAATATTCGCAACATGCCGCAGAACTATGCCAAATATATGCGCCAGGCTTATGATTCCATGGGGAACGGCAACAACCCCTTTGATGACATGTTTACGATGATCGTCAAGGGATTTGAGGCTCAAACCGGCCTGGATACCGAAAATTTGTTGTTTAATACCATAGATGTTCTGTCAACAGACTAGGGGAAGAGATGAAGATTTCTTTATGGACTTTGTTGGGACTGTGCGGTTTAGTCTTGATTTCGCCGCTGAATGCCCAGGAAACGCCGGCGGAAGAAACGGTAACTGAAGAAGAGGAACCGGCAACCGTCACGCCCGAATACAAGATTCAGGCTCAAGTTCCCTTAATGCGCGATTTGAAATACACTGCCAACAACTATCGCAAGGAAGAACTGCGCGACTTGGTCAGAGCCATTCAACAGCGGGAGAGGGAGCTGTTGCGGAAAAGTGATCCCAACGCCCGTTACGCGCCCGAAAACGTTGACGTGAATGATCCGGACGCCATGGAAGCTTATCTTAACCGCAAATTGCGCGGTAAAATCCAATAATTTCAGTAAATGAGAGAAAAATGACTAAAGATCCGATAATTATCCTGGTAAAACCTCAGCTGGCCGAAAACGTCGGAATGGCCGCCCGAGCCATGATGAATTGCGGCCTCAGTCAAATGCGGCTGGTCAACCCGCGAGAAGATCACCTTTGCCTGAAGGGACGCCGGGCTTCTTCCGGAGCGGAAGAGATTTTGGAACGGGCACGGGTTTATCTTTCTTTGCGCGAAGCCATCGCCGATTTGCAACAGGTCTATGCCACCACGGCCCGGCATCGTGATCAGGTGAAGGAGGTCTATACGGCGGATCACGCGGCCGTTTTGTTGTCTCGCATGGCCGATGAAAACATGGCCTGCGGTATCATGTTTGGCCCCGAGCGCACGGGGTTGACAAACGAGGACGTCTCTTTGGCCGATGCCATCATCAACATTCCCTTAAATCCGCGCCATTGCTCGCTGAATTTGTCGCAAGCAGTGCTGCTTGCCGGTTATGAATATTACAAAACCCACACGACGGCCCCGGCGGCGCAATTGGTAACCAACGGCGGCGATATTGCCGACAAGGAAAAGATGTGCCGTTTTTTTGATTTTTTGGAAGAAAAAATGCAGGGCTGCGGCAACTTTAAGAATGAAGAACGCCATAACAAACTGGTGATCAATTTACGCAACGCTTTTTTGCGCAGCAAAATGACCGAGCAGGAACTCAACAGCATTTACGGTATTATCAATTATCTGAGCAATCACTGAGCTTTTCGGCAGTCGCAAGCAGGGTTTTAAGGATAAATATTCTGACGGCGCTAGAAAGGTTTTCACCGTCGCGCTGCAAATCAATTTCGGTAACCAACTGGTTGACGGACATCCCTTTTTGCATGGCCAATTGCTGTAAAACCGCCCAAAATTCAGGTTCAATACTGATGCTGGTCTGATGTCGATTGGCGATAATGACCGATTTTTTTAACATGAAAAGTCTTACTTTTTCCGAAAAGCGTCAATTGAAACGACGGTAGCCGAACCGGCAGCTTTTTTCAGTTCGGGCAATTCTCGGTCTTCCTGCTGTTTTTCAACGCTTTCTTCGCTGTTGAAGCTCAAGCCGAACTTAGCCGAGGGATCGGCAAAATAGGTAATGGCGTCAAAGGGAATGCGCAGTGTCTGCAAAATGCCGCTGAAACTGAGGTCGACTTCAAAATAATGCTCGCTGATCATCAGGTTGGCAAATTGGTGTTGCAAAACGATGGTCATGTCGTGCGGATATTGGTTTAATAGTTGCGCCGAAAGTCTGGCCTGCGGATGATCCGTCTTAAAGGTGATGTAAAAATGGTGGTCTCCAGGCAAACCTTCGTCCGCCGCGATTTTTAAGGCTTCAATCACCACGTTTTTCAATGATTTTTCAATCAGTTTGTCATAATTAATGTCAGGTTCGTCCGTCATAAGCGCCTCCTTTGGCTTAAAAACGGGGCGTTCTGTTGCTGGGAGCCCCAAGCCCCACTCAAAGCTAACCAAAGCAATGAGAATTTGAGTTTGTCACTCTCGCCCGATTAAGCAGCGATTGCAACAGGTGCAAAGTTATCGTTTGCATTCATTTTTTTTGAACCGATAACGGTGGTGTCTCACCGGACACAAGCTCTTGCCTTTATCACATCTGTCTAATCTGTTTCACCCCCGTCGACAACCGTTAATGGTGGAGGTGCCGGGTACTGCCCCCGGGTCCAAAATGTCTATTCCGCAATGCATTTAGTGTCATAGTCAGTTGCCTGACTCCCTTAATATATTATGAAAGGCGCAAAAAATCAAGCGGCTTTTATCATTGACAAAATTTTCATAAATGTTAGTCTGAAAACGCTTAAGTATAAATTATGTTATTAAAAATAAATTATTATGAAAAATGAAGCGATAAAAGATCAGCGGCAAGCGGAATTGCATGAAGCAATACGGGCGCAAGACGGCGGAAAGATAAAGTCTTTGGTGGCCAATGGCGCTCTGGTCGACGGCAAGGCTTTGGAATTGTTGAAAGCAATGGGGTATCAAGAGTTCTTTGTCTTGGGAATTGCCGAAGCCGCCATTAATCTGGAAACTAAAAGCGTCGTGGCCTTTTTGCGGGAAAATTTCGGCGAAGAGAAAACAATGGATCTTTGCCTGATGCACGGCATTTGGTCCGAAGTGCCGGATCATATGCTGCTTGCAGGAAAACATTGGGAGGGACTGCTTGAACGGCGGTATTACCAGGAAGTGATCGATATGGGAAAACCGCATTGCGTCCTCAACCATTACAGAACGTTAAATTGCGACGATATCGGGGCGGATTTGTTGACGGTCATGATTGCCAATGATCTTGGCCGATATATTGAAGAAGACGATTTGCTGCGTGTGCTGCTGTATCCTGATGAAGTTTCGGATGCTTCCGCCTTGCAAACGATAAAAGAGGAGCTTGTCCGCCGCAAAGTCTGGGAAAGATTGTTCAAATATCGGTTTTATGACCTGATTGATTGGCAGGATTGGCTGGATCGCGGAGAAGACAAAAGGCAAATCTTCAAAAATGCCCGAAAAGTCGGCGCATGGAAATTTCTTGCCGATAACGGCCAACGCCGCTGCGTCTTTTTTAGGGGGCATTGGTGTATCTGGCTGAAAAGCTTTGGCTAAAAATACAAAAAGCTGTGGGTAAGCCCTACAGCTTTTTGTATTTTTAAATCCCATGATTATAATGACGTTGAAATTTTGCAGAAAGGAGCTCAAAGTGACGATAAATTTTATCTCGACACCGGTCAAATACGCCAAACTTCCGCATTATGCCGCGCCGGAAGAAAATTTGCGCTATGCCACGCCGGGAGCCGCCTGTTTTGACATCTGTGCCGCCATTGCCGCTCCCGTTACCTTAAAACCGGGGGAACATCGGGCCATACCGACCGGAATTATGACCGCGCCGGAAGAAGGTGTCTGGTTTCGGGTCAATTCCCGCAGCGGAATGGCGATTCGCCACGGCATCATCACCATCGCCGGCATTATCGACACTGATTATCGCGGCGAATGGATGATCGGCTTGCTCAACACCAATCCCGAATCAAGCGGTTTGGATTATACGATCCGTCCCGGAGATAAAATCGCCCAGGTGGAAGTCCCTTTTCCTTATCGGGCGGAGTTTGAGGAAATCTCGGCGGAAGAGTTTGCCGCGCTAAAGACCGAACGCGGCGAGAAAGGCTTTGGGTCGACCGGGCGTTAAGAGCAAAAAAAGCCCCTCCGTGGCAAAAGAACAAAATTCGGAGGGGCGCTAATCATAAATCTCATGAATGACGTCTCGCGACGTGATTGCGGCGTCTCGCGACGTTAAATCGCTGTTTTCATGGTTTTAAGACAAAGATTAAAGTTTTTTCAAAGATTGGCTTATTCCTCGCTAAAATGCATTCCGAAGTTGGTTTTGTAAACCATGCGGGAATGAGGAGATTTTATCGGTTTGGCATTGTCTGCCTTTAAGGTGACTTTGCCGTTCTTTATTTCCAAGCAGGAAGCCTCGTCTTCAGAATAATAAGCCAACTTTCGTCGTCCGAGGTTAATGATATACCCTTTTCCATCGCCTTTCGTGGCATGAACCGCAATGCATTGCGTTTTCTTTTTTGATGAAAATATCTTGACATGACATAAGCAAGGATGTCCGTTAATCTTTAACCCTCTTTTTTGAGCAAAGGTTTCAAATTTGCTGTCAATGTAATTTTGGACTTCGTTCGTTTCCATAATGATAAATTTTAGAGCTTCAACCCGAAGGCAAAGCAGGGTTCAACATAATAGTAAATAACTATGTTTATATAACCATATTTTGACGGAAAAGGCAAGTGAAAAATGACAAAATTCCAAAATATTTGTCAATATGGAATAAAAGCTTTAAAATTTAAGGCGTTAGGAAAATAAGGAAAGAAGGAGGCCGACGGAAAGAGGGATGGACAAATTGTCGTCGATACCGATTTTGTCTTCAAAGACTTCGGCAAAGGTAGCGACAACACAAGCGGCCAAACCGGCGACTGAAAAAGGAAAAAGAGGCGCGTAAAGCAAATTGACGACGATGGCGGACCCCAAGAAGGCAGCTGTTCCGGCAAGGGATTTGTCTTTGTAAATTTTCTTTGAGACGACGGCACGCCCCACCAAGGCGGCCAACGTGTCGGAAACGAGCATCACCGTCATGGCGATCATTGCAATGATTTTGCCGAAAAGCAAAAGGCAGGCGATTGCGGCAATCAACACGTAAAAAGAACCGCTGATCTGAAAAAAACTGCGTTTGGTTTCCTTTTTGCGCAAAATGTGGCAAAAGAGAAGGCCAAAGCTCTTCCTGGCCCATTTCCACCTTTTGTAATGGCCGTATTCTAGCAAAGAGTCGCCAAAAAGCAGCAAGGAGAAAACCGACAGGGAAAGCGGCCGCGGCGCAAAATAGATCAAAGCCGGAATCCACAAGGAGCTCAAATGAAGCAACTTGCGGTAAATCTCTTTTTTATAGGATTTTTCCAGTTCGATTTTGACTTTATGTTCTTTGATGCATATTTTGGGCATGGCCGATGGTTTCCGTTTTTTCATACAAGCTCAGGATAAGGCAATTCTTTCAAATAAGATATATATAAGTATGCCTGTGTATAATTTAAACAAATATTTGATTGTGCCGCGGAAAGATTTAGTCTGTAAATAAACATGCGATTCAATCAGATAGGAATTTCGTTTGGCAGATTTCGGCACAGAACTTATTCGCGGTTTTATCGTCCACCGTTATAAAAATTTTATTCTGGATGTTAAAATTGCAGATAACCGGATTGTCCCGGTATTTTGTCCGGACGATGATTCCGGCGCCGGTTTTTACAAAGAAGGGACGGAAGTCTTTGTCACGCGGCTCAAGGGGCGTTCCAAACTGCATTATGAGCTGCAGCTGGCCAATCCCGGAGGCGGGGTGGTCATGGTCAACCCGCGCTATAACCGCGAGATGTTTGAGCAAGCCTGGGAGCAGGGGCTTTTGCCAGAGTTTTCCGATTATGCCGAGCTTTGCCCGATTCTGCATACCGAACAGCTGAGCCATGCCGATTATGAACTGACCAATGCCGCCGGAGACAAGCATTTTGTTTACTTAACGGACGTCTACAACAAACGCGGCGCTTATGCCGTTTTTCCCGCGGCGGTGAATTTTTTTGAGCTTGAAATGTTTGAAGAACTGCGCAAACTCCGCGAAAAAGGCTATAAAACCACCGTCTTCATGATTGTTCCCCGAATGGACTGCATCGCAGTGCAGTTTGTCTGGAATATTGACCCGATTGCCGCGGCAAAAATTTATGAAGAAGCAAAAAATGGGTTGGATTTCGTTAGTTATTCTTGCAACATTAATCAAAAAAGTGTATCTCTGGCAAATAAACTGAAAATCATCTATTGATAAAGGATAAAGAAGGTGTCTGTAAAAAGAAAAGATGGGATAATGATTCACAATGCCGAAGAGTTTGAGGGCATGCGCAAGGCAGGGCGCCTGGCTGCCGAATGCCTGGACTATATTACACCTTATGTTCAGGTCGGCGTTTCGACAGGAGAATTGGACGACCTCTGCCGGGAGTTTATGGTTTCACGCCAGGCTGTTCCCGCCTGCTTGGGATATCGCGGTTATCCAAAATCCGTGTGCATTTCCATCAACCATGTCATTTGTCACGGTATTCCCGATTATGAAAGAAAATTGATCGACGGAGATATTTTGAATATCGACGTCACGGCAATCGTCGACGGTTGGTACGGTGATACCAGCCGCATGTACTATGCCGGAAAACCCAAAATCAAAGCCCAGCGCCTTTGCGAAGTGACCTATGAATGCATGATGCGCGCGATTGACCTGGTGCGCCCCGGGGCTCGTCTGGGAGACATCGGACAGGTTATTGAAGATTATGCGCACAAATACGGCTATTCGGTTGTTGACATGTTTTGCGGCCATGGCCTCGGCCGGGTTTTTCATGATCTTCCGAACGTAATGCACGTCGGCCGCAAGGGAACGGGAACCGTTTTGGAAGAAGGCATGTTTTTTACCATTGAACCGATGATCAATATCGGCCGTCCCGACGGCATCATTTTGAAAGACGGTTGGACGGCTGTTACACGGGACAAGTCTCTTTCTGCTCAGTTTGAACATTCCATGGGCGTTACCAAAGATGGTGTGGAAGTCTTTACCTATTCTCCGCGCGGCCTGGACAAACCTCCTTATAAACTCTGACAATAAGAGTCCTCTATGACTGAAACTAAGAAAAACGCCAAACAACCGGATTATCTCGGACATCGAAAAAGACTAAGAGCAAGGTTCCTCAGCAACGAGGGGCAGGATATGCCCGATTATGAGTTGCTGGAGCTGATCTTGACAACCGCCATTCCGCGACGCGATGTGAAACCTTTGGCTAAAACGCTGATTCGTACTTTTGGCAGCTTTGCCAACGTCATTAACGCGCCTCAAGCCAAATTGTTGGAAATTGAGGGGATCCGAGAAACGACACTGACGATCATGAAAGCCATCAAAGCCGGTGCTTTGCGCATGAGCTGGCAAAACCTCAAATCTTCTGATGAACCGATTCTAAATAACCAGGACGCTTTGATCGATTATTGCCGTGCCGCAATGTGTTATCAGGATGTTGAAGAGTTTCGGATTATTTTTTTGGACAGCAAATTAAAAGTAATCGGCGAGGAAACGCAGCAGAAAGGAACCATAAACCAGGTCGCCATTCATCCGCGAGAAGTCATAAAAGCGGCCATAGACCGACAGGCCTATGCCATTGTCATGGTCCACAACCATCCTTCTGGCATTGTCCTTCCCTCGGCGCCGGATGTTGCCATAACCAAACATGTGGAAGAAGCTGCTTTCTTCGTCGGTATTTTATTGGTTGATCACATTATTGTAAGCAAAAATGATGTTTTCAGCTTCAGAGACCACGGACTCATCATTGATCGTAATAAGAAATAACTCGGCAAGCAAATAAGTTTAAGCGAAAGGAAGACAAATGGATCGAATGGGAACAATTCTTGCTTATGCGGCGGTGGCGGCGGTTATTGCCGCTTTGGCCGTGTTTTCTTTTTATTTGGTGCTGTTTTTGTTGCCGATTTTATTGGCCGTGTTCCTGTTTGCCGGCGGCCTCAACCTGATTTCGGCCTTTGGGGACAAACGCCGCGGTAACCGTCGGAAAACGCCGACGAAGCCGACGGAGAACATCATCGATGCCGAATATGAAATTTTGGACGACAAAAACCGCCGTTAACCTGTTTTTGAAGTATAAAGGTTGACCGTTCAAGAAAAAAATGTTATACCCATCACATTAAAACTACTATTATTAAATTAAAATTCAAAAAAATGAAAAGAGAACAAAGACCTGTCTGTCTTCTGATTATTGAAGACGCCGTCAACGGAATTGTTTCCGAGTATCCGGATTTTTTGGCCGGCGGCCGTTCGGAACGGGAACTGCAAATTTTCATTAGCTATGCCAAATGGTGCGCGCTGATTGTAAAAAACGGGCGAGGAAGCGATGAGGCTTTCAAAACTTATGCTTTGTCCGCGTTAAAACAAATTCGAACGCCGTCGCTTGACAATATGAAAAAATACATGGAAGCTTGTAAGCTTGTTGACATTCATGCCGATTTTACGGCTTTGGAAAAACATCGGGCCCCTTTGTTGTGCGGTTATTCTGAAGCCGACCTGCCTGTTGAGGAAGGTGAGGGCGACCGGACGTTGGCGCGTGTCGTCGAATTGGTTAAAGCGATTATGCAGCATGATGCTTAGGGCAAATGACAGTCAGAGAAAAACGAATGTCGCAGACATTCGTTTTTTGTTTTTAAAACCAAAGGTTAAGATGAATATCCTAAGGCAGCATCTACATAAAAAAGGTCTCAGCAACAAAATGTGAGGATTTGCCATGAAAAAAGTATTGATGCTGTTTTTGCCGTTGTTGGCCGTTGGCTGTGTCAGCAAAGTTGCCGTAAAGGATATTGAAAAATACAAATGCGGCGCGGCGATAATTTCCACCAAATATCTGAGCGACGATTCTTATGTCGTCAATATTGACGGCCGGAATAACGTTCTGACACATGTTGTTTCAGAGAGCGGTGACAAATATGAAAACATTGCCACCGGTCTAGTCTTGTGGAAAAAGGACGGAGACACTTTCCTTCAGGTTAAAGGAAAGAACTTTCCCCAATGCAAGCTGATGGTTGATTGACGGAAACCAAGTCGTTTTTTCGCAGATAAGGCTCAAAGCTCCGGCAAAACCGGAGCTTTTTGCAAACCGGCGATCCGTTGTCTCGCCTAGCCCTGGTAATCGAACCTCTCCCCAGAGG
>CAKQMD010000009.1 GCA_934254925.1 uncultured Alphaproteobacteria bacterium
CAACCTGTCCCGCAATATTCTGCAGGCTCAGCAAATTTGATCGCATCGAGGCGGTTAAACTGATACTGTTGCTCATCACAAATCTCTCCTGGATTTCAATATACTTAGTATATCACAAATCCCAAGAGGTTTCCATATTTTGTCAACATGTATTGATTTTGTATCAGTCTATATAGACAGAAAAAAGCCCCTCAACGAGGGGCTTTTCTTTCAAAACTACATATCCAAAGCCTTGCGGTAGGTTTCCAACAAAAACTCTTGTTCGTCGCGATCGGCAGCATTCATTTTGCGCAGTTTCAAAATCGTCCGCATGATTTTAACATCAAAACCGGCAGATTTCGCCTCGGCAAAAATATCGCGGATATCAGAAGCCAAAGCCGCTTTTTCTTCTTCCAGGCGCTCGATCCGTTCAATCAGCGAACGCAGACGGTCAGCGGCAATTCCGCCGACTTCGGTATTGTTTTCGTCACTCATCTCATCTCTCCTTAATAAAAACCATTGCCGCTAAATTTAACAAAGATAATTTTTTTTACAAGCAAAAAAGATGTGAAATTTAGTTTTAAATTAACTATATATGCATATATAATCAATGCGAAAAAATAATTTTACAATGAGGTAAAGATGCCCGCAAATTCCCACACGAAAATTTTAGCCACGCTAGGCCCTTCTTCCGCAAGCAAAGAAATGATCGAAAAACTGGTAGACGCCGGAGCCGACGCCTTCCGCATCAACTTCAGCCACGGCACGCACGAAGAACACAAAGAACGTGTCAAAATCATCCGTCAAATTGAAAAAGAACGCGGCATCTACATATCGATTCTGGCCGACATGCAGGGCCCCAAGCTCCGCGTCGGCACTTTTACCACCCCGAGCATTGAGCTCAAAACCGGCGACAAGTTCCGTCTGGACCTGGATCCCGCTCCCGGCGACCAAACCCGCGTCAATTTACCTCATCCCGAGATTTTTGCCGCGTTAAAACCCGGTGATGACCTGTTGCTCAATGACGGCAGCATAGTCCTTCATGTCGATTCCTGCGACCTGAAATCGGCCGAAACCACCGTTAAAGTCGGCGGCACACTTTCGGCTCACAAGGGCGTCAACCTTCCTAACACCACGCTGCCGATCTCGGCCATTACCGAAAAAGACAAGGACGACCTCAAATTTGCCCTCAAACTCGGCGTTGATTGGATCGGTCTGTCCTTCGTCCAATCTGCCGAAGACGTGCGGGAAGCCCGCCGTCTGATCGACAACAAAGCCTGGTTGATCTCCAAACTGGAAAAGCCCAGCGCTATTGACGAATTAGACGACATCATCCAACTTTCCGACGCCATCATGGTGGCCCGCGGCGATTTGGGCGTCGAATGCCCGCTACAGACCGTCCCCGTCTTGCAAAAGCGCATTGTTTCTGCCTGCCGCAAATACTGCCGTCCGGTCATTGTCGCCACCCAAATGCTCGAATCCATGATCAACAACCCCAGCCCCACCCGGGCTGAAGTTTCCGACGTCGCCACCGCCGTTTACGACGGCGCCGACACGGTTATGCTTTCTGCCGAAACCGCCGCCGGAAAATTCCCGGTTGAAGCGGTTAAAATGATGCATAACATCATCAATCAGGTCGAAAACGATCCCTTGTTCTATGATATGATGCAAAACCAGCGTATTCACCCCAAATGCGCCGACGAAGCCGATTCGATCACTTTTGCCGCCAGCGAACTCTCCTGCGTGCTGCGCGATGTCTGTGCCATTGTCACTTACACCACTTCCGGCCGCACCACTTTCCTCACCGCGCGGGAACGTCCCTATCTGCCGATTCTGGCCCTCACGCCGGACCTTGAAGTGGCGCGCCGTCTGGTTTTGGTCTGGGGCGTCAAACCCTTTGTCAATAAAGAAAGCTTCAAAAGCTTTGACAAAGTAGAAGAAAGCGCCGTCAAAGTGGCGACTCAGAACGGTTATGCCCACTCCGGCCAACATCTGATCATCACTGCCGGTTTCCCCTTAAACCAAAAGGGACGCACCAATATGCTGCATACGGTGTACATTCCTTAAAAAAATTCGGCCGGCTTCAACGCCGGCTTTTCTTTCATTGACTGCAGCAAAAACAAAGGCCCGCCGCTTGGCAGGCCTTCAATGATTTTTCGACAGCAACAACTAGCCCTGACGCGCCTTAAGCTTCGGGTTCTTTTTGTTGATGATGTAAATGCGTCCTTTGCGACGAACAATCTTGCAGTTCTTATCGCGGACTTTTTTTGATTTCAATGAGCTGTAAACTTTCATTTTTCTATCCTTTTATCTTTGACTTGTCCGCAAAATATGCTAAATGATATTAAATGTCAATCATAAAATTGCTTAAGGAGGGCATATTTTGCAGAAATCGGTCATTATTCTCGCTTTAGCCGGCTTTTTTGCCTGCGGCGACGCCCAGGCGCAAATGGCCTATATGGAAGAGATCAGGGCCCTGGGAGCCATTTCCGGACAAGGCTTGGCCTGCGGTTCCACCAAATACGATACCTTTGAGCTCCTGGCCCGCGCCATTTTGCTTACCAAATCTCCCTCCGAGGTCATAACCGGACAAGCCATCCGCGCTTATAACGAGGAAAAGGCCAACGCTTATTTTTCCAAACAAATGGACGGAGGATATGATTGTGCCGACATCAACAGACGCTTTGACAACCAGGCGATTTTTCAGGCCGTTCTTTATGCCGACGGCACCATTAAAATGCCCGACGGCCAAATCTTGACGCCGCGGCGCCCCTACGACGCAACACTGATCTACGAACAAAACAACCAAGACCACGAACAGGCCAAAGCCATTTATGATGGTAGCGGTACGGCCAAAATTCTGAAAGTAGACGTGCAAAACGCTCCCCGCGAGGCCCAACCGGCAGTTTTGCATACGGCACAACCGGCGCGCATCACGCCTTCCGCACAAAATGATCCTGCTGATTTCGGTATAAAAAAGATCAGTCGTAAACCCTAGCTTGTTTGACCAAAGCCCGCGGCCGGTATTTTTCGCGCGTTTTTTTCAAAATGCGGCGATAAGTCTCTTCTGACGGACACCAGTTTCTGATCAAGCTGAAATATCCGGTTTCCCCTCTCGGGTTGACAAACTTTTCGCCCCGACGTCCCGACAAATTCTCAATTTCTTCCGACATTTCCTGCCGCCGCCGATTCAAGGCCTGATTGTCGCTTTCTTTCCTCGCATCGTTAAAAGCGCGAATATCCTCGGGCGGAAAACCGGAACAAACGCCCGAAACAATCAAGACATATGCTCTGACCTGATCTTGCCTTACCGGAACGATAGACGCAATCTCCGGATTCAACAAGCACAGCTCTTCATACATTCCTTTTACCAACGACAAAGCCTCGTCAAAATGCTCCAACACCTTTTCAACCGCAAGCCTTTCGTTATCTTGCTCCGGATAATACCCCCTTTCCAGCATCTCGACCACCCGCGCCGGCTTCATCAAGGCTTCATAGCCCTCAGGCGTCATACCCTCGGGAAAACGATAGTCATGATAAATCCCGCTGATGCCAAGTCCTTCTTCCAAACGCTTGACCGGCGAATAGTTCTCATAATCGACCATATGATACAACGCATCCATTCCCGCCGCTTCATCGGGAGCAAGGCCGCGGTAAAAATCCTGTTTTAGTTTCAAGCTCTTAATTTTGTTCATAATGGTTAATTGTAATATAACTTAAAAAAGATTGCAAGTTGGGAATCTTTCTGTATACTGGCCCAAAATCAGACATTTGAAGGAGAATAAAATGGCCTCTTATCAATATATTTTCGTCATGCAAAACCTCACCAAGGTTTTTCCCGGCGGCAAAGAGCTTTTCAAGGGCATTACTTTGTCCTTTTTTCCCGGCGCCAAAATCGGTGTTTTGGGCGTCAACGGCGCCGGTAAGTCCACGCTGTTGAAGATCATGGCCGGCGTCGACAAGGATTTTAACGGAGAAGCCTGGGCCGCGGAAGGTGTCAAAGTCGGTTACCTGGAACAGGAACCCAAACTTGATCCGCAAAAAAACGTCATGGAAAACATCATGGACGGCCTCGGCGAAACCAGAGACTTGCTGAAAAAATTTGAAGAAGTGTCCATGAAATTCGCCGAACCGATGAGCGACGAAGAGATGAACGCGTTGATTGAAGAACAAGCCGAACTCCAGGAAAAAATCGACGCCTGCAACGGTTGGGATTTGGAAAGAACCATCGAAATCGCCATGGACGCTTTGCGTTGCCCCCCGGCCGATGCCGATGTCACCAAGCTTTCAGGCGGAGAAAAACGCCGCGTGGCGCTTTGTCGCCTTTTGCTGCAAAAACCGGATCTCTTGCTGCTGGACGAACCGACCAACCATCTGGACGCCGAATCCGTCGCCTGGCTGGAACAGCATCTGAAAGACTATAAAGGTACCGTGGTCATGGTCACTCACGACCGCTATTTTCTTGATAACGTCACCGGATGGATTTTAGAACTTGACCGCGGCCAGGGCATCCCTTATGAAGGGAACTACTCCTCTTGGCTGGAACAAAAGCAAAAACGCCTGGAACAGGAAGCCCGGGAAGAATTTGCCCGTCAGAAAACCCTGGCCGCCGAACTGGAATGGATTCAAAAGAACCCCAAAGCCCGGCAGGCCAAGTCCAAAGCCCGCATCAACGCTTATGACGAGCTGTTATCTCAGGCCACCAAAGACAAAATCACTCAGGCCCACATCAACATCCCCATGACCGAACGTTTGGGAGACCTTGTGATTGAAGCCGAAAACGTCTCCAAAGCCTATGGCGACAAGTTGCTGATAGACAACCTCTCCTTTAAGATTCCCAAGGGGGCCATCGTCGGCATTATCGGACCGAACGGCGCCGGAAAAACCACCCTTTTCCGCATGATTACCGGTCAGGAAAAGCCCGATTCAGGAACGATCCGCCTCGGCGACACCGTCGATCTCGGCTATGTCGATCAAACCCGCGACGAACTTAACGCCGACAAAACCGTCTGGGAAGAAATTTCCGACGGCCTGGATATGATCGAAATGGGCAAAAAAACTATTCCTTCGCGAGCCTATGTCGGACAATTCAACTTTAAAGGCGGCGATCAGCAGAAAAAAATCGGCCAATTGTCAGGCGGCGAACGTAACCGTGTGCATTTGGCAAAAATGTTGAAAAAAGGCGCCAATGTCATTCTGCTGGACGAACCGACCAATGATCTGGACGTCGACACCCTGCGCTCCTTGGAAGAAGGCATTATGGCCTATCCCGGCTGCGTATTGGTCACTTCGCACGACCGCTGGTTTTTGGACCGGCTGGCCACTCACATCCTGGCTTATGAAGGAGACAGCCACGTCGAATGGTTTGAAGGCAACTTTGAAGAATATGAAAAGGACAAAAAACGCCGCCTCGGCGAAGACGCCGTCAATCCGCACCGTGTCCACTACAAAAAGCTTGAACGTTAGCCTTAATAAAAAAGCCGTCTTTCAGGCGGCTTTTTTCATCGCTACAACTTAAAAACAATCCCCGCTCCCGCCGAAAGGATGATGTAAAAAATCGGGCTGCGTTTATAAAAGCGAATGAGCAACAGCAAAACGGCCAACAGCCCCAAAGTCAAACAGTCAACCACCGCAATCTTGGCCACCTGCCATCCGGCGAACAAAATAAGCGCCAAAACCGCAGGACGAATGCCATATAACACGCCCTGCACCCGCAAATCGCAGGCAAAGCGCTGCAACAAACCAGCAACGAAAATAATGATGATCACCGAAGGCGCCACCAATCCGGCCGTTGCGACAAAACTACCGAAAATTCCGGCCGCCTTGAACCCGGCATAAGTCGCCATATTGACGCCCACCGGCCCCGGCGTCGATTCGGAAATGGCGATCATGTCAGCCAAATCTTTGGCGTCAAACCACGGATAAACCTCCGCCAGATCAAACAAAAAAGGAATGGTAACCAAACCGCCGCCAATGGCAAACAGGCCGATCTTAAAAAATTCATAAAACAAAATCGCATAAATCATTTTTTCGCCTCCTTTCGCGGCCAAAGCTTAATCGCCAAACCGGAAAGCGCCGCCAAAACCACAATCGCTACGGCAGAAAAGTCAAAAGCCAACAACAAAAAAACCGCCGCGGCAAAAATTCCCCAGCCCCACAGGTCCTGAATCCCTTTCTTCCACATGTCGTAAAGAATATTGGCAATCAAAGCCGTCACCCCGATCCGAATACCGGCAAAAGCCTGCTCCAAATATTCAAGATGCATGTAACGTTGCAAAAAGCCGGCAATCAACATAATGATCAGTAACGAAGGCAACACGATTCCCGTTGTCGCCGCAATCGCACCGAACACGCCGTAATGCCGATAACCGATGAACGTCGCCACATTGATAGCGATAATCCCTGGCGTACATTGACCGATGGAAAAATAGTTCATCAAATCTTCATCACTGGCCCAACGGTGTTTTTTGACAATCTCATCCTGCAAAAGCGGCAACATGGCATAACCGCCGCCAAAGGTAAAAAGCCCAATCTTCACAAAACACCAAAACATTCTAAACATAAAAAAATTCTCCTGTTGTCTCCGGGAATTTTGAAGACTATATTATAATAAGTTTTATTTAAGGTTAAAGGATGTCCCATGATCATTTCCTGTCCCAAAGAAATTTTTCCCGGAGAAACCAGGGTGGCGTTGACGCCGGAAACCGCCGCCAAAATGGCCGCCTGGGGATATGAAATACGCGTCGAAAAAAACGCCGGAACGACAGCCGGATTTTCCGACGAAGCTTATCAAAAAGCCGGCGCCACAGTCGTTGACAACGCCTATGAAGACGCCAATATTCTTCTCAAAATCTGGGCGCCTCTCCCCGGAGAAGCTACACAGCTGCGCGCCGGCCAAACCGTCCTGGCAAATTTTGAAGCCTTGCGTTATCCCGACCGCATCACCTCTTTTGCCGCTTTGGGCATCACCGCTTTTGCCCTCGACAAACTGCCGCGGATCTCGCGGGCCCAATCCATGGACATTCTTTCCTCACAAAGCAATCTCGCCGGTTATTGCGCCATTTTGGAAGCGGCTTCCCTGCTGCCCAAGGCCATTCCTATGATGATGACTGCCGCCGGTACGGTCCCGCCGGCTCGTGTTTTGATTTTAGGCGCCGGAGTCGCCGGCCTCCAGGCGATCGCAACCGCCAAAAGGCTCGGAGCTCAGGTCTATGCCGCCGACGTCCGCTCCGAAGTCAAAGAACAAGTAGAATCTCTGGGCGCCCGTTTTGTCGAAGTCGCACCAGACAAAGACTTCAAAACCAGCGGCGGTTACGCCACCGCTACCTCCGAGGACTACCAACGCCGCCAGCAGGAGGCCATCACCGCGCGTCTGGCACAGACGGACATTGTCATCACCACAGCACTTATTCCCGGAAAATCCGCTCCCCGCCTGATTACAGCCGAAATGCTCCGGCAAATGCCCCAAGGCGGTATCGTTATTGACATGGCGACCGAATACGGCGGCAACGTCGAAGGCAGCAAAAACAATCAAACCGTCTATCTCAACGGCATAACGCTGATCGGCGATTCCAATCTTGCGGCCAGGCTACCCGCCTCCGCCAGTACTCTGTTTGCCCAAAATCTGTACAATTTTCTGGCGGCACAATACCAAGCCGGAGAAAAACGCATCATGTTTAATTTTGATGACGAGCTGGTTGCTAAAACCTGCATCTGCAAAGACGGAGAGGTAATATGATCGATATCTGGATATTGTTGACGGTTTTCACTTTGGCCTGTTTTGTCGGCTATTTTGTCGTCTGGGGCGTCACCCCAGCCCTGCATTCTCCGCTGATGAGTGTTTCCAATGCCATTTCGGGCATCGTAGTCATCGGCGCGCTGATCACCGCCGGCGTCAGTGACATGTCCTTACCCAAAATCTTGGGACTGATCGCCGTTTTTCTGGCTTCCGTCAACATATTCGGCGGCTTTGCCGTTTCACAGCGTATGCTGATGATGTTTAAGAAAAAAGACCGCCGGGAGAAAAAAGATGTTCAATAGTTTGCTTGCCCCTGTTTACCTGCTTGCCAGCATTTTATTCATTTTGGCCATTCGCGGCCTCGCCTCGCCGGAAACCGCAAGACGCGGCAATTTGCTGGGCATTGTCGGCATGATTCTGGCCATCTTGGTCACCATTGCCTCGCCCTTGGTCTCAGAATATTCCTATACCTTAATTGCCATCGTTCTGGGCGCCGGCATCGGCATTTTTTCCGGTCTCAAGGTCAAAATGACCTCTTTGCCGCAAATGATCGCCGCTTTCAACGGTCTTGGAGGCCTGGCCGCCGTTTTCATTGCTCTGGCCGAAATCCTCGCCGGATCTCCCACCTGGTTGGAAAGCGCCCTCGGCCTGTTGATCGGCGCCGTCGCTTTCTCGGGATCCATGATCGCCTTTGCCAAACTTCAGGGACTTTTGCCGGCAAAAGCCTTGCTTTTTCCTCTGCAGCAACCGCTGAATCTGATACTCTCCCTGGCCGTCATCGCCTTGACGGTCCTTTTTACCCTGAACGGTGATCAACAAATATTCTACTGGCTGGCCGGATTATCGATTCTGCTGGGCTTTCTGCTGGTGTTGCCGATCGGCGGCGCGGACATGCCGGTCGTCATTTCCGTCTTAAACTCTTATTCCGGCTGGGCGGCCGTCGGGATCGGCTTCTCCCTCAACAACATGTTGTTGATCATTGTCGGCGCTATCGTCGGTGCCAGCGGAGCCATTCTGTCTTATATCATGGTAAAAGCCATGAATCGCTCTCTGTTAAGCGTCATGCTCGGCGGTTTCGGCGCAGAAACCAAAACGTCCGCCGCTCATGGCGAAAACAAAACCGCCAAGGCTGGCAGCCCGCGCGATGCCGCCTTCATCATGGAAAACGCCAATAAGGTCATCATCGTTCCCGGCTACGGCATGGCCGTCGCTCAGGCGCAGCACGTCTTGAACGAAATGGCTAAAGACCTCGTCAGCCGCGGCGTTGAAGTCAAATTCGCCATTCATCCGGTTGCCGGACGCATGCCCGGACACATGAACGTGCTTTTGGCCGAAGCCAACGTACCTTATGAAGATGTCTTTGAGTTGGAAGACATCAACCGCGAATTTGCCACGGCCGACGTCGCTTATGTCATCGGCGCCAACGATGTTACCAACCCTCTGGCCCGCACGGATCCGTCATCGCCTATTTACGGCATGCCGGTTCTGGACGTGGAAAAAGCCAAAACCGTCTTCTTCGTCAAACGTTCTTTGGCCAGCGGCTATTCCGGAGTTGACAATCCTCTCTTTTACGCCGACAACACCGTTATGCTGTACGGCGACGCCAAAAAAGTGACCGAAGAAATCGTCAAGGCTTTGGAAAGCTGATTATTTGCGAATGCTGAAAAAAGTCTTTTTCGTCTGCTTGCTGAGCAGCGATTGGATGTAACGTCCCTGATACAGGTTAATTCCCAGAGAGTTTCCGACGCTGACCGCCTGAGGATCGTCAATCCGACAGAGGATCATCTTGGCTCGTTCGGCTTTGTTAACATAGTCGGTAAAATGCTTGTCCTCCTTCACCACATCCATAAAACTCGGATGCCAGATGATCTTGATCAGATCAAAATTCAAATGCTCGCGATTCAGATACTTGAGCTTATCGACCGTAATGCCGTCGATGCAAACCTTATACCCGCGCGATTGCGCAAAAGTCTTGGCCAAAATAAAAGCCTTGATATCACTGAAAACATCCACCAGCTGCAACTCCAAAACGACGGAAGAACGCATGGAAGGGTTGATCGCCTCGTCAAACACCAAAAACTCGTCAGACAGGATCGTCGAAACATTGATGTTGATACTGAAATTTCCCACCAACGCCCCGTCGTCGTGACGACTGATGTTTTCCAAAACGCGCTTATCCAAGGTTTCGGTCAAAAACTGAAACAACCAGGGATTAGCTCCCAGATCCACGTCCGGCAACAACATATCCCGCAGGTCGGAAATAGAAACGTAAACTTCTTCAAAAATCATTTGCGGATTGGACTTTCCGATCACCGCGCAAATAGCCTGCCGCCGGATAAAGCTTGAAAAATCCGCCATCGACAGCGTTTTTTGCAGCTTTGACAAAATCAACGGCGTCAAAGCGCGGCGGATCTTTTTCTGAGGCTTGACAAAAACCGGCGCAACTTTGTCTTCTTTGCCGCCGGAGAGCTTCTCTGTCGGCGTCGCCGCAATCTGCGACATCATCTCCTCGATATAAGTCTTAAACGCATAAATTCCGTTGCTGAACTCAAAAAACTTGGCAAAGCCGATCTGTTCCAAATCCTCGGCATCCCTAATCAACGGATCGTCGTGAAACAAAAAGCGGATTTTCACCAATGCCGCCAACATTTCTTCTCTGGCGCTTTGCCCGAACACAACCACCATATCTTCGTTGGGCAGGGAAAAAATCTCGCCGCCGGCTTTTTTTACCACATTCTCAAAAGTCTCTTGCAGCGATTGCCTCTGTACCGAGCGGACAGACTGATTCTGCAACCGATGCATGGCCAGATGCAAGGCCTGATAACTCCCCAGCTCACGTTCGATTTTTTTCAGATAATCAAAAATCAACGTGTCTTTTTTGATGGTTTCTCTTTCTTTAGCAATCAAGACGGCAGCCTTCCTATTCAATGATCTTTTCCAAAATTTCCTTTTGTGAACATTCGTCGCGAAAATAACCGGACAGCAAGCGCTTACGACGCAAACACTCCGCCGCCGTACAATGGACCGCATCCGGACATTGCGCCTTCAGCATGGCAACCTCTAAGGTATCAATATACGGCCCTTGAAAAGTCGTAATCCCGTAACTTAACCCCCAGCGAACGGCCTTTTCGCTGTCACATTTGGCCAAGACGACGTTTTCTCTGCCGATCTCGGCAATTTCGCTTTTCAGTTCCTCGTTGTTCACGTCATATTCGAGCAGCGGTTCCCAAAAAATCTTGACCATATCCGGTTCAAACTTTTTAATGTTCAGCATCCGCAGGCTGGTCGGGCTCACCCCGTCAATCAAAATCCGGTTGCCGCCGCTGTTCAGAATACGCTTGGTCTCAAAATACAAAGGCAAATTGTTAAATGCATCCATCAGCTGCACTTCCACAATCACCTTTTGCTCCGGTTTCAAAAAATTCTTGGCAAAATTCACAAACTCGCGGGAAAAGACAGAAGACAAATTAAGGTTGAGGCTGATTTGCCGCGGCCAATTTTGAATGTCCGCGGTAAAAAACGCCGCCATGGTCTTCTTGTCCAGCGCCTGCGTCAGATAAGAAAACAACCATTTGTTAGCCACCAGATCAATGCTCTGGTCATATTGTCGGCTCAGGTCCTTCACTGCGACGAAAAATTCCTGAAACAAGACTTCAAACCGGCCACCGCCCTTAAACTTGAGCGCACTCTGACGCTTCACCAGCTCGCCGATGTCAATATGATCAAGCTTGGCGATGACATCATCGATTTCGCCGGCGGCAATCGGCCTTTTGAGCGGCGCTTCCTCTTCCTCAAAGTCTTCGCTGAGCAGTTGCTCAATCACCGCATAAAATTCGACGAAATCGTCGGGAAAATCATACAAACGGGCAAAATCCGCACTGTCATGCGAATACAACACCGGATCGGACGACAATCCCTGACGCAGCTTCTTAACAGCTTCGTCCACCGTTGCCGACGTGATGTTTTTGCCCAAAATCACAAAATCGCTGTTAGACAGGATAAACATGGCGCTGCTGGTCGCCCCGACCAAGCCGTCAAACATCTGGGCAATAATCTTGACAAACTCGGGATGACGGTTTTTGGGCTTCAGTCTGGACACGCTGACATACAGCACCGAATAGCCGTATGGATTTTTGGCAATCCGGTTAAGGGCATCCAACAAATACTTCTCAGAAACGTGACGCGCAGTTTTGGCCATTTTTTCCACATCAAAGTTTAACACTAATCTTTTGCAGTATAAACCGGCTTCATTCTTATATCAAGTATGGTTACTTTTTTGCTAACATCTTAGCCGCCTGCCGATAACATTCTTCCGCCGAAAAAGGTTTTCCGAGAAAACCGACGTTTTCGTCGGCCGTCGACTGAAAGAGCTCGCGGTCTTTGTCATAACCGCTCATAAAAATCACTTTAATCTTCGGATTCAAAGCCTTAAGCTCCTCATAAACCGCTCGGCCGCTTTTCTCAGGCATCACAACGTCCAACATAACCAGGTCAAAATCCTTTTCTCGGGCATAAACGGCGGCAGCCTCGCACGGATCATTCACCGTCACGGCTTGCGCCCCCAACAATTCTAAAATTTCTTTCACCAACTCCGACAGAATCTTTTCGTCGTCCACCACCAAAACCTTTGCCATCAAAGGCTCTGATGCATCAGAAACGGCCACGGCCGGAGGAAGCGTTTCCGTCAAAGGCAAAAAAACCCTGAAAATGCTACCGTTTTCCGAGGTCTCAAAGGTGATGTGCCCGCCGTGTTCCCGCACAATGCCGTAAACCGCGGCCAACCCCAATCCCGTACCTTTACCCGATTCTTTGGTAGTAAAAAACGGCTCAAATATTTTGTGACGAATCTCTTTGGGAATACCGCAACCTTTGTCCTCGACGCACAATTCAGCATATTTTCCGGCCGGCAGCCTGTCTGCCCCCCGCTTTTGGTCGACGACCACTTGCCGCAGGCCGATTCGGATAACACCACCGGCGGGCATGGCGTCTTTGGCATTCATCACCAGATTCATCACGACGTTTTCAACTTGCGTACTGTCACCAGACACGCAGTCTCCCTCCAAACCAAAATCCGTAATGATTTTATATTTTTTGTTCAAGGCAGGCTCCAATAAACACAAAGCCGCCCCGATACACTCACGCAGACAAAAGGTTTCCGACTTCTTCGGAGGCCGCCGGGAAAACAACAACAGCTTGGAGGTCAGATCCCCGGCCTTGACAGCCGTATTGACAATGATTTCGGCATATTTCCGCCGCGGATCGTCTTCCCCGAGCTGTCGCCGCAAAATCTCCGCCGCCCCGAGAATGCCGCCGAGCATATTGTTAAAATCATGGGCGATTCCGCCGGCAAGCTGCCCTAAAGATTCCATCTTCTGCACCTGGTTAAGCCTTTCGCTGCGCAGCCTGTTCCGCCGCTGTCCCAACAGCCAAAGCGCCGCAACGCCAAAAAACGCCAAACCGACGACAACCCCGGCCGTTTCCCAAGACAAAGCACGCCCGACGTTATCCCCACCGTTTTTCGCCCAAACGTCGGCGGCAAGCAAGGCAAACGTCACACTGCACAAAACACCTAAACCAAGCTTTTTCAAAATGATAGCCTCCTGTTTTTCCCTTTGTTCGTCATTGTGCCACATCCGCCGAAAAATTACAACCTAAACAATTGCACGCAGCCGAAAATGCTATTGCCTTTTTTCCGAGGCCCTTATATAATTTTATGTATGAATCATTTTATTGTTGAAGGAGGCGTATTTTTATGGCAGCGACGATAAAGGTATGCATGGGCAGCTCCTGTTTTGCCCGCGGCAACGCCAAAAACCTGCAGCTTATCCAGCGTTTTATTGCCGAAAACAATCTGGAGGCGGAAATTGAACTGACCGGCTTGCGCTGCTGTGACAATTGCGCCAAAGGCCCCAACATGACCATTGACGGCGTGGAATATAACAACATCGATCCCGGCAGCCTTCTTGACATTCTTGAAAAACATTTCCTCAAAAAACAGGAATCTTAGCCATGTCTAATCGCGAATATCCTCTTTACACCGTCAAAAACAATTGTCAGGACTGCTACAAATGCGTTCGGCGTTGTCCGGTCAAAGCCATCAAGATTGAAGACAATTCGGCCATGATCGTCACCGACCTTTGCATTGCCTGCGGCATGTGCTACCGCGTCTGCCCTGCCAAAGCCAAACAGGCCCGCAACGATCTGACCCGCGCCAAACACCTGGTTCAGTCCGGAAAAGAGGTATATGTCTCCCTGGCACCGTCTTGGATCACCGAGTTTGAAGGCATCTCCGCCGAACAAATGATCGCCGCCATCCGTCGCCTCGGCATCAAAGGTGTCAGCGAAACCGCCCTCGGTGCCGAAGAGGTCTCCTGCCAAACCGCCCATATTTTGGAAGAAGCGGCAAAAAAAGGCGACAACAGAGTCTTTCTGTCCACCGCCTGCCCCTCCGTCGTGGAATACATCAACAAATACATTCCTCAAATGTCAGGGAACCTGATTAACGTCCTTTCGCCGTTGCTCAGCCATTGCAAAATGCTCAAGCAAAACCTCGGCAACGATATTGAAACCATCTTCATCGGCCCCTGCATCGCAAAAAAGCTCGAAGCCGACCGCCACCCGGACCTTTTGAGCCTGTCTTTAAGCTTTGGCGACCTCAAACAATGGCTGAAAGACGAAGGCGTTAACCTGGCAGAAATCAAAACCAGCGTTTTTGACAAATTCGTTCTGGCCAAAGCCGAAGACGGAACAGCCTACCCCATAGAAGGCGGCATGCTGGAAACGCTCAAACCTTATGAACAAACCGACAAAACCTATTTGACGCAAATTACCGGGATTGAAAACCTCAAGCGCGAACTTGCCGGTTATGTTAACCGCAGCTTTGACCGCCCGGTCTTTATCGAGTGCTTGGCCTGTGAAGGCGGTTGTGTCAACGGCCCTTGCGTCAGCAACAAAAAATCCGGTCTGGAAAAACGCATGGAAATCATGAACGAAACCGTCTTTCCCGATCATATTAAAGACCGTAAACCCAATCTCGACATCACGCTGGACTATCATCCCGAAGCCATCACCCGACAAGAGTTCAGCGAAGCCGACATCAAACGGGTTCTAACCGTCATTGGCAAATACACCATTGAAGACGAAATCAACTGCAACGGCTGCGGCTACAACACTTGCCGCAATTTTGCCCGCGCCATGCTGGAAGGCAAGGCCGAACCGGAGATGTGCGTCTCTCACATGAAGCACCAAGCGCAACGCAAAGCCAACGCCCTGATTCGCTGCATTCCCTCGCCGATCGTCATCGCCGACGCCAAACTCAGCATTCTCGACTACAACGACCAGTTTGTCGAAACCTTCTGGAACGAAGAAGAGCATGCCGACATTTATGACAAAAAAGACCTGCGCGGCGCCAATTTGCGAGATTTCATCAGCTTCACCAACCTGTTTTCGGCCTCTCTTGACCTGGAACAAGACATCCACCGCGAACACGTCAAACAAAATGACAAGCTTTTTGACGTCGTCGTCTTTAACATCGACAAGAAGCAAATCGTCGGCGGCATCATTGAAGACGTCACCAATGTGGAAATGAAAAAAGAGCAAATCGTCGCCAAGGCCAAAGAGGTGATTCACAAAAACCTCGCCACTGTCCAGCAGATCGCCTGCACTTTGGGCGAACACATGGCAGAGACGGAAGTCCTGCTGCGCTCCATAACCAAAGACTACGCCGATGAATCCGGCGAAAACCGCAGCAATGACATTACCGTTCGGACCAATTCCAACAAGCGGGAGTTCTGATGTCCAGTTCCTTATTCATCGAAATCGGCGCCTTTCAACAGCAAAAACACGGAGAAGATTGTTTTGGCGATACGATTTACTCTAAGAAGATTCCCGAAGAGCAACGCGTCGTTTCAATCCTTTCAGACGGCTTGGGCAGCGGTGTCAAAGCCAACATCCTCTCTTCCATGACCACACGCATGGCCATGAAGTTCGTTGAAAGCAATATGGAACTGCTGCGTTCTTCCGAGGTCATGATGGATGCCCTGCCGGTCTGCCAAGTACGTAAAATCAGCTATGCGACTTTCTCTATCGTCGACAGCGAACTAGAAGGCAAAACCCGGATTTTTGAAATGGACAATCCGCCTTTCATGTTCATTCGCGACGGCAAACCGCTCAACATCAAAAGCCGTGAATTGTCCTCTCCCAAATGGAAAGACCGCACCATTAACATCAGCCAGGTCATGACCCAACCGGAAGACCGCATTATCCTGATTTCCGACGGCGTTTCCCAGGCGGGCCTCGGCAACCGCCTTTATCCTTTGGGCTGGCAGAGGCAAGGGTGTTTGGACTTCGCACTCAAGGAAATTCGCAAAAACCCATACATCTCCGCACATGAACTTGCCGAAAAAATCGTCCGCGCCGCTCTTGACAAAGAAGTTGACAAACAAGCCGGAGACGACATCAGCTGCGTGGTCATCTATTTCCGTAAACCGAGAAAACTCCTGGTTTTGACCGGCCCCCCCTTTGACGAAGACAAAGACCACGAATTTGCCGAACTCGTCGCCTGTTATGACGGCAAAACCGTCATCTGCGGCGGAACGACGGCTAATATCGTTGAACGCGAGCTCTGCCTCACCTGCGAAATCGACAAGACCAGTTTTGACGAGAAAATTCCCATGTCTTCCACCATGGACGGCATTGATTTGGTCACGGAAGGAATTTTAACGTTGACAGAAGTTTATCGTATGCTAAAAGAAGGCATCGACAAAGACAAAAACAATGCGGCGGTTCGCCTGGCCAATCTGTTGTTGGACAGCGACAGGATCGATTTTGTGGTCGGTACCAAAATCAACATCGCCCACCAAGATCCCAGCCTGCCGATGGAATTGGAGATTCGCCGCAACATTGTCAAAAAGATTTTTAGAATCTTGCAGGACAAATATCTAAAAGAAATCAGTGTCAGATACATGTAAGAAAGGACAACACCATGGAAAAAATAACCGTAAAAATCTGTTCGGGAACCTCCTGTTTTGTGATGGGAGCGGCGCAAATCCAGGCCCTGGAGTTCAACCCGCCCGCTGACATCGCCGACAAGATCGACCTGGTGGAAGTCCGCTGCATGAACTATTGCAAAGACACCAAAGCCAAATACAACCGCGGTCCTTTTGTCTTGGTCGACGATGAACTGGTGGAAGAAGCTACCTTTGAAAAAGTCGTCAACAAAATCCGCGAAGTCATCAAAAACAAATGTGATTGTTTGAACTAACACAACAAAAGGCCCGCCCAAGTCGCAATGTCGGAAACCCGGCGGCGCCGCAAAGAGGAAAGAATGCTGATACCAAAAAACAACGCCAATATGATGCGTACGAAAATTTTGATCAAACTGGCCGAAAGCTTTTTTGAAAATCGTTTTGAAAACGCTGATCGGATTCCCCTGGAACTACGCCCCAAGGAAGGTCCCGTCAGCCGTTGCTGTATCTATAAGGATCGCGCGGTGCTGAAATACCGCTGCATGGCCGGCCTCGGAGCTTCTCCCGAAGAAGAAACGGATGAGCTGAAAAGCCTCAAATCCTACGGCGAAGACGCGCTCAAAAGAGAAAAACTGCCCAAAAGCAAACTCTCGGTCATCGACATCGCCTGCTCAGCCTGCATCAAGTCGCAATATATCGTCACCAACGCCTGCCGCGGCTGCTTTGCCCAACCTTGCCGACTGAACTGCCCCAAAGAGGCAATCAGCATCGTCAACGGCCGCGCCTACATTGACCCTGAAAAATGCGTCAACTGCGGCAAGTGTCACGAGGTCTGCCCATACCATTCTATCATCAAAGTACCGGTTCCCTGTGAGGAAGCCTGTCCGGTCGGCGCAATTACCAAAGATGAAGCCGGCAAAGAGCATATTGATCATGAAAAATGCATCTCCTGCGGCAAATGTCTGGCTTCCTGCCCCTTTGGCGCCATTGTCGAAAGCTCACAGATGATTGACGTGCTGAAAAACATTCATGATACGGACAACAAAGTCGTTGCCATGCTGGCGCCGGCTGTCGTCGGACAATTCCCCGGCGACATCAAAAACCTCGTTGGCGCTCTGAAAAAAGCCGGTTTCGATGAAGTAATCGAAGTGGCTGTCGGCGCCGACATCACCACTCAGAAAGAGGCGGCTGAATTTATTGAACGCCAAAAACACGGCGCCAAATTAATGACCACTTCCTGCTGCCCGGCCTATTATCGCGCCGCCAAAGTACATATTCCGGAAATCCAGCCCTTTGTTTCCGACACCAAAACGCCGATGTACTACACAGCGGAATTAGTAAAAAAAGAACATCCCGACTGCAAGGCTGTTTTCATCGGCCCTTGCTTGGCCAAGCGCGTCGAAGCCGAATACGATCCAAATGTGGATTATGTGCTGACCTTCGAAGAACTCGGTGCCATGCTGGTTGCCGGCGACATTAACGTCGATGATTGCGAACCGATGGAGTTCAGTAAAATCTCGCGCGCTCAGGGACGTCAGTTCCCCTTAAGCGGCGGCGTTGCCGGTGCTGTAGCCGCATTGGTCGGAGACAAGGCCGACTACCGTCCGGAAAAAATCGACGGTCTGACCAAAGAAAACATCAAACTGATGAAACGCTACGCCACCAAAGGCTGCGAAAACAACATGCTGGAAGTCATGTGCTGCGAAGGCGGATGCATTTCCGGTCCCGGCTGCATCGCCCTGCCCAAGAAAGCTTCCCGTGCAGTGGAAAGCTATGTCGCCGCGGCCGAACAGCTGACCCCGGAAACCAAAGTCGGGGAAGAATAAGCCTAGCCCAAAGAAAAACCTCCGTTCTACGGAGGTTTTTTTTATTTGTCTTAAGCTAGTCGGATTTTCCCAAATTGATATTACGATTGATATAAACGCATAAGATAATTCCAAAACCAGCCATGACCGAAAGGATAACCGTTCCGCCGTAAGAAATCAGCGGCAGCGGAATTCCCACCACCGGAATCAGCCCCAAAACCATAGCCATGTTAATAAAAATATACAAGAAATAATTGGTCGCCAAACCGATTGCCGCCAATTTGCCGAAATAGCTGTTGCTTTTAAGAGCGAAGGAGTAGCTGTAAGCAATGACCAAAAAATTAAGAATAACCACAAAAACGGCACCGACCAACCCAAACTCCTCGGACAACATGGTAAAAATGAAGTCGGTATGTTTTTCGGGTAGAAAATTCAAATGGCTCTGCGTACCTTTGAGAAAGCCTTTGCCGAAAATGCCACCCGATCCCAAGGCAATTTTCGATTGGATTATGTGATACCCCGACCCCAGAGGATCCCTTTCCGGATCAAGAAACGTCAGAACCCGATTCTTCTGATAGTCATGCAGAAACTGCCAGGCAATAGGCATCAACGTCGCCGCCCCGAGAAGCAGCACGCCGAACTTCCATATTTGCACACCGACCACAAAAAAAATCGCCCCGGCGGAAAAAACCAGCATCAAAGCCGTGCCGAGATCCGGCTGCGTCATCACCAAAAAGGCCGGAAACAAAACCATCAGCAGCGGGGGAATAATTCCTTTCACGCTTTCAATCGTCTGCAGGGAGGAAGAATGGAAATACCGTGCTAAAGCCAACACCATAGCAATTTTCATCAGCTCGGAAGGCTGCAGCTTGATAAATCCCAAATTGATCCAGCGCTGTGCCCCCATACCGATATGCCCGGTAATTTCCACAATAATCAGCAGCACCAATACCACAAAATAAAATACGTAAGCATAGCGCAAAATCAATTTGATATTGATCAGCGCCAAAGCAATCATAACGCCGAAACCCATGGCAAAACGCACCGTTTGGTTAAGGGCCCAGGGGCGCCAATGGCCGTTTGCCGCCGAATAAAGCATCGTCACGCCGACGGCCGCCAACATTACGATAAACAAGACATAGGTAAAACTGATGTTCGCCAATTTTTCGCGAATGGTCAGATTTTGGTTGCTGAAAGACGTCTCATAAAACTTATACATTTCTATTCCTGTCTCTGAGTTTCCGCCAAAGGATCCAATTTTAGGGCCTCCAATAAGATTTTGCTGGCAATCGGCGCCGCGACGGAAGAACCGCCGCCGCCGTGTTCCACCAAAACCGCCACGGCATAGCGGGGATTATCTTGCGGTGCATAGCCCACAAACAAGGCATGATCCCTATATTTCCACGGCAGTTCTTCTTGTTTCAGCACTCGGGTTTGGCGCTCCTTCATGGTGATTCGCCGTACCTGCGTGGACCCGGTTTTGCCGCCCATTTTCATGCCGTGATAATCAAACTGCGAACGATAAGCCGTTCCGCCGGGAAGATTCACCACCGCATACATTCCCTCTCTGACAATATCCAAATATTCCGGATGCACATTAATTCGAGGAATATTCTTAAGCTCTTCGGAACTCAGGCGCGTAAAGCTGGGGCGGACGGCATAACCGCCGTTGACCAAACGGGCAATCATCGTTGCCAACTGCACCGGCGTCGTCAAAATATATCCCTGTCCGATGCCGGAAATTACGCTTTCTCCTTGCTGCCAAGGCTCACCGAAACGCTTTAACTTCCATTCCTTGTCGGGAATCAGACCGGGTTTTTCGTTATCCAACCCAACGTTGACCGGAGATCCCAAACCCAAACGCCGCGCCATATCGGCGATTTTTTCGATCCCCAACTTTTGCGCCGTTTCATAAAAGAAAATGTCGCAGGAATGCTGCAAAGCCTCCACCACGTTCAAATAACCGTGCCCGACTTTTTTCCAGCAATGGAAAGTATGCGTTCCCAAAATCATTTTCCCGGCACAGAAGTTTCGGCTTTCTGGTTTAATCACGCCGGCTTCCAGCCCGGCCATCGCCACGATCATCTTAAAAGTAGAGCCCGGAGAATATTGCCCGGAAATGGCCTTGTTAACCAACGGATTTTTTTCGTTTCCGGTCAATTCCTTCCACAAATCGACGCTCATGCCCTGCGTCAGCTGATTGGGATCATAGGACGGCGTTGAAACAAAGGCCAGGATTTCTCCGGTCCTGACGTCGAGCAATACAGCTGCGCCGCTTTCTTCTCCAAACAAGTCATAAGCGATTTCCTGCAGCCTGGAATCAATCGTTAGCTCTAATTTACTCCCGGGAATACCGTCATTTCGTTCAATCTCCTTCATCACCCGACCGTAGGCGTTAACCTCAAGCTTTAGGTTTCCGCCTTTGCCGCGCAGTTCTTTTTCATACAGCTTTTCAATGCCGGCCTTGCCGATTTTAAAACCCGGCACCTCAAGCAGCGGATCGTCTTTGACGTCATTTTCCGACACGGAAGAAACATAACCGAGAATATGCGCCATTTTTTCACCGAAAGGATAATAACGCGACAACCCTTCGTCAATGATAATTCCCGGCAGATCCGGCGCATTCAGCTGAATACGCGCCACCTCCTCCCAAGTCAGGTTATCTTTGATTTTAATGGGTACAAAACTGCGGTTTTTCTTCAAATCTTTTTTGATTCTTTCAATTTCGGCATCAGACAACGGCATTATTTTGCGAAAAGCCTCCAAGGTCTGCGTCACATTCGGCGTTTGCTCCGCTACGATCGAAGCCTGAAAATTTTGCTGATTCGTTGCAATCATCACCTGATTGCGATCATAGATGATTCCGCGCGGCGGGATCAGCAAACGCGTCGAGATGCGATTTTCGTCAGCCAAAGTCTTGTACTTGTCTGCCTGATAGACCTGCAGGTAATACAAACGCAGGATAATCAGCAGCAACAAAACGAACTTTCCGCCCGCCAAAATCAATGAGCGTTTGATCAGCACCTTGCCCTTGTCGTTGTCGCGATTCATCGTTACGCCTCGTCTTCCTGCATCAGTTTATTTTGCACAAACGCCAAAACCAACGACAAAACCGGATAAGCCGCAATAGTCGCCAAATAACTGAACGCTGCCACGCCTAACGGCAAAAACTGACTGTAATAAACGGATACAATCAACCATTTGACAAAAAAACAGATAAAAGACAGCAAGGCAAACCCGTACCAAGTCACGACAAAAGGCTTGCCGTTGAAAAAACGCGACAAATTGCTGACCAGCAAATATAACACCAACAACGTAAAAATATTGCTGCCGAAGGGAATGGAACTGATGACGTCATCCGTCAACCCAACAAGATAAACCGACAACAGGTTGAAAATGTCCGA
Organism: uncultured Alphaproteobacteria bacterium; assembly: GCA_934254925.1. Classification (GTDB taxonomy): domain Bacteria; phylum Pseudomonadota; class Alphaproteobacteria; order RF32; family CAG-239; genus CAKQMD01. Next base: position 21,893 of record CAKQMD010000009.1, read on the forward strand.
ACGATGAATGAGCCAAAAATACACGCAAATCATTCCCACTGCCGGGCGAATATTGTTAAAACGGCTGAACTCAAAAGGAACGTAAGCCATAAAAACCAGCAACAAGGAAGAAAGCAGCGGCAGCAAACGCTGAAAATAGGCTGCCAGGTTTTCGCTCCACTCCTCACTCATGGACAGCCTCCGCTTCCTCGTCAATGACGCCGCCGAGACCGTAATCGACAATCTTCACATATTCCAAACGTTCCAAACTGCTAAACGGACGCACTTTCACCTGATTTTTACCAATCTCCACCACCTGCCCGACAGGCAACCCCGCCGGAAAGACGCCGGAAACGCCGGAAGTCACGATACGGTCACCCACTTGAACTTCCGCCTCCAACGGAATAAAAATCATCTTGGGAACTGTGGTATTGTCTCCCGACAAAATGCCCCGTACCCGGTTTCTCTCCACCATAACCGGAATTTTTGAGTTGATGTCGGTGATCAAAATAATCTTGGCATAAGCTTGACCAACGTTGTCCACGCGACCGACCACGCCTTTTTCGCTCAAAGCCACCTGCCCTTTTTTCACCGCTTTACTGCTGCCAGTATAAGCAATGACCGAATGCGAAAAAGCATCCCCTTCCTCGGCAATCACCCTAGCCGTCACAAGTTGCGCTTCCGGCGGCGTCACATAGTTGAGCAGACGTGTCAGCAGGCGGTTCTCAATCATCAAAGCGCGCGCCCGCTCACCCAAAAGTTCCAAGCGGCGGTTTTCCTCGCGCAGGCGCAGATTGTCTTCATGAATGCGTTTCAGATCCTTAAAATAATCATACACCGCGCCGACGGCCTTAGCCGGAATCACCAAGACCTCTATCAATGGCGAAACGGCATCGGTTGCCAAAGAAGAGGTCTTTTCAATGATCACGGTATCCGTCTTGTTGATCAACATCAAGACAAAAGCGGACAAAAACAAAATCACAATGGCAAACTTCTTTGCCAGAAGCCGGATGTGACTCAGATGAATAAATAAACTTCTCCGCCGTTTCATAACCCCAACCTAACCAAACAACACCATTTCCGGCCCTGCCAGAAACCGCAAAGCCGGCATCGGTCCATTCCCCGAGGAATGTCGCCGGCCGGCTCCCGAAAATACGAACTTTCTAATACATTGAAGACAAGATCGAACGCAGCTGCCCGATATTCTCCAAAGCGCGTCCTGTTCCCTTAACCACGCAGGCCAGCGGATCTTCGGCAATGGAAACCGGCAACCCCGTCGCATTGCGCAAGACCTGATCCAAATTGGCCAGCAAGGCGCCGCCGCCGGTCAGGACGATTCCTTTGTCGACAATATCAGCGGCCAATTCCGGCGCCGTATGTTCCAAAGCCACCTTGACGGCTTCCACAATTTGAGAAACCGGCTCGCTCAAGCTTTCGGCCACCTGACGTTCGGTAATAATAATTTCCTTGGGCACGCCGTTCATCAAATCGCGTCCCTTAATCTCGATTGTCCGTCCCTCTCCGGTTTCCGGCGCGCTGGCGGACCCGATTTCTTTTTTGATTCTTTCCGCGCTGCCTTCACCGACCAACAGGTTATGATTGCGGCGAATGTAAGAGATAATGGCGCTGTCCATCTTATCGCCGCCCACGCGGACCGAACGAGCATAAACGATGCCGCCCAAAGACAAAACCGCCACTTCCGTCGTACCGCCGCCAATGTCAACCACCATGGAGCCTGTCGGTTCCGTCACCGGCAAATCCGCGCCGATGGCCGCGGCCATCGGTTCTTCAATCAGCCATACCTTGCGCGCACCCGCCGCTTCTGCAGATTCTTGAATGGCGCGACGTTCGACGGCCGTCGACCCGGAAGGCACACAGACAATAACCATCGGCGAAGCGAAAGTGCGGCGGTTATGCACCTTGCGAATAAAATACTTGATCATTTCTTCGGCAATTTCAAAATCGGCGATGACACCATCGCGCAACGGACGAATAGCATGAATGTTCCCCGGGGTACGGCCGAGCATCTGCTTGGCTTCGTTACCCACGGCCAAAACCTGTTTTTTGCCGCGATATTCTTCAATCGCCACCACGGAAGGCTCGTTCAAGACGACCCCGCGTCCCTTTACGTAAACCAAAGTATTTGCCGTGCCGAGGTCAATTGCCATGTCGGCTGACAGCCAGCCCATTAATTTTGAAAGCATTTAATTCATCTCCGAATAAATTTTAGTTAGATAATTTTTATAACCATCTGCCTTTTTGTGCAACCCCTATATTGCTTTGTTAACACAATTTATCATAAAAAAAGTCAGCGGCGGATTTTGCCTGCCAGTTCTTCGGCATCCCCCTTTTGAGGAAAGCGGGAAATTTCCAGGTCTGCTCTCAGACGGTTGTTAAACCAGGTTCTTTGTCTTTTGGCATATTGCCGCGTATGCAGCTGCGCCAAGGCCTTGGCTTCTTTCAGCCCCGTTTCTCCGCGCAGATAAGCGGCCAACTCCGGCACGCCGAGCATTTTCATCGCCGGCAAACGAGGATCAAGACCGCGCGCCAACAAAGCCGCCGTCTCCTCCAAAGCCCCCTGCTCCAACATCTGCTCAAAACGCAAATAGCAGCGACGGTCGAGATCTTCTTTGGCCGGATTAAGACGAACAACAAAAAATTCAGCTTCTGGCAACTTTTTAACCAACGGTTTTTTAAACCACTCACGAGCGGAAACGCCGGTATCGGTCATAATCTCCCAGGCCCGTCGCACCCGCGTCGCGTCATTGGCATTCAAGACTTCGGCCGAAGCCGGATCAATTTTCCGCAACAGGTCAAACATCCCAACAGCCCCGAGCTCTGCCAACAAGGACAATCCCTTCTCTCTGGTTTGGGGCAAAGGTTCGGGGATCGGTGTCGTCCCGCGGATCAGATTGTCCAAATAAAGCCCCGTACCTCCCGCCACGACGGGGATCTTCCCTTCGCCCCAAATGTTCCGAATTTCCTTTTCCGCCAGTTTCAGCCATTCCACCACCGTCCCGTTCACCTCCGGCGGAAAGATCTCATACAGGCGGTGCGGAACTTCTTGTTTTTCTGCTGCGGAAGGCGCCGCCGACAAAATGCCCAATCCCTGATAAACCTGCATGGAATCGGCATTGACCACCACACCGTCGAGGACTTTGGCCAAAGCCAGGGCCAAACCGGACTTCCCCGACGCCGTCGGCCCGCCGATGACGATTATCCGATTTTCGGCAGTTTGCGGCAAGTTGCGTTCTCCACCAAAATAGAGCAAAGCTGTTCATAAGAAATTCCGGCATAACGCGCCTGTTCCGGCACCAAAGACAAAGGGGTCAACCCCGGCGCGGTATTGATCTCAAGCAGCACGACGCCGTCTTCTTTGTTATAACGCAAATCCACCCGCGAAACGGTGTTACACCCGATTCTTTCATGCAGTTTTTCGGCATAACGCAAACAAGTGTTCGTCACTTCTTCTGGCAAGTCGGCCGGCAGCAAATGCTCAACGACCCCATCGGTATATTTGGCCTTATAGTCATAAAATTCCGTTTTCGGCCGCAGTTCTGTCACCACATAGGCTTTGCCGTTCAAACACATCACCGTCAGCTCGCGGCCGGGAATGTATTTTTCCACCATCAGCATGGTCTCGTCATTGTCATAAACGACGTCTTTCAGGTCCTCGGGCTCGTGAATAATATGAACTCCGACCGACGAACCGTCACAAACCGGCTTGATCACGTAAGGCATGGCCATCACGGTGCCTTCCTTCTTCAAGGTCGCATAAGTCAAAACCTCGCTCGGTGCCGTTTTAATCCTGATTTCCCGACAAATCTGCTTGGTCAAAATCTTGTCCATCCCCACCGCAGAAGCCTTTAATCCCGAATGCGTATAAGGAATTTGCAGCATATCCAAAAAACCTTGAATCTCGCCGTCTTCGCCCCAGTTTCCGTGCAAAGCGTTAAACACGACGTCCGGTTCTTCCTGCTTCAAGACCTGCACAAAATCCGCAATATTTTTCAAATCATACGCAACGGCCTCGTAACCGGCCTTTTGCAAAGCCTCTTCCACGCAGCGGCCGCTGACCAGGCTCACTTCCCGTTCGGAAGAAAAGCCCCCCATCATCACCAAAACTTTTTTTACCATTATTTTCCCTTGTCTATCGCTAAGAGTTTGTGCTAGTATGCGCCAAAATGTTTTAAGAAAGACTAAAATAAATGAAAAAAATTCCGTTTTTTGCCCTTTTTTTCTGTCTGTCGGCCTTTTCTGCCCGCGCTTTTACCCTGGAACACGACTTCAAGGTACAAATCGGCCCTTTTGACGCCAGCCGCACCCTGTTTCGTTACGGACTGGACAAAGACAATTACCTTGTCTCCTCCGAAGTCAAAACCTCCGGCCTGTTTAACACGCTTTACCCTTTTCGGGCCGAATATGCCACCACCGGAAAAATCAACGGTAAAAACCTGGAAACCAGAAGTTACAAATACGCCTCGAAATCAAGATTCTCCAGACGCACGAAAGAACTGGTCTATAACGAAAGCGGCCAACCCGTTTACCGTCTGAGCTCCAAAAACGGCAAAGAAAAAAGAGTCGACATCGAACAATCAGCCGAATACAAAGGCACAACGGATCTGCAAACCGTTTTTGCCGAACTGGCCCGCCAATATAACGAACTCGGCTTCTGCGCCGCCCGCATGGAAGTTTTTGACGGCAAACGCCGTTTCGACGTCATTTTCGAAGACCAAGGCCGCGAAAACCTGACCAAAGCCGAGGATTTTCCCTTCGAAGGCGAAGCTGCCAAATGCTCCATGTATATTGACAAGCTCAATTCCGACGGCGACGATCTCTTGTGGCAATTGAGTTCCGACAAGCCGATTTACTTTTGGATCATGAAAGACAACGCCAGCGGACTGCCGTTCATTGCCCAAATCAAAATCGACGACACGCCGCTTGGCCGCCTGGACGTCAAAACGCAAAAAATAACCGTAAAAAAGGACTGATCAATGCTGGAAAAAGCCGAACTCCTCCTGCCTGCCGGGTCGTTGGTAAAACTGAAAACCGCAATCTTATACGGGGCCGACGCCGTCTACGCTGGCACGCCGGACATGAGTCTGCGCACCCAATCCAAAATGTCTTTGTCAGACCTGGAGGAAGGGATTGCCTTTGTACACGCTCACGACAAAAAAATCTATCTGACCCTCAACCTTTTCATGCATAACCGAGACGTCGAAAAGCTGCCGCAGTTCGTAGACACCTTGCGCCGCCTCAAACCCGACGGCGTTTTGATTGCCGATCCCGGCGTCTTTCAATATGTCAGGGGAAACGCTCCCGAACTCAACCTTTTCGTCTCCACCCAAGCCAATATTTGCTCTTGGGCCGCCGTCAATTTCTGGCAAAGCCAAGGTGCCAAGCTCTGCGTCCTCGGTCGCGAAGTAACGTTTGAAGAATTAAAGGAAATTCGGCAAAAATGCCCCGACATTCTTTTGGAAACCTTCATGCACGGCGCCATGTGCATGTCATATTCCGGACGCTGCCTGATCTCCAACTACCTTGCCGACCGCAGCGCCAATCAGGGAAAATGCGCCCATTGCTGCCGCTGGCATTACAAACTGCATTTGCGCCTCAAAGACGGAACGGTAAAGGAAATCGTCATTGACGAAAACAACCGAAAATCCTTTGAATTCTTGCTGCAAGAAGAATTTCGCCCCGGAGAATACTATGAAATCGTCGAAGACGAGCATGGAGGTTATCTGCTCAATTCCAAAGACTTGTGCCTCATGCCACGCTTAAACGACCTACTTTCCGTCGGCATTGACTCCCTGAAAGTGGAAGGCCGCAACAAAACCGAATATTATGCCGCAACCGTCGCCCGCGCTTACCGTCAGGCAATCGACGACTACTACCGTGACCCCGCCTCCTGGGATTGGCATCGCTACATGGACGACTTGTATACCTTGCAAAACCGCGGTTATTGTCTGGGGTTTCATGACGGTTCCCTAACCAACCTCAGTCAAAACTACGAATACACCCGTACCTTGGGCGATTGGCTCTTTGCTGGGTCAATCATCACCTGGGACGGTGATGACGCTTTGTTTGAAGTCAGAAATTACATTAACGCCGGCGAATTTATAGAATTTTTGCTCCCCGACAGCCTGCAGAATCTCCGCCTGACGTTGACGGAATTTGAAGACGCCCAAACCGGCGCCATAACCTCAAAGGTCTCTGCCGGCCAAGGCAAAACCATACGCATTCGTCCGCAAAACTGGGAACTCCCGCTCAATGAAATCAAAAAGCTGCTGCCGCAATACGTCGTCGCCCGCAAACCTGCGATTTTAAGCGCGGAGCAACAACAAATGCTCTCCCGCAAAAAAGAAGAATACGCCTGCCTCTGCCGGACGGAAAACGATTAAACATTGACAAAAAATTCCCTTTCTTTTATTTATAAGTTTAAGAAGGATATTTTTAAGCTTATAAATATGAATTATTATGAAAAAAGATCAAAAAACTCTGGAAACCAAAACGTTGGTTTGTTCTTTGTTGGAAACGGTGACACCTCACTTCAGAGTCTTTGAAAAAGCCGAACAGAACTGCCATTCGCATGCTAACCTGCGTGCCGTTCAGGAACTGTTGAAACTCAAGGCCTTTTTCAGTTTCATGCTTTGTTGCGACAGCCGCGAACTGACGCCGTTCATCATCAAACTGTATCCCGAAGCCAACGGCCTGGTCCTTGAAGACTGGCAAACGCTTCTCGAAACCTATCTGGAAGACAAGGCGCGACAGCGTCCCAATCCCGAAGACACCCCGGGCCTGTTTGTCAAAAAAGAATTGGCAGCCGCCCGCTATGACATGCCGGTGAAAAACGAAGACAAAGTTTATATGGACCTCACGACCTGGCTGATAAACATGATGTCTGACATGTCTTTGCTGCGCGAAAACAAAAACGACCTGCGCCTGGTACTGGAAACGGCCGTGATTTTAGACTCGGTCATTCTTTCTTTTGAAAATTTTCAAGTTTTCGTTAAAGAAAAAGAAGCCGACATAAAAAATCTGCTGTTTTTTTAAGAAAACTGTAAAAAAGGTTCCGCTTCTGCGCGGAACCTTTTGCTTATTGATGCAGTTTTCTGTATATCCGCGCCCGCGTATATTTCCTGCCTTCGTAATAAAAAAGCTCGTCCTCCCCGAGAGTGTCGGCCAAACGACGGTAAATTTCCTTTTGACGTGCCTTTCCCGGTTGCAAAAACTTGTTCTCGATCTCAATCAGCTTCCCAAGCAACTGAAGCTTTTGCTCATGGTCATTTTCGGCATCGATCCGCCCTTCCAGGGACTTGACCGCCAACACCGCCGTCTTGGCCGTCAGATCTTTGATCCGTTTCAAATTTTTCTTTTCGCGACGCTTCCGATAAATTTCCGTCAGCTTTGACGAAATCAGAAGCGTATTCTGACATTTGGCCAGCAAAGACAATTCCTCGCCGCTGACCGACTGCAACGCTTTTTCCAACAAAACCGCCATCTCCGCCTCCTCTCTCACTTCGGACAACAAAGCCAGGTAAGCCTTGCGCCTTTCTTCAATTTTAAGATTCTCGACAATGCTGATTTTCGTCGCCAGCCAATTTTGACGATCGCCGAGTTTTTCATAATTGTGCGCCATGCGGTTAAGCACAGAAATCTTTTCAAGATTATCGCGGGCAAAGCTCAGCCCCTTGAGATAATATTGCAAAGAACGCTGCGGATCGTTTTTCTCCGACAAAGCGTCTCCGATATTGTTATAAGACCAATAAAGCACGACGCTTTTCTTGATGGTGTCGTCCAACTGACAAACCCCGTCGTTGCGGCAAAAGTTGATCACCCGGTCATAGGCGCGAATTTTGTCGTCCGGATTTTGGGATTGGTCAGCGGCTTGATTAGCCATTTGATAAACTTTCAAAATATTTAATTTATCGCTCGTTTTCATTTTCATCCGAACCTCTGACAATAATGCAAAAACCGGAAAACACGCACGGAAAACTTTCCCGACGCGTTTCGCAACGGAACCTACATGCCACCGGTTTTCAGACAATATTCCTCGCGTTTCAAGTCATAATCCTTGTGCACCTGACAGGTATCGCACAGACAGCCTTTGTCTTCGCTGATGCAATGACTCTTGTCAAAAGCGCAATACATACCTTCAAAATGCTCGACGTCATCAAGGTCTTCCATCATTTTGATGATGTTTTCCGGCATATTCTTAATTTTGCATCCCATAGTATAAGACGGACAATGCAGGCATTGGCAATGTTTAAGATTTTCACGTGTACGGGCAACTTGCATGTTTTTTCTCCTCGAATAAAAAAAATTGAACACCAATAACCTAACTATCGGTGTTCAAAAAACAAGGCATCCTTACCTATGAAATTAGTCTATATTCGTCTGAAAACCCCTTCCGTAACCGGCGGCAGGAAAGAGCTCATCCGTCCGACGATAAATTCCACTTTGTCCACCCGGGCCAACGGCGGCCCTTTATGACAAGCCGCCAGCATTTGGTCGATGTTTTCCTCCTCGCCGCGCATCAGGACTTCAACGCTGCCGTCGGCGGCATTATGCACCCAACCGGAAACAGCCAAAGCCTCCGCCTCGCGCACGGCCCACCAGCGAAAGCCTATTCCCTGTACCCGGCCTCTGATTTTTATGTAAACTTCCTTAATCATGAGCCGTTTTCAAAAACTTCTCCACCTCTCGCAATTCGCAGAGGCGCTCCTGACGTTTGCTTTCGGCTTCTTCGTCGCTGCCCCAGTTTTCCGCCTGCCACAACTCCTCCAGATAAGCCGCCTGATAAGCCTCTTCGGCATTAATCCGGCCTTTGACCAAAGCAGCGGCGAGCAAGACCGAACGCATGTTCAGCGCCGCCACGTAAAAAGCGGCCAATTCCCGATCGTTAAGGCTTTCCATAAACAACTTCAACCGAGCTCCGGAAGCCTCGTTTTCCGACGGCACCTCCAAGCCGAAAGTCTTGGCGAAATGCGTTTTGAAAGAATCCTGCGCCCATTGCAGCAAAGGTCCCCAAACCTGCTGCTGTCTTTCCATGAGGTCCTTTTTTTGTCCCCAAAACAACAGCATGTCCGTCAAAGACAGCTGCACCATCTTATTGATAATTTCTTCCCGATGGGCTTTGATCTCCCGGGCCGCGTCTTCAAGATACTTCTGCATTTATTTTCCTTTGGTAAAAGATTTCAACAAGTCCTTGGCAGCATTTCCCAAAGCTTTCACATCGGTCTTAACCTGCCCGACTGTCCCCTGGTAAACGTCCTGAGTTGCTTTTTCAACCTTGCCCGGCCCCTGGAAACGGTTCTGATATTTCGTTCCCTGCAATGCCGTATAGCAAGGCGTCGGGTCGGCATCCAAAAGTTTGGTGCCCAAAACGGCCGGACCGGCGGCAATCGCCCCGACAACAGCTTGCACCACTTGCTTGTCATCCAAGCTGATCTTCGGATTCGTCACCGTCCCTTTGACCTTGATGAAAGAAGAAAGCGCCTGAGCCACGTTTGTATCAACCACCTTACCCGAAAAAGGACGAATATCAAAGTCAATATTATCATTGACCAGGTTAAGCGTTCCGTTGCTGACCAGGTTCAATTGATCGGAGTTAAAGGCAATACCTTTGGGGAAAGTAGCCTTGCCGTTGCCGAAATCGGCCCGCACCACGGCACAGTTAACATTCAGATCCGTTCTTTTTTTAGAAACGAAATGCAAGGCATCCAGCAATTGAGAAACAAAATTTCCGGTCATAAAACTGAGATTGCCGGTCTGAATCACCGACTTGTCCAGAATAATGACCGCCTGTCCTTTCAAATTCTGCACCAACTCGCGATAGGTTGCGCCGCTGCTGTTCAGATTAAGGTCAACGTCGGTTTGTCCGCCTTCCAAAATGCCGAAGTCGTTGCGATCGGCAACCTGAAATTCCTGATGCAGGTTTTGCAACAACAGATTTTTGCTGTTCGCCGTCAGCTGTACCTGGCGATTGTTGGCGTTCACTGTCAAAGCCGCGTCAATGTCTCCGCCGCCGAAACTTAGCTGCAGCGGCTGAATCTTCAGCACACCGCCCTCCAAATTGGCCGCCGCCAAAACGTTTTTGGCTGCCAGACCGTTGTTGACAATCAATTGGCCCACCGCCACTTTGAGTGCCGCATTGGCTTGCTGCAGCAAAGCGTAAGGAATCGGAGTTGCCGGCACCAACTGACTGGCCTCCGCCGAGCTGATCACCGCTGGCAAAGCCAACGCAAAATTACTGTTTTGCGAAAAATTCGTCAGATTAATCCTATCAGACTTCAAATCCGCGACAAGCCGCGGCTTGGCCTCGTTCAGACGCAGGGAGACCTTCCCGGTAATCATATTGTTGACGACGTCCAAGGCCTGAATGTCAACCTCAACATTCTGCGTCGTCCCTTCGACCAAACCGGTAAAGGAGGTCTCCGGCGCACCCATGTTGCCGGCCGGATTATAAATATTGGTATTAAAGGCAAAATGCGGATCCGCCAGGGCATTCACCACCGAACCGTCCAGCTTCAAATCAACCCCATAGGCATTTGCCGTCAAAACCACGGGATAAGGATTCTTTCCGGCCAACAGTTGCGTTAAGGGACCGCCGGTCATTTCGCCGCGTAATCCTTGTCCGTTCAGAGCCACGTCAAAATTAACCGTCAGGTTATCATTCGGCGTCGGCGCAGCAAGTCCGACAAAAGCAATGTCGACAGAGGTATTGCTGCCAGACTTATGATCCGTAAATTGCACCAACCCGTCTTGAATCGTCACGTTTTTAACCACCAGATCACTCATCATGTTTTTGTCTTCCGCCGCCTGGGCCGTCGTCACCAGCTCAAAACCTCCGGTAGCCGTCGTTTTTTGCAAGTTGGGAAACGTCCAGTTGTTTTGGCCGTTTTCAGCAACTTCAAGATAAATCTTCGGCTGTTCCAAAATCACCTTATCAATAATCAACTCCTGACGCATCAACGGCAGCAGGGCCAATTTGATCTCCAGTTTTTTAACCACAACCATCTGCGGATTTTGCGCCCAGGAGGCATTGGCCAGCTCCACGTCTTCTACTTCCAAGGTTGGTACCAAAGAAATGCCGATGCTGGCGTTGCCGTTGATCTTCAATTGGCGTCCCAGCTGATTCTGCGCCATCTCTTCGACATAAGATTTATATTTGTTAAGATCAAAATTCTTCAAAAAATAATATCCGGGAATACCGATCAGAATAACCAGCCCCAACAGGACCCAACCTGCCACCTTCATAAATTTTCCCATCGCTTTACTCCTTAAATCTTATGCCGAGGGTTTCCAAACTTTGTTTAAAATAAGACGGCAAAGCCGCTTTTAGCAACAACTTTTTATTATATATAGCGGATAAATTTATTTTGTATGCATGCAGATGCAATTTATCGCTGATTTCTGCATATTTTTGCCTCGTCTGGCCAAAATAGCGGTCATCTCCGACAATCGGGCAGCCGATATGCTGCAGATGCACACGGATCTGATGCGTCCGCCCCGTCAAAGGCGCCACCGCCAACAAAGCGAATTTGTCGCCGCTGTTGTCCAGAACCCGATAAATCGTCGTCGCCGGTTTGCCGTCGGGCCGCACGACGGCGTTTTCTCCGATTTTAGCCAACGGTGCTTTGATCTCCCCTTCTTCTGCCGCCGGACAACCGGAAACCAGAGCCAAATATTCCTTTTCCAACAAATGCTCGCGAAAAGCCTTGGTCAACAAATCGGCGTTCTTGCGATCCCGCGCCAAGACCAAAAGGCCGCTTGTATCTTTGTCGATTCGATGCACCAGCCGCGGTTTTTCGGGCTTGTCAAACTGCAGCGCCGCCAACATGCCGTCTATATGGCGCGTCGTTTTGGTTCCCCCCTGAACCGCCAACCCGGAAGGCTTGTTCAAAACGATGACGTTGTCGTCCTTATAGATCACCAGCTGCCGCATAAAATCGCAGTCCCGGGAGGAAAGGCCGACTTCCGCGGGTTTCTCGGCCTCTTTTTCCAAGGGCGGCACGCGAATTTCCTGCCCGGCGGCCAAACGCAGCGAAGCCTCGGCCTTTTGGGCGTCAACCTTAATCTGCTTGGTGCGCAGCAATTTTTGCAACCGTCCGAGGGACAACCCGGGATAATATTTCAAAAACCAGCGGTTAAGCCGCATCCCGTCATCCTGCTCCTTGACTTTAATAATTTCCACCCCGGCCATAATATTTTTTCCTTACATCACACAACACATAAACTTTTTATATGCCGCCGCCCGGCTCCGACAAACATTACACGGAATTTTTCTGCCGCCGCAAGTTGTCAAAATACTCGATCCTTTTTTTAATTTCCCGCTCAAACCCACGCTCCACCGGTTCATAGAGTTTAACCCGGGAAACACCGTCGGGAAAATAATTCTGCCCGGAAAATCCGTCTTCCAAATCCTGGTCATATTGATATCCGTCACTGTAACCTAATTGTTTCATCAGCTTGGTCGGCGCATTGAGAATATGCTTCGGCGGCATCAGAGAACCGGTGCGCCGCGCCATCTCCCGCGCTTTGTGCATTGCCTTGTAAACCCCGGCAGATTTCGGCGCTGTTGCCAGATAAGCCGTCAGCTGCATCAGCGCCAAGTCCCCTTCCGGAGACCCGAGGCGTTCATAGGTCTGCCAGCAGGAGATTGCCTGCGTCACCGCATTCGGATCGGCCAAAGACACGTCTTCCACCGCAAAACGGGTCAACCGCCGAAACAAATATTTCGGATCCTCGCCCGCCTCCAACATACGGGCCACCCAATAAAGGGCGGCATCGACGTCTGACCCGCGCATAGATTTATGCACCGCGGAAATCAGGTTATAATGCCCGTCGCGCCCCTTGTCATAAACCGGCGCCCTGGAACGGATGATCTTGACGATATGGTCTTTGTCAAAAACTTCCCCTTCTTTGGCATAAGCCCAAACGCTCTCCGCCAGATTAAGGATATAACGCCCGTCGCCGTCCGCCGTATCTTTCATAAACTGCCGCGCCTCGTCGTCAACCGGAAGTTTTTTGCCGAGTTCTTTCTCCGCCCGGCTCAACAACACTTCAAAATCATCGGCCGTCAAACGGTTTAAGACAAAAACCTGGCACCGCGACAACAAAGCCGCATTCAGCTCAAAGGACGGATTCTCCGTCGTCGCGCCGACCAAAATGATCGTTCCGTCTTCCACATAAGGCAAAAAGCCGTCCTGCTGCGATTTGTTAAAACGATGGATTTCATCCACGAAGAGCAATGTTCCCTGCCCTTGATTGGCCCGGCGTTCCTGCGCATATTGAAAAACTCGCTTCAGGTCCGCCACGCCGGAAAACACCGCCGAAATCTGCTCAAAATAAAGCTTGGTGTTTTCGGCGATCAGCCGCGCGATGGTCGTTTTTCCGCAACCCGGCGGCCCCCAAAGGATAAAAGAAGAAATTTTTCCGGCTTTGAGCATCCGCCCCAACGGCGCGTCGGCGCCGACAAGATGATCCTGTCCGACAACCTCGGCCAAAGAGGTCGGCCGCAGCCGATCCGCCAACGGACGCTTAATTTGCGTTGAAAATAAAGTCTCTTCCATAATTTTATCGATTCGTGTTTTTACCTGATCTAAACATAGCAGATTTTTTTAAAATTTATAGTATTTTAATTTGATTTTTTAGACCGAGGGACTACCGGCGCCCTTTCCCTTTCAAACGGATTGCCGGCATCTATCGACAAGGAAAAAGAATCTTCTGCCAACCACCAATCCTCACGGTCACGTTCCGACCGTACCGCCTCTTTGGCTAACTCTTCTCCGTGGCTCTGCCATTTGGCGGAAAGATCGTCGGCCAAAACGGTCTTGCGATCCGGAATATCGGCCATGCGTTCAATCGCTTCCTGATATTTTTGACTGATATAACTGCCGAACGCCTCTTCATTGTCAATATGAATGCCGATTTCCGCCAACACGCCGTCCAATCCCGGAACTTGCTGATCCTGAATATGGCGTTTGGCCAGAAAATCCTCATGCAGAAAATAGTCCACGTCCGCCGTCGACTTCGGACACAGGGTTTCATCGCGCAAAAAATGCGTCGACTTGGTCAAAACCGGCAAATGATAGTACCCTTCCGCCAAAAGCAGCTGATACCCGCGCGTCACCACGTTCATCCGCCGCCGACGCGACAACAGCCTTTTGGCGATTTTGTGATAATAATAAGCGTCGGAAAAACCACCTTTGGCCTTAAACCAAGCCCCTTTCTTCTCTGCCGGAATCTGTACCGAAGCCGTTCCGTAAACCGCAAGCTTGTTCAACTGTTGGCTGAGCAGACGGTTGCTGTCGGCCAAAAGCAGCTTATAAGGCAAAACGCTAACCATTTCCTCCAACCCGCTTTTGCCGTAAATCCGCTCCAAATTTGTCAGATCGTCACTCATCATCAAAAAAGACATGTTGTGATGAGCGCCGCGGTTCAGACCGTCTTGCAAGAACTTCAGCTTCGGCATCTGTCCCAAATCATCCAACACCATCAACAACGGCAATGGCCCGACTGCCTCCTGCGCCTGCAAACCGTGTGCAATTAACATGTCGAGAAAAAAACGATTGACGAAGCGCGCCGGTTTAGTTGCTGCCAACGTATATACCGTTACCGGTTGCCAAGAACCGCTCTCATGCCGCACGCCGTGAATATAATCATAATAAAAGTCGCTGCTTGACATTCTTTCGCGGATGGACGGTTGCTTAAACACCGTCAGCGGCTTCATCAACAGCGGCAAAATGATGCTCCTTTGCTTGCGCGACAAATAAACCATTTGGCGAATACCGTCAATCACCCGCGTACCGTAATTCATAAACCGGGCCTCGTCGAGCAAATTTCCAAACAGGATTTTCCAGACATCTACCTCTCGCCCGTCCTCGCCCAAGCCTTCACGAATGGCAAAATAGCTCTGAAACAGCCAGTCGGCAAACATCGGCAAACAAGCTTCCTTGCCTTTCCAAACTTCGGGAATGCCTCCCCAACTGCCGATCGGCAGATATTCCTCCGGTTTCAGACGCTTTTTTTCCAAAATCTGCAAGCCGCGGGCGGCATAGCTTTGGGGCATCAGGCCGTAATAACTCAGCAAAACATCCCTGTCTTCCGCACCCAGCGTCCCCCGCTTGATAATCTGGTCCAAAAAATAATCGTTGGCCGCCGCCTGCTCTGTTTTGGTCACAAAAAAGTTCAACAACGCCGCCATAGAAGAATAAGCCAGCCACTCCCAATAATTGTCCTTGTTAACCTCAATGTCCGCAGCCACCAAATTTTTTGCCGTCAGGCTGAGATAGTACTCCCGCCCCTCCCCCCGCGGCGGCAAATTTCCCCGCGACAACGGATTAAAACGCGGATAAAACTCGTCTTTTCCGGCATCATCGCACAGATCCCAGTTAAAATAAAAAACCCGCCCGATTTGCGCACGATAACCGCTGGTATATTTCGCCAGATTGCCACGGCGATCCACGGCGATCACGCAGGCATTGTCAGAATTCAAAACCGAAGGAATGGCCACCGCACTGGTTTTGCCGCTGCCCACGGGGCCGAAACACAAGACCGACAACGGCTGCTTTAAACTCAACAACAAATTCTGAAACCGTCCCAAGGCCAAAAGTTTTCCGTTCAAAAGCCCCATGCGACGCACGTCTTTCAGCTTGGCGAAATGATTATGCAAAACATACCACAACATCAGGGCATAGGAGCTTTTGACATACGCCAGAAAAACAATCAGCAAAAACAACAGCGGCGCCGTCAGCGGCAGCAGCAAAGCCGCCGTCAGCTCATGCCGCCGCACCGCTTCCTTAAAAACCTCAAACCAGTCGCCGTAAGCCCGAAACAAAGACAAGGGATCTTTCGCTGTCAGAGAGAAAAAGCGCTCCAACGCCGATAGGCTGTATTCGTTGATGCCGTTTTGCAGCAAATGTGCCCAAGACAAAAAAACCGCCATGGCAACCACCAGGCAGACAACGGCCAACAACAAAATCTTAAACATCCACCACAAGGCTTTGCGCGGATTTTCGTCTTCACTGAGATATAACTTTACGCTCATCGCCGTTTCCTCAGCTGCGTGAATACTCCCTGACCTTTTGCACCCGTTCCATGACCGAGTTGTCAATCGTTTTTTTCCGTACCGGTTCTTTCTCCAAAGATTTTGCCGCCATTTCTTCCTCAAGCTGCTTTTTCTTTTCTTCCCTTTCCTTGAGAACTTGTTCCTTGCGGGCTTCAATCACCTTGCGCAGTTCCTGGTTATGGTTTTTCGCCTCGTTTTCAACCTTGGACTTGATGAATTCCAAAGCCTCCTCGTCCTTCACTTCAGGCTTGTCAGCACTGCGCCGAAACACTTTTTTGCCGAACTTCATCAGCGTGTCAATGCTCATGCCCTCATATTTCCTCGTATCCCAAACGCTGTAGTCTTCCCCTTTGACAAACATATCCGCCATATCCGAAAGCGAATTTCCTTTGCTTTTTTTAACCTTCGGCGCCATCAGCCGACGCAATTCCTCCGGCCCCGGAACGCGTCCCAAAGCCTGAGCGATTTGCTCGGGCGTAATATTGGTTTCGGAAAGGTCAAGTTCTAAAATGTTAACGCCGGTAAAATCCACTCCGGTAAAATCCACCCCGCGCAAACTCACCCGCGACAAGTCGATTTTCGACAAATCCAGCAGCGTCAGGTTGATCTTGCTCAAATTCAGCTTATGCGGATAATATTTGGCCATATATTCGACCAAAGCTTGGAGTTCCGCCAACCCCAGGGCATCAATGCGAATATCCAGCAATATGGCATCTTCAAGATCGGCATCCGTTAACACGACCCGATCAAGGACGGCACCGCTGAAATTGGTCTTGGCCAAAACGGCACCCGACAAAATGGCCCCGGTTAGATTGGCTCCCGAAAGATTGGCCCCGCTTAAATTGGCCCCGCTGAAATTAACACCCTGCAGATTGGCTCCGCTGAAATCGACCCCGCTTAAATTGGAAACGGAAAAATTGGCGTTTTCAAAATTTTCGCCAGCAAATTTTCCGCCTTCCAGATTTTTGCCGATAAAGTCTATCCCCTCCCGGGGAGCGGCAAACAAACCCATCCCGGCAGACGCCCCGCGAGAAACCGCCGACCAGCCGCCGCTTTCCTCATCTTCTTGACGAGTGTTTTTCAGTTTGCTGCGGATTTCCGCAATATCAAAATTTTTCTTGTCTTCTGCCATAACCAAACTTTACCAGCATTAAAACCATCTGGCATATCATAGCCTAATTTTTAAATTTTGACAAATGTTTTAATCGGTTTCAGCTTAATTTCCTATAAATACTTAATCGCCCAAAACCCACCGACCAACAAGACCAGAAAAAGCACCGAAAGCAAACCCAGATTTTTTTCGATAAAATCCTTCATCGGCGCACCATACTTTTTCAAAAGCCAAGCCACCAGGAAAAAGCGCATGCCGCGGGCCAAAACCGAAGCTATGGTAAACACGGCCAAATCCAGATGCATCACACCGCTTGCAATGGTAATCACCTTATAGGGAAACGGCGTAATTCCCGCCCCGAAGACAATCCAGGCACCCCACTCATGATAATATTCCTTGAAATGCTCAAACTGCTCCATATAGCCGTAAAAGTTAAGAATCGGCCGCGCAATAAGATCAAAAAAGAAAACGCCGATCACATAGCCGAAATAACCGCCCAACACGCTGGCAACGGTCGCCACCCCGGCAATCTTCCAAGCCTTCTGCGGCATGGCCAACACCATGGGAATCAACATCACGTCGGGAGGAATGGGAAAAAAGGAACTCTCAATAAAAGCCACCGCAAACAAATAATGCATTGCGCGCGGCTTAGCTGCCAACTCAATCATATAATCATAAACAGCTTTGGCAAAATCATGAAACCACTGCCAACTTTTTTTTACTATTACCATCAAAAAACCTCCTGATCGATTTTGATGATAACGGATTTTTGCAAAAAAGACACTTATTCTTTCATTAAATCCACAATATTGTCTATTCCTTCAATCCGATGGACTTTCGGATGATTCAACATGGGGCGGACACGTGCAAATCCTGCCTCATCGGTACGAACACAAACCAAATGCGGCCGATTCTTTCGCAGATAGTGAACGGCCACGTCCGCATTGTGCAGCCGAAAACAGCTCCAACTGTGCCTCTTGATGTCTTCCGCCAAAGCGTCAAACTCGGGATCATATTTTTCCAAAAGCAACAAATCCTTTTCTTGCGCGCCTAAGGTATAGGCTTCGACGATTTCCATCAGTTCATCCATTTCCGCCGGTTTGTGCAAAAAATGCGCTGCTCCTTTCACCGCGGCCAGATCAACGTCAAAACCGACGCTGAGCATCACCACGGGAATCTCGCGGAGTTTTTCAAAACGCTCAATCCGGGTCAAAACCTCCCACCCCAAAACTTCCGGCATGTTTACGTCCATGATCAGAACTTCGGGAACAACCTCCTGCGCATATCTCACAAACTGATAAGCGTTCGTTGTGGCAAAAACCTCATACCCCTTGGCTTCCAGATAATTTCTGTAAAGCTCCAAAATGATCTGGTCATCATCCAGCATAAAAATCCGCCCCGGTTTTTTGTTCATTTCACCCTCATTATCAACAACGGTTAACTAATGAGCATAATATAATAAGCGGATCGGTGTTTTTAAGAATCTAATCTCGAATAATATTGATTATTTGCCCGAATTTTCTTCAAAATTCTTTCTGCCGTACGGTATTCGAACATAAAAAAAGCGCTTCACCCAAAAGTGAAGCGCCCTGATCATGAGTCGAAATTTGCCCAAACATCCGATACGGAAAACATCCTTCAGAAGTCCGGTCAGCCATACTGCCGTTGAGCTTTCAGATTCATCCTCTTTCGCCGTAAATCCTCTTTCCCGAAGGATCATACGCCACCCAATCAGGATTAGCCAAAGTTTTAACGATAAACCAACCGTTATCATAGGCATACATATCATCAACGCCGCTGACAACCTCCTCACCGAAAGCCGTATACAATGTCCAGCCGATAGAAGTCCGAGCACTAAACCAACCGTTGGGATAAACAAAAAAATCCTTAACATCGTTGATAACTTTATCTCCGGAAGCATCTGATAACATCCAACCGGCAGAGGTTTGAAGCGCATGCCAACCGTTTTTGAACCATTTTTCGTCTTCTGCATGAGCAATTTTGACTAACCAATCTTCTATATTCATAACATTAATTTTTTTAACGAGGTTCTATCCTTAATATACGTCCTCATTTTAATTATTATTCTTATTAAAATATTGTCCTTTTACCAAGCATAAATCACCTAAATGGCAGGTATGCTTTTCTTGCGACACATTTTCCTGTTGGCGGCAAGCCGCTTCCCATGTGTTTTCCATCAGCATGGCCACAGTCATCGGCCCCACGCCTCCCGGCACCGGCGTAATGAAAGAGGCAACTTCCTTCACTTCGTCAAAATCAACGTCGCCGCATAACCGGCCGTCTATACGGTTAATCCCCACATCAATCACCACCGCTCCCGGCTTGACCCAATCTTTTTTAATCATTTCGGCACAGCCGCAGGCCGCCACCAAAATGTCCGCCTGTCTTGTCAGTTCGGGCAAATTGCGCGTTTTGGAATGCGTCACCGTCACCGTACAGTCCTGATTAAGCAGCAAAGCCGCCAAAGGCCGCCCCACAATGTTGGAACGTCCCACAATCACTGCATGTTTCCCCGCCAGCGGCATCCCCGTACTTTTCAACAACTCATAAATGCCCTTCGGAGTGGCGGCGGTCACCGCCTCAGGCGCATTCGCCAACAACAAGCCGCAGTTATAAGGGCAAAAGCCGTCCACGTCCTTTTCCGGAGCAATGGCCGCCAAAATCCGCCCGGGATTAATTTGCGGCGGCAAAGGAAGCTGCACCAAAATACCGTTAACCGCAGGATCTTCGTTCAACTCTCTGATCACCTGCAGCAAGGCATTTTCGCCCATGCTGGCCGCAAACTCCATAATCTCACAGCGCATTCCGAGCTCTTCGGCGGCCTTTTTCTTATTGCGGTCATAAAGCCGGCTGGCTTCGTCGTCACCGACCAAAACCACCGCCAAAAAAGCGTCCTTTCCGGAAGCCGCGATTTTTTCCTTCAGCCGACTGCGTTTTTGTGCCGCCAGCGCTTTCCCGTCCAATATTTCCGCACTCATTCTTCATTTTCCTGTTGAAACCATTGTTCCAGCCTTTTTCGGCTTTCCGGGGAAAGTCCCAGCAAAAAAACCTTTTTGTTGCGGTCGCTTTGTCCCGAGATGATTTGTACATTGCCCTTGGCCGTTTTCAAAGCCTTGGCCAAAAACTTGATCATTGCCTGATTGGCCTTGCCTTTTTCGGGAACCTCCGTAACGCTCACCCGCAGAACCGCCCCGTCATTGCCGTCGTTTTGGACGCCTTTGACGGAATCACAACAAGAGTTAGGGGTTAACCTAACTCTTATCACGATTCCGTCAGAAGTAAAATCCATAAGTTTTCCGCTTAAAGCAACATTTCCGTCAGACGATACACTAAACGGCTGACAAACAGCAAAGCGATCAACAAAATAAACGGCGAAAAGTCAAAACCCGAAACCGGAGGAATTTTCTCACCGATTTTCTTATAAACCGGCTGGGTAGCCTTTTCCAAAAGTTCCATGGTTTTCTTGGCGTATTTGTTGCTGACGTCGAGAATTTTGAAATGAATCAGCCAATGCAGGACGATCTCCACGATCACGATTTTCATATAAATACTGACCAACAGGCCGATGATATACAAGAAAGGCTCAAAAATGGCACCCATGAATTATCTCCTCAAAAAAATTCTTGCTGAAAACGATTGTGCACAGTTTCCAAGGATCTGTCAACAGTTATATTAGCCCTGGGTTTTATTCCCGAGCATAAGACAAGTTCTTGGCTTCAAGACGACGATAAACCTCGGGGTTAAAGGCATGCGGCCCCTTGATCTGCAGCTTTTGCTCCGGTTGCCGTCTCCCGGTCAGAATCTCCAAGCGATGAATAAGGGCAGCCTTACTCTCTTGAGCCGGTTGCTTGGCCGTTACGATAATTTCGGAAATACTTTGCTGATAGTCAGCCGTCCGATTGCGTTTGATCAAAAGCCCGTAGTCGTCAAACAGGTCTTTGCTGACAAAGCCGTAGCGGATCAAATCCCTGTCAGGAACGATCACGCAGCTGTGTCCGTAAACCTGATGGCGAAACCGCCCGTCATGCATAAAGTCATAATCCCCTTTCTGCCAACGCATGCGCTCCTGCAGTTCCAAGCTCTTCAAGGCCACGTAAATTTCAACGCCGCGCTGACGGTCTTCCGCCTTTTTCTCGGGCGTCCGCTCTGCCGCTTTGGTCACGTCATTGGCGGTATTGTTCTTCAAAACCTCTTTCAGTTCCATCAGCCGCTGCCATTTGTATTCCAAAAAAGCCAGCTGTTTTTTGGCGCCTTCAAAAGTCGAACTCCGATAAATGCTCATCACCGCTTTCAACTCGGCCTCTCGCTGTTCCAAAAAGTTTAGAAAGCCAAATTTCTCATCCAAATCTTGTTCGGTCACTTCGCCGTCGGTCAAATGCTGCATCACCGTGCCGCAATCGCTGATCCATTCATGATATTCCTGCATCGGGTCCGTTTCGGAATACAAAAGCTGCAAACTCTGGGCAATGATAAAAGAAATGTCTTCAACAGAAACCTCTTTGCCGTTCACCTGCACTTTTTCTTCCTGCTGATGCGCGCCTCTGACCAGCTGTTCCGCAGCCTTGCGACTTTCCGTCGCCTCCAGACCCAACCGTTGGTTAAGCACCTTGGACATAACCACGACTTCCTCTTGCTTGCGCCGTTCGGATTCTTGCGCCTCACGGGCCTGCAGCTGTTTTCTGGCCAGCTCCTGAATGCTGAGGACACTTTTTAAATTCTTGTCTACGTTCATCAAAGCCTCCTTTTGTCAGAGGTTAACTCAAACTTCTTCAAAAATGATTTTCTTCTCAGCCTGCAGAATCATTTTGTCGATTACCCATTGGCTGATCTGCGAAATCTTTTCAAGCTCCACGCCCATTGCCTGACCGATCTTGCCGATAAGCAACGTCTCATCCTCACTCAGCTCATCGTCGGCATGAGCCAAAATGCACATTTCCTTCACCAGCTCCAGCGCTGCCCGCCGATCTTTGATCGTTTTGGCCACTTCAATGATTTCCTCGTCACTTTTAACCGAAATAATTTCTTCCTGCCTTTCCTTGCCGATTCCGTAAATCTGTGCCAGCTCAAGCAGAAACTTTTTCTCATCCTCGTCAAGAACGCCGTCGGCTTTGGCCAAACGCACCAACGCTTTCATAAAAGCGATTTTTTGTTCTTCGCTAAGCTTTGCTAACATGTCCATGTCATACTCCATCGGCTGCTCCGTTTTCTGATTGATCAATAAGCATATATTAGCAAAAATTTGCCAAATTACAACGAAAATCTCACCCCGATATCTCCCAACCGGGATATTTGCTCAAATCCGCCAAAAAAGATTTGAAATTATCGCGTCTTTGCCGTACACTGAAAGGAAATAAATCAAACAATGAGAAAAAAGTGCAACAAAACTATTATATTAAAACTTTCGGCTGCCAGATGAACGTCTATGATTCACAACGCATCGCCGCCATTTTGCAAACCTTGGGCTATCACCCGGCCGCCTCGCCTCGTCAGGCCGACCTGGTTATTTTCAATACTTGCCACATTCGGGAAAAAGCCGCGGAAAAAGTCTTTTCCGACCTCGGCCGCCTCAACCTTATTCGCCAAGAACGCTTGGCCGAAGGCAAAGACATGATCATCGGCGTCTGCGGTTGCGTCGTCCAAGCAGAAGACACCCAAATTGCCAAACGGGCCCCTTTCGTTGACTTTGCCACCGGGCCGCTGACCTATCATCGCCTGCCCGAAATTTTGGCCAAAGTCAAGCGCCGGCGCGGTCAAACCGTTATTGACACCGAATTTCCCGCAATCTCCAAATTTGATTCTCTGCCCGCACAAACCGCTCCTTCCGCTTGCGCCTACCTGGCTATTCAGGAGGGGTGCGACAATTTCTGCACCTACTGCGTGGTGCCTTATACCCGCGGCGCCGAATACTCTCGTCCCGTTGCCGAAGTTCTGGCCGAAACCAAGCGGCTTGTCGCCTCCGGAGCGTTGGAAATCAACCTGCTCGGCCAAAACGTCAATTCCTATCACGGCGAGGACGAAAGCGGCAAAGAACGCAACTTGGCATATTTGTTGCGGCGTCTGGCCGAACTGGAGGGCCTCAAGCGCTTGCGCTATACTACCTCTTATCCGGCGGACGTCAACGACGATCTCGTCGCCTGCCACCGTGATCTTTCCATCCTCATGCCCTATCTGCACCTGCCGGCGCAATCCGGTTCCGACCGCATTTTAAAAGCGATGAACCGCCGCCACGATTCGACGACCTATCTGAAAATCATCGACAAACTGCGCCAAGCCAACCCCAAGCTCGGTTTTTCTTCCGATTTTATCGTCGGTTTTCCCGGCGAAAGCGATGCCGACTTTGAGGCAACACTGGACCTGGTCCACAAGATCGGCTATATCCAGGCCTTTTCCTTCAAATACAGCCCGCGGCCGGGAACTCCGGCAGCCCTGATGCCTAACCAAATTGAAGAAAAAGTCAAAAAACAGCGCTTGGATAGGCTGCAGGAATTGCTATTTTCTTATCAGTTAAAGTTTAATAAAGAAACTGTCGGTAAAATAATGCCCGTCTTGTTTGAGAGCAAAGGACGCAAAGCCGGACAACTGACCGGACGCACCCCTTACATGCAAAACCTGCATGCCGAACTCGGACGCGACTGCCTCAACCGCATTATTGCGGTCAAAGTAACCGACGCCACCCAAAATTCCCTCAGCGGCATCCCCGTTGAGGATGACTCAAAGGAGAGATGTCATGGCTGAAATCCGTTTTGAACTTTTTAACAATACGCTGGTCAAACAGCTGGTCGGCCCCCAAGACGGCAATTTAAGGCTGATCGAAAAAATCATGGGAGTCGAAATCGCCTCTTTCGGCAACCAAATCACCATCAAAGGACCAGCCGAAACCATCGAACAGGCCAAAACCGCAATCGACATGCTCTATAACAAAGTCAGCCGCGGCATTGAAGTCGGAGATGAAGAAGTCAAGGCCGCTGTGCGCATGAGCGACGGCAGTTCAGCGCAAATCATCGGTGAACAGGACTTGAACGACATTGTGCTCAAAACAAAAAAACGCCACATTTATCCCCGTTCCGCCACCCAGGCCGCCTATATCCGGGAAATGCTCAAAAACGAGCTGGTCTTTGGCTTAGGACCGGCAGGAACCGGTAAAACCTACCTTGCTGTCGCCTTGGCGGTTTCCATGATGCTGGAAGGCAAGATCGACAAGATCATCTTGTCGCGTCCCGCCGTGGAAGCCGGAGAAAACCTGGGCTTCCTTCCCGGAGATTTGAAAGAAAAAGTCGACCCCTACCTGCGGCCGCTGTATGACGCTTTGTATGAAATGCTGCCGGCAGAGCAGGTCGACAAGAAAATTGCCGTCGGCGAAATCGAAATTGCGCCTTTGGCCTTCATGCGCGGACGAACGCTGTCCAACGCTTTCGTTATCCTGGATGAAGCTCAAAACACCACGCCGATGCAGATGAAGATGTTTTTGACCCGTTTGGGCGAAAATTCCCGCATGGTCGTCAACGGCGACTTGTCGCAGGTTGACCTGCCCCGCGGCACCGTCTCGGGCCTGCGCGACGCCTTAAACATCCTTAAAGACACGCCCAACATCAGTTCTGTCCGCTTCTCTGCCGCCGACGTCGTCCGTCACGGTTTGGTTGCGCAGATTGTCAAAGCCTATGAGGAAAAAAGCAAGAAAGAATACGGCGATGAATAATCTTGAGCTCAATTTTATCGTCAGTGACGAAACCTGGCTGAAAAGCCTGCCCGAAGCGGAAACCGTTTCCGCCGCCGTTATGGAACAGGTTTTCGCCTATGTCTCTCCCCGCGAGAAAATCGACTTTCTCAAAACCGGAAAACCGATAATCGTCAATTTGTCCTTGAGCAATGACGAAGAAATACAAGCCCTCAACCGCAACTTCCGCCGCATGGACAAGCCCACTAACGTCTTGTCTTTCGCCAATATCGACGACGAAGACTTTGGCGCCGCGGTACAGGCTTTTCCCGATATCGAACTCGGCGACATCATGATCGCCCGTGAAACGATGGAAAAAGAAGCCGCTGAAGCGGGCATTTCCCTCCATGACCATTATTGTCACTTGTTGACGCACGGCCTGTTGCATTTGCTCGGCTTTGACCATCAGCAGGATGACGAAGCCGCAAGGATGGAAG
This sequence comes from uncultured Alphaproteobacteria bacterium, assembly GCA_934254925.1. GTDB lineage: Bacteria > Pseudomonadota > Alphaproteobacteria > RF32 > CAG-239 > CAKQMD01. Next base: position 47,227 of record CAKQMD010000009.1, read on the forward strand.
CCTTTGAAGCGGCAATCCTGCAACAACTTAACATCAAAAACCCTTATGAGGAATAACCATGGCTGAAGAGACGCACCAACCAAAGCACTTTTCTCATTTTTTCAAAAACATTTTCAACCTTCGCAACAGCGAAACCGTACGCGAAACAATCGAAGACCTGATTGAGGAAGCCTCCGAAAACGGCGATGACAATTTCAGCGAACACGAGCAGCTGCTGCTCAACAACATCTTGTACCTCAAAGACAAAAAATGTGCCCAGGCTATGATTCCGCGGGCCAATATCATCGGTTTTCAAAAAGACGGAACCGTCGCCGAACTGGCAGAACTGATGGTTTCCAAAGGACACTCGCGCATTCCGATTTACGGAAAGTCTTTGGACGACATCATCGGCATCATTCATGTGATTGATCTCGTTCGCTATATCAACCGCGACAAAAACGTCAGCGTCGAAGAAATCGCCAACAAAGACGTCAAATTCGTTTCGCCTTCCATGCGCGTGTTGGATCTGCTGCGTTATATGCAAATCAACAAGGTTCACATGGCCATGGTGGTTGACGAATACGGCGGCATTGACGGCTTGGTAACGATCGAAGATCTATTGGAGGAGATTGTCGGCGACATTGAAGACGAATATGACTTTGACGAAGATCCCGTCATCACCATTCAAGATTCCCAAACCATTATAGCCGACGCCCGCGCCGAGCTTGACGAAATCAAAGAAATCGCTGCCATTGACCTGTATCAGGACCTGGAAGACGAAAACCTCGAAATCGATACCCTCGGTGGCCTGGTATTCCACATCGCCCAGCGTATTCCCAACCGCGGAGAAATCATCGAAGGTGCCAAAGGAATAAAGTTCCGCATCCTTGACGTCGATCCCCGCCGTATTAAGAAAGTGATGATCATTGTTCCCTCTCCGCTTGATGAAAATACCGCCACGGCTGCAAAAGACTAGCCCTTCCCTGTTGGCTTTTGTCCTCGGAACGCTCAGCGTTGCCGCCTTGCCACCGTATTATTGCTTTATTCTGCTGTTTTTCACGCTCAGCGGCTGGTTGCTTTTGTTGAATGCAGCACCTTCCCCCCGCAAAGCCTTTGCTGTCGGTTATTGGTTCGGCTTCGGCTTTTTTGCCTTCGGCTTCAGTTGGATCGGCAACGCTTTGCTGATAGATCCCGCTCCTTTGGCCTGGCTTTATCCTTTTTGCCTTTTGGCCGGCGGCGCTTTCTTCGGATTATTCTTTGCCTTTCCCGCTTGGATAAGCTGTTATTTCAAGGGAATCGCCGCTCGCTACCTTTCTTTTTCCGCATTGTTGGTCATTTTTGAATGGCTACGCAGTTTTGTGCTCACCGGTTTTCCCTGGAACCTCTGGGGCAGCGTTTTAGCCTTTTGCCCGCAGGCCTTGCAGGGAGCCTCCCTTGCCGGCACTTACGGCCTGTCCCTTTGGGCATTGCTCATCGGCACCGCTCCGGCTTTTTGGCTGCAAAAGCGCTGTTTTTCACGCTTTCTCATCAGCCTGGCCCTAATCTTCGGCCTCGGCGCTCCGCTGTGCGTCTACGGCAATTGGCGCCTGGAACATCAGCCGCAGCCGCAGCGGGAAATAAAAGTGCGTCTGGTCCAACCGGCCATTCCTCAGAACATGAAGTGGAATCCGCAGACCCTGGCACAAAACTTCAACGAATATATTGACATGAGCCGTCTTCCCGGCCAAGACGGAGTTGATTTCGTTATTTGGGGGGAAACGGCTTCGCCTTACGCTTTGGATCTTGACCTCAACGCTTTAAAAGCTGCCGCCTCCGCCGCCCCGAAAAACGGTTACCTGATCACCGGTTTGGTTCGGTACGAACAAACGACCGACCAGCCATATATTCCCGTCAATTCTCTTTTTGTCCTTAACCGGCAAGGAGAAATTGCCGCGGTTTACGACAAGTTTCACTTGGTTCCTTTCGGCGAATATATCCCCTTGCGTACCTACCTGCCAGATTCCGTACGCCCGCTCACCAATACCATAAGCGATTTCAAACCCGGTCCGGGGCCGCAAAAACTGTCTCTTGCCGGCTATCCCGACCTGGGAGCCCTGATTTGCTATGAAATTATTTTTCCACATCAGATTGTGCCCCCTTTAAATCCGCCTTCCTGGGTAGTAAATATAACTAACGACGGTTGGTACGGAGACTCTGCAGGTCCTTACCAACATCTGGTTGCAACGCGTTTGCGTGCCATAGAAGAAGGAATCAGCATAATACGGGTTGCCAACACAGGAATAAGTGCTATTATATCGCCCTATGGTAGCGTTCTGGCCAGTATTCCTCTCAATCAAAAAGCTATTTTGGATGCAGGAGTACCGATATACACGAACTTGTCCACAATTTACGGCGATAATGGCAACATTATTCCGTTAATATTATGCCTTGTAAATCTAGGCTTAGCTTGGGTGTTTAAACGTAAAACGATTAAAAGCGAAGATAAGGCTATTCAAGCTTGAATTAGCTTTTAAGAATATAACATATTATATAAAAAATTTGTTGACGATTGCACTCAAAAATCCTATTTATAAAGCTATAACCAATAAAACAAAGGAAAGAATTATGACTGCAGAAATAGTAAAAAGATCTAGCCGCGGCCGGACTCCTCAGGGTGAACCTAATCCCATTGACGTCCATGTCGGCAACCGCATTCGCTTGCGTCGGACTCTGCTTGGCCTGAGTCAGGAAAAATTAGCCTCGCTGCTGGGTTTAACCTTTCAGCAGGTCCAAAAATACGAACGCGGCATGAACCGCGTCGGTGCCAGCCGCTTGTGGGACATCGGCAAAGTATTGGAAGTGCCCATCAACTTCTTTTATGAAGACATGGACAAGTCTGTTGCCAACCAAAGCCCGCGGATGTTCAGCCTGCCTGAAAATGCACCGATGATGCTCGAAGAAGAGGAAGAAGTTTTCGATTCGGATCCGATGCATCGTCAGGAAACCATTGAACTGGTAAAGGCATATTACAAAATCCCCAACCGCAAAGCGGCAAAACACATGTTTGATTTAATCATCGCCTTATCTAAGAGTTCATACAACAAAGACAAAGACGAAGATTACTGACATCCAAAAATTTCTGCATAATGATAAAAAAAAGCTGGTTTTATACCAGCTTTTTTTATACAATCCGCGCAGATTTGATTTTTTATAAGGACAAGCCATGACCGAATATCTTTTTACCAGTGAATCCGTCTCCGAAGGACACCCGGACAAAGTCTGCGACTGCATCTCCGACGCCATCGTTGATCTTTACCTCAGCAAAGACGCCCACGCCCGTACGGCAATCGAAACCCTGGCTACGACCGACCGCGTCATCGTCGCCGGAGAAACCAGCAGCAAAGAACCGGTCTCTTTGGAAGAGGTTGAACAGACCATTCGCCAGACCATCAAAAACATCGGTTATAATCAAAAAGGCTTCAGTTGGCAAAACGTCGACATCAAAAACTTCATCCACATGCAGTCAGCCGACATCGCCCTCGGCGTGGACCAGGACGGCGCCGGGGACCAAGGCATTATGTTCGGCTATGCCAAAAACGAAGCCGGATTTGACTGCTGCTATATGCCTTTGGCCATTCACTATGCTCACAAAATTCTGCAAAACCTCAGCCTGGCCCGTCATAACGGCGAAGTCGCAGGCTTGGAACCGGACGCCAAATCTCAGGTTACTCTGCGTTACCGCGACGGCAAGCCGGTCGGCGTGACCAAAATCGTCGTCTCGACGCAGCACCATCCCAGCCTCACTCAGGAACAAATCCGCGAGATCGTTAAAAAATACATTCGCCAAACGCTGCCGGACGGCTGGATGCCCGAAGACAAAGATATCCTCATCAACCCGACCGGACGTTTTGTCATCGGCGGCCCCGACGGCGACACCGGCCTGACCGGACGCAAAATCATCGTCGACACCTACGGCGGATATGCCGCGCACGGCGGCGGCGCCTTCTCCGGCAAAGATGCGACAAAAGTTGACCGTTCCGCCGCCTATATGCTGCGTTACCTGGCCAAAAACCTGGTTGCCGCAGGCCTTTGCGATGAAGCGTTGCTCCAAATCTCCTATGCCATCGGCGTCGCCGAACCGCTTTCCTTGTATTTGGACTGCCACGGCACCCACAAGGTTGATCCGCAAAAGATTCTCAAAGTCTTGCCGCAAATGGTCGACCTCACGCCCAAAGGCATCATTGAACGCCTGGGCCTGCGCAAACCTATTTACGGCAAAACCGCGGCCTACGGACATTTTGGTCGGGAACCTTTGGATGACGGCAGCTTTTCTTGGGAAAGGCTGGATCTCGTCCCGGAACTTAAAAAATGTTTTTAAGCAATCAGCCCAAATTTTTCGGCCGCCGGCAGGGACGGCGCATTCGCAAGGCTAAAACTGCCCTGCTGGAAAGCTTTCTGCCGCAGCTGAAAATTGGCAAACAGACGGTTTTCACCGCTAAGGGCCTCTTTGCTTCTCCGGTAGAAAAGATTTATCTGGAAATCGGTTTCGGCAACGGCGAACATTTGGCCGCACAATCAGCAAAGCATCCGGAAATCGGCTTCATCGGCGCCGAAGTCTTCAAAAACGGCATTGCCAATCTCTTAAGCCTCGTCACCGGCGTCAAGGAAGGCGACGAAATCCCCGAAACGATTTCCCTGTTGCCGGAAAGAAGACACAACCTGCGCCTGTTTGACGACGATGTCCGCCTGTTGTTTCCGCAACTTCCGGATAATTTCATTGACCGGGTCTACGTTTTGTTTCCCGATCCCTGGCCCAAAAAACGCCATGCATCGCGACGCTTTGTCAATCCTGACAATTTGCGGGAAATCCATCGCATTTTAAAACCCGGCGGCTTGCTTCGCATCGCAACGGACCACCCGGTTTACAAAAGCTGGACGCTGCGGCGGCTGCATGATTTTGACGGCTTTACCTGGACGGCAAAAACCTCTGACGATTGGCGTTACCCCCCAACAGATTGGGTCGAAACCAAATATCAGCGCAAAGCCCTGCGCGAAGGACGACGTCCGGTTTTTCTAGACTATCGCAAAGACGCTTAGGGATTGACGTTCGGGCTATAAAGCGTGGCCGGATCAGAAGGATTACCGATTGCTTTCAAATCCTCTTCCGGATAAGCCTGAACGTCATAAACCATACCGTTGGCCTCCATCAGCGTATTTTGAAACTGTTTGCCCAATTGTTGCGGCGTCGGATTGGTGCCGGCAGATTGCGGCAAACCATTGTTTGCTTTGGCTTGCTCCGGTACGGCTTTTTGAACCGGCTGGGCGACGACTTCCGGCACGTTGGTCGAAGGTTCAAGTGCATCAGGATCGACAATCGGATTCCCAAGGGGATTTCCTCCGTCGGCCGGTTGCTCGACGACCACCGCGTCTTCCGAACCGTCCGCCTTGCGGGAAGCACCGTAAATGACAGTTTCTTCGTTTTGGGCTAACTGCCGTTCCTCGCCGATGGCAACCTTGCCGATTTCCACGGCATTGGCATTGGTATTGATGGCGCAAACCGTCCAAACCATAATTGCCAGATTTCGCATTGCTTCTTCCATGAACTGTTCCTTTCTGACGTTATTCTCCGGCACCAACGTAATCATCATCCGTCAAAGTTCAATAATCTGGCAAAAAAAATGGCCGCTTTAAGCGACCATTTTTTAGATTTTGGACCAAACGATTATTTAGCGGCGTCAATTGCCGATTGAATAACGCTTTCATCCAAAGTCTGCAGCAACTGACCGTTGAGAACCAAAGTCGGCACACCGTTCACACGGATGTCGCCGGCCAATTTGGCGGTATTGTTCAAGATTTCTTCAACCTTGGCAGAATTCATGTCGCTCTTCAGTTTTTCCAAATCCAAACCGTTCAACACGGCCAATTCGTCGATCTTAGCTTCGGTCAGTGGACCTTTGAACTCAAACAAAGCCGTATACATTTCGGCAAATTTTCCTTGCTCTTTGGCAGCCAGGGCAGCCTTAGCCGCATATCTGGAAACCGGAGAAACGAAAGTCAAAGCTTTGGCAACGACTTTAACGTCCGGATTCTTGGCGGCGACACTCTTAATTGCCGGATAAATTCTGTGGCAGTAGCCGCAAGAGAAGTCAAAGAACTCAACCAAAGTAATTTTTCCTTCCGGGTTGGCGATAATGCCGTCGTCAGGATTGTTGTTGAGCAGCTCAATATTTTCTTCCAACAATTTCTGAGCCTGTTTGCGAGCCTCTTCGACTTTCATTTGGTTAAATTTCTCAAGAGCGTTGCTGATGATCTGCGGTTTGTCCATCAAAGTACTTTCGACAACTTCCGAATCAATCTTTTTGACAGAAGCCGTCAGAGCGATGACAAGAGCGATGATGCCGACAATCAAAGCGATGACTGCAACAATAAGTGCACTGTTTTTATTCATAATCAATATCCTCAAATTTGAAAAATTGGTATTAAACAGATATAACTTATCTAAGATCTAAAAGATTTACAAGTTTAAAATAAAATATATTTTCCGGTGGAAAACGAGTTTCTAAAGTATTTTTTCATAATTTGAGCTTATAGTAAAAGGCAAATTAACTTTAACAAGAAAGGAGTCTCATGTTCGGCGTCAAGTCCTCTTTATTCTCTCGTACCCAGTCTCTGGAAAGCAAAATCGACCTTTTCCACGACAAACTGCTTGACGTCGCCATGACTTTTAAAAAAGCCATTCGTATTTACCTGGCCGAACAACGCAGCGAGGAATACAAAAAAATCAGCAAACAGATCAAACAGATTGAACACGACGCCGACAACCTGCGCCGAGATATCGAAAAAAAGCTTTACGCCCAAAACCTAATTCCCGACCTTCGGGCCGACGTGCTGCATTTGGTTGAAAACCTCGACAAAGTCATCAACAAATTTGACGAAGTTGCCTACAAATTTTACGTCGAACGACCGCAAATTCCCTCGGAATACCACATGCGCATTACTGAAATCTGCGATTTAAGCTCCGATTGCGCCGAAAACATGGCCATCGCTTCGCGGGCCTTTTTCCGCAACATCAGCGCTGTCCGCGACTATTCGCAGAAGGTTTATTTCATTGAGCATGAATCCGACCTGACCTCAGGACATCTGCGGGCGGCGATCTTTGATTCCGACCTGGAACTGGCTCACAAGCTTCAACTGAACGAATTTGTCAACGAAATCGCCGATATTGCCGACATTGCCGAAGATTTTATCGACGAACTCCTCATCTTTACCATTAAGCGGGATATCTGATGGATCTGGACCTGACATTCTTCTTATATCTGAGCAGCGGCCTGTTTTTGGGATGGTCTCTCGGCGCAAACGATGCCGCCAACGTATTTGGCACCGCCGTCGGCACCAAAATGGTCAAATTCCGCACCGCCGCCGTCATTACTTCGTTGTTTGTCATCATCGGCGCCGTTTATGCCGGAGCCGGAGCCTCCCAAACCCTGGGACAACTCGGCAGCGTCAACACCTTGCCCGGCGCTTTCATGTCGGCACTGGCAGCCGCCGTCACCGTCTATTGGATGGTCAAACTCGGCCTGCCGGTTTCCACTTCCCAAGCCATTGTCGGAGCCATCATCGGTTGGAACTTATACAGCGGCAAGCCGACGGACCTCGAAGTCTTAAGCAAAATCGTCAGCACCTGGATCGTTTGTCCGGCCTTGGCGGCAATAATGGCAGTCTTGTTATATTTCTCAACCCGCTTTTTAATCCGCAAGTCCCGCCTTCATCTCCTGCGCCAGGATTCTTATACCCGTACCGGATTGATCATTGCCGGAGCCTTCGGCGCCTATGCTCTCGGCGCCAACAACATTGCCAACATCATGGGAGTTTTCATCGATTCCAGCCCCTTCAAAGACATTGAGTTTCACGGCTTGCAGTTCAATCGTACGCAGATTTTGTTTTTCATCGGCGCTTTGGCCATCAGCAGCGGCGTCATAACCTATTCGCAAAAAGTCATCCGCACGGTAGGAAATTCTCTTATGGCCATGTCACCGATCGTCGCCTGGATCGTCGTCGTTTCGCACTCCCTGGTCTTATTCGTTTTTTCTTCTCAAGGCCTGCAGAATCTGCTAACGTCAAACGGCTTGCCGGCTTTGCCGCTGGTTCCGGTCTCAAGCTCTCAGGCCGTCATCGGCGCCGTCATCGGCGTAGGTATTGCCAAAGGCGGCCGCGGCATCAAATGGTCCATTCTCGGCCATATTGCCCTGGGGTGGATCACAACGCCGATCATTGCATCGCTGATTTGTTTCATTGCCTTATTTTTCCTGCAAAACGTTTTCAATCAAACCGTTTACCTTCCCTGATCTTCTTTCCCCGGCGAAAACTCGTCCATTTTGTCCCACTCATATCACAAGAAGTAGACAAAATTTAAAATAAACAACTTTTAAGAGCTAAAAAAAATTGCGGGCGTCAGCCTCTGATGTCATACTGA
>CAKQMD010000010.1 GCA_934254925.1 uncultured Alphaproteobacteria bacterium
CCGCAATTTTTTTTAGCTCTTAAAAGTTGTTTATTTTAAATTTTGTCTACTTATCATGATAAAAGAATTGTCCAAAAAAATTAGCATCTTATTAAAGATTAACGGTTAAACTGAATTTCTCTTGAAAGGACGGAAAAATGACCAGTTTGATTTTTTGGGGAGCGTTCGGCGGTTTTATCATACCGTTTTTGGCGCGCCGTTTTGCAAAGTTCATGCCGGCGACAATGGCCATGGCCTGGATTAGGATTCCGCTGAAACCGACAAGATTTAAACGCAAAAAAGCGGCTTATTCTCGCAAAAGGCGGCAATATTTGCTGCGTTCATTGCTGTATGCTTTGATCGGTGCCTTTTTGTTTGCTGCCGCAGAGCAATGTTTTTATTCGGAAGGACTGAGTCTGATTCTGTGGTTCCTATGGATTTTGATGCTGGCGGCGGAAGTCGATTTTCGAACTTACCTGCTGCCCGACATGCTGACTTGGCCCCTTTTGGTTTTGGGATTTTTATATGCCGCCGTTTATGGCGGGTGGATTTCGGCCCCCGAAAGCGCCATCGGAGCCGGAATCGGCTATTTTTTGCCGGTCATTGCCAGTCTGCCGGTCATTTTACTGAAAAAACAAGAAGTCTTCGGCGGCGGAGACGTCAAGCTGCTGTCTGCCCTCGGTGCCTGGTTTGGCGTGGATAAATTGTTGTATTTAATCATTTTATCCACCGTTTTGTTTTTCATTTACGCCTTAATACGTAGAAAAAAAGACGGCGCTTTCGGTCCGGCGATCGCCTTGTCGGCAATAATTATTGCTTTCGGCTGTTTTTGAGGTATGATGAAAAAAAACGGCAATTAAGGAAAAAGAGATGAAAAAAACTATAGAGGATGCTAAAAAGTTTTTTAAGCGGCGGGTGCTGCAAAAGGAAGACAAGCGCAAAGTAACCAAACTGGTGGAAGGCAAAAAGTTCGATTATTTTATTATGTCGATTATTTTGGCCGACGCCGCAGTTTTGGGCATGATGACTTCCGACTTCTTCAATCTGTATTTTAACCAGGGACTGTTTTTGCTGGATCGCCTGTTTATGGGGATATTTATCGTTGAAATGTTTATGCGTATATACGGCGGCGGCAAAAAGTTTTTCAAATCGGGATGGAACGTTTTTGACCTCCTGATCGTGGCAATTTCCTCTTTTCCTTTTATGGGCGCCTTCATCATTTTGCGAACATTTCGCCTGTTCCGGCTGCTCAAATACGTCAATCGTCTGGAACCGATGCATAAGGTGGTGGAAAGCTTTTTAACCCTGCTGCCGGTATTTGGCGGTTTTGTAGGGATTTTTGCCGTCTTCTTTTATGTTTTCGCCATTATCGGCGTCAGTTTGTTCGGCGAAGTGTTTGTCGACTTTGAGAATCTGGGATCGGCGATGTTCATTTTGCTGCAGTCTTTTACTTTAGACGGATGGGCTTCGGAAATTGCGCGGCCGATAATGGAAGTTTTCCCTGATGCCTGGATCTACTTCGTCTGTCTGGTTGCGGTATCGTTCCTGCTGGTCAGCAGTTTTTTGGTAACGGCAATCAGTCAAATGATTGTACTGCTCAAAAAATAAAATACATAAAAAAGCCCGGGCGAGAAATTTGTTCTGCCGCGGGCTTTTTTCTAGTTTATGACGCTTTCTTCTTTATACCTTCCGGCAACGTTTAGAGTCAGTCCGCTGTGTTTGAAGCGGTTGACAATTTTTTGCAGTTCTTCTTTTTGATTAATAACTTCATAATACAAAAAGAAAATCGTCAGCAAATGTCGGTAATGAACACTCATCTCCTGACGCAAAGGCTTGTCGAGAAGGTCTGCAAAAAGCAGGGCTTCTTTGTCCTTTAGACGAAAGGGATCGCGCGGGTTGATGGTTGAATCGAGATCATATTCGCTCAGGGCCTGCAGATAGTTCCAAGCTTTGTCCATGGAAACGTCTTCCTTCTTGTAGTTTTCCAGCAACCGTTTGACAATGTGCCGAAAGTCTTCATGAAGAGGATGCCGTTCATTTTGTTCAAAGAAAGCATACTGCACGTCGGGACGATTGAAGATCCGATTGATTTCCTCGACAATTTTCCGGTATTTCGCATGGTCGTTGCGCGTTTTCAAAACCAGGCAGTAATCTTCAAGGATTCTCTCGGGAACAATAATGATCCCCAGCAGTTTAAAAAGTTCTTTTTGAGTCTTGTCCATAATTATCGTTATTAAAAATCGTCATAAAAATTATTTGCGAATTCCTAATCTAAACGATCGAAAAATTTTGTCAAAAACTTTTTTGTTAATTTTATGCTTTTTTGAGCCGGCTTTGCTTGACTTTGTGAAAATAAGTAACTAACTAGTCACTAGAAATAAAACACAATAACTATTGTATGGAGTGAAAGGTATGAAAATCAGACCGTTGCAAGACCGCGTTTTGGTCAGAAGACTTGAAGAAAACACCAAAACTGCCGGCGGAATCATCATCCCCGATACGGCTAAGGAAAAACCCAGCGAGGGAATCGTCGAGGCCGTGGGACCGGGAATGGTCAGCCCGGAAGGCAAAGTGATTCCGATGAGCGTTAAAGTCGGAGACAAGGTGTTGTTCGGCAAATGGTCGGGCAGTGAAGTTAAAGTAAACGGTGAAGAGCGGCTTTTGGTTAAAGAGCCGGAAATTTTGGCTGTAATTGAGGAGTAAAAATATGGCTGCTAAAGATATTAAATTTGGAACAGACGCCCGCAGCAAGATGCTGAACGGAGTGGAAATCCTGGCAAAAACGGTTAAAGTCACCTTAGGTCCGAAAGGCCGCAACGTGATTTTGGACAAGTCTTACGGAGCTCCGAAAATTACCAAAGACGGCGTTTCCGTGGCTAAAGAAGTCGAACTTTCCGACAAGTTTGAGAACATGGGGGCTCAACTGGTCAAAGAAGTCGCTCAAAAAACCGCCGACAAAGCCGGCGACGGAACGACGACGGCTACCGTTTTGGCCGAAGCTATCATCAAAGAAGGCGTGAAAGCCGTTGCTGCTGGAATGAATCCTATGGATTTGAAACGCGGTATCGATATGGCGGTCAATGCGGTTGTTGAAGACGTTAAATCCCGCTCCAAAGAAATCAAAACTTCGGAAGAGATTGCCCAGGTGGGAACAATTTCCGCTAATGGCGATCGGACAATCGGCGAATACTTAGCCCGCGCCATGGAAAAAGTCGGCAATGAAGGCGTGATTACGGTCGAAGACGCCAAAGGCCTGGAAACCGAGCTGGACGTTGTGGAAGGCATGCAGTTTGATCGCGGTTACTTGTCACCTTATTTTGTGACCAATCCCGAAAAAATGAACTGCGAATATGAGAATCCCTACATTTTGCTTTATGATCAAAAAATTACCAATCTGCAACCGCTGATTCCGGTTTTGGAAGCGATTGTGCAATCGGGCCGCGCTTTGTTGATCATTGCAGAGGATATTGAAGGCGAAGCTTTGGCGACTCTGGTCGTCAATCGTATTCGCGGAGGTTTGAAAGTTTGTGCCGTTAAGGCGCCGGGTTTTGGCGATCGTCGCAAAGCCATGTTGCAGGATATTGCCATTTTGACCGGCGGTCAGGTGATTTCCGAAGAATTGGGCATGAAGATTGAAAACGTTACCCTTGATATGTTGGGAACGGCCAAGAAGGTGGAAGTCAACAAGGACGACACCACGATTATTGACGGTGACGGCGAAAAAGACCTGATTGAAGCCCGTGCTAACCAGATTCGTCATGAAATCGAAGAAACAACCTCCGATTATGACCGTGAAAAACTGCAGGAACGCCTGGCGAAAATTTCCGGCGGCGTAGCAGTTCTGCGCGTCGGCGGCGCTTCGGAAGTTGAAGTGAAGGAAAAGAAAGACCGTATCGACGACGCTTTGAACGCAACCCGCGCCGCGGTAAAAGAAGGCGTTGTTGCCGGCGGCGGCGTCGCTTTGCTTTATGCCGGAAAGGTGCTGGACAAACTGACACCGGAAAATCCGGATCAAAAAGTCGGTATTGAAATCATCCGCAAAGCCACCCAGGCGCCGCTGCGCCAGATTGCCGAAAACGCGGCGGTCGACGGAGCGGTCGTGGCCGGAAAACTGCTGGAGCAGAATGACACCAATTACGGTTACAATGCTCAAAGCGGCGAATATACCGATATGGTCAAAGCCGGAATTATCGATCCGACCAAAGTGGTGCGAACAGCCCTTCAGGATGCCGCCTCGGTCGCCAGCCTGCTGATTACGACCGAAGCCATGGTTACTGAAGCGCCGCAAAAAGAATGCTCTTGCGGCGGCAGTGCACCGGCCATGCCGGGAGGAATGCCTGGAATGGGCTTCTAAGCCAAACAGCTTAAAGAGGGGAATTTTCCCCTCTTTTTTTATTTATGTTTTCTTTAGCTTTTTGCATTATATTAGGCCTAAAGGAGAAAGTATATGGATGACTTGATAAACTTGGAAAAACTGGCCGAACTTCGAGATAAGGGCGTTATCAGCGCAGCAGATTTTGAAGAGCAGAAGAAGCTCTTTTTTTCCAAAGCAATGAGGGAAAGCGAAGGAGGACAACCACGAAAAAACGGTATTGTCTATATTTTTCTGGCCTGGTTTTTGGGCACGATAGGCATTCATAATTTTTATGCCGGCTATTGGGGACGTGGGCTGATTCAGCTGCTGTTGACACTTTTTTCCTGGATGTTTTTCTTCCTTCCGATTATCGTGACCAGTCTGTGGGCACTCGGAGAATTGCTGTTTGAAAACAAAAGCGCCGGTAGAATTCCTTTTGCCGGAAATCCCAGAATTATTTTGGGCTTGAGAATCTTGGCCGTCGTTATTTTGTTTGCGACCTTCTACTTCAGCAATACCATTTTTGACGCCCCTGTCCCGATTGGAAGCGCTGAGCTAAATCTGCAGGAATTTAACGCAATCCTGAAAAACTGAGAGAAATTTGAAAAAAATTATAAAAAATGCTTGCATTTATTTTTGAATATGGTAATAAATATCTCGTTCCGATAATGCGGGCGTAGCTCAGGGGTAGAGCGCAACCTTGCCAAGGTTGATGTCGAGGGTTCGAATCCCTTCACCCGCTCCATTTAAAAGCCTTGTTTTTGACAAGGCTTTTTTTATTACACAAAAAGAAAAACCCGCGTTTGACGCGGGATTCTCCTGTAAGCTGCCACATTTTCTGGCTACCACATTTCTTTCAAAAAGCCGAGGATTTCATTGGCCGCCTTGCGATCGGGAATCCGATAATAGGCTTCGACGAGTTCTCTGGTTTCCTTATACCGCATCGGATCATTTTTAATGTCATCATCCAATTCGGTATGGACGAACAAGTTTCTCGGACTGTTCTCCGAGATCTTATCATCAATTCCTTCAAAAAAATAATTGACCGAAACCCCTAGAACCTCGCTGACATCCCACAAACGACTTGCAGAAATTCGGTTAAAACCTTTTTCATATTTTTGAATCTGCTGAAAAGAAATCCCCAGCATTTTAGACATCTGTTCTTGTGACAGATTCAGCTCCATTCTGCGCTGATAAATTCTTTTACCGACATAAACGTCAACAGGATTGGGCATACCGTTAATTCTGCCGCGGGAATTTACTCTTTGATTTTCACGCTCAACCTTCTGAGACTTTTCCATTCTGAACTCCTTATTTGTTCATAAGTTTTCATGAATCGGCGAAGCACAACCGTAACCAATAGCATTTGAAAATCAAAATTGTCAAATGCCGCTTCATCAAGATTATAAAAATAAAGTCCCAACAGTTATTTCTGCGATGCTGCTGTACGTAATATTTGATCATGCCGATAACGACACAACCTAACTTAGAACAATTTAATTCAATTTTTATAAAATTGCAACTATTACAAATTGGAAATACAGAATTTTAAACAACTCTTTGAAAAAAGAAAAAACTCAGCTCAAATCCTGTCAACAATCACATGCTTTTCAACAGTTTCAAAATCTCGGCGGCAACCTTCCGATCTCGAATCTCATAATAAGCTCTCACCAAATCTTTCGTCTCGCTTTTTTCCATCGGGTCTTCTTTCCGAATCAACGAAGAAAGGTCAGGCTCGGAAGGAAGTTCTTCATTCAATCCCTCATAAAAATAACCGACGTCCACATCCAAAACCCGGCTGATATCCCACAAACGACTGCCGCTGATCCGGTTGCGCCCTTTTTCGTATTTTTGAACCTGCTGAAAAGAAATCCCCAACAACGACGCAAGCCGTTCCTGTGAAATTCCCAGCAATACACGCCGTTGCAAAATCCGATGACCGATATAAACGTCTATCGGATTAGGACTTCCATCCGGCATTCTTCCGCGAGGATTATGTCGAAACTTTCTTTTGCTGACAGATTGCGCTTCGCCCATGTTCTTTCCTTTTCTTCAAGTTAAGAAATAATACTTTTTTACTATATTATAAATATTTCTTTTATTCAATAATTAGTTGCAAGTTTTTTAATTTAACGCAAAATAGTAACATTGCTATTTAAACAAAAAAAGGCAGCACCACTAGGATAACTGCCATTTTTTCTCAAAAAAGACGCTTAACGTTTATACGTCGGTCGAGCCACATAATGTGTGTGTAACAGGGCATGCGCTTTGCCTGAACCTGCTTTTCCCAAATATTCCTTATACAGCGTCTTGATCGATTCGTTTTGGTGCGAACGCCGGTGCTTGGCTTGCAAATCCTCGTCCAACAAACCTTTGGCACGCTTTTTGCGAATCTCGTCGGTAATGCCGCGCGGTTTCGGCTGTCCCGGCATCATCACCCGCGGCTGCCCGCCGCCGGCGATACACCCGCCTCGGCAAGCCATAACTTCCACAAAGTGATAAGGCATTTCTTCGCCGTTGGCTTTGGCTTCGCGAATGCGCTTCAAAACTTCCTCAACATTGCCGATTCCATGCGCCACCGCCACCCGAACTTTGATCCCTTTAATGTCAACTTCCGCTTCCTTGATGCCTTCAAGGCCTTCAATTTCCCGAAAATCAATATTCTCCAGCTCCTCACCGGTAATGTAGAAATAAGCGGTGCGCAATGCGGCCGCCATCACGCCGCCGGTCGTGCCGAAAATCGTTCCGGCACCGGTATATTCGCCCAACGGACTGTCGGCCTCTTCTTCCTTAAGCTCGCGGAAGTTAATTCCCGCCTGTTTGATCATCCGCGCCAATTCCCGCGTCGTCAAAGAAACATCAACATCCTGAAAACCGGAGCTGCTCATGTCTTCGCTGCGCACGATCTCCCATTTTTTAGCCGTACAGGGCATCACCGAAATTACTCGGATCTTTGCCGGATCGATTCCCATTTTCTCCGCATAATAAGTCTTCGCCAAAGCTCCGACCATCGATTGCGGCGACTTGCAGGTAGAAAAATGCGGAATCATGTCATGATGATATTTTTCCAACAAATCAACCCAAGCCGGACAACAAGACGTCATCATCGGCAGACTTTCGGGATTCATCTTAAACCGCTCCACAAATTCCGAAGCCTCTTCAATAATCGTCAGATCGGCGCCGAAATTGGTGTCAAAAACCTTGTCAAAGCCCAACCGCCGCAAAGCCGCATAGGTTTTTCCGGTCAGATTGTCGCCGAAATCATAACCGAACTCTTCGCCGATCGCCACGCGAACAGCCGGCGCAATTTGAACAATCGTTACAATATTGGGATCATTAAGCATATCCCAGACCTTTTGCGTCTCGTCATATTCCACGATAGCCCCGGTCGGACAATGCGCCGAACACTGGCCACATTTGATGCAGGGACTTTCCGCCAAGGGGATCCCTCCGGCCGCCGTCACCCGCGTTGCCAAACCGCGGTTAAGATAACTCAACGCCCAAACATTCTGCTGATTTTGGCAGACTTCGACACAGCGACCGCAGACCACACATTTAGAAGCATCTAAAACAATTGAATGCGTCGAATCGTCCAGCTCGTATTTTTTATTCAAACTCGGCAATCTGGAATGGGCAATTCCGAAAGTATTGGCCAAATCCTGCAACTCGCAATGACCGGAACGGATACAGGTCAAACACTCGTTGGGATGATTGCTCAAAATCAGTTCCAAAACCGTCCGCCGCACCTGTACCAACTCGGGATCGGAGGTAATGACCGACATGCCGTCGGCAACCGGCGTGCAACAGGAACGCAAAATCCGCCCGTTGACTTTTACGATACAAATGCCGCATCCGGCAGTCGGATCCACATCGGGATGTTTGCACAATGTCGGAATGTCGATTTGCGCCTGACGGGCCGCTTCCAAAATAGAGGTGCCGGCAGGAACTTCAACGTCAATATTATCAATTTTCAAATTTACCATTTTCTGTCTCCTGAAGGCCGTTATTGCTTATTCTCGTTAGGGTCGACTTTTTCAAGATACTCGTTCTCAAAAAACCGCAGCGTCGACAAAACCGGATTCGGCGCCGTCTGACCCAAACCGCACAAAGAAGCCTTCTGCATGGCAGTGGCGATTCGTTTCAAATCGGCAATGTCCTGCTTAGTGCCTTTTCCTTTGTTGATTTTCTCCAAAAGCAGAAGCATCTGCTTTCCGCCGATCCGGCACGGCGCACATTTGCCGCAGGATTCGTCAACCGTAAAATCAAGATAAAAGTTGGCGATGTTCACCATGTTGGAACTATCGTCCATCACGATCATGCCGCCGGACCCCATGATTGAACCGACCTTTTTCAATTCCTCATAACAAACCGGAAGATCCATCTTGTCCGCCGGAATTACACCTCCCGAAGGACCGCCGGTCTGTACGGCCTTAAGCTTTTTGCCGTTGGGAACGCCACCGCCGATTTCATTGACAATCTCGTTAATCGTAGTTCCCATGGGAACTTCAATCAACCCGGAATGTTCTACTTGACCGGTAAGGGCAAAAACCTTGGTGCCCTTGGAAGTCTCGGTCCCGAAAGAAGCAAACCAATCGGCCCCTTTGAGGATAATCTTCGGAATATTCCCCAATGTCTCCACGTTGTTGACGCAGGAAGGCTTGCCCCATAACCCTTTGTCCGTCGGATACGGCGGCCGCGGCCGCGGCGTTCCGCGGTTTCCTTCAATCGAATGGATCAGAGCCGTTTCTTCGCCGCAGACAAAAGCTCCTGCTCCGAGACGGACATCAATGTTAAAACAGAAATCCGTCCCCATAATGTTGTTGCCGAGCAACCTGGTCTTTTTGCAGGCTTTGATCGCTTTTTCCAAACGCTCGACGGCCAGCGGATATTCCGCGCGAACATAAAACCAACCTTCCGTAGCACCGATGGCATAAGCGGCAATCATCATTCCCTCAATCACCGCATGCGGATCGCCTTCCAAAATGCTGCGGTCCATATAAGCGCCGGGATCTCCCTCGTCACCGTTGCAGATGATGAATTTCTCATCAACCGTCGGCGTTTTGGCGGCAATTTCCCACTTCAAGCCGGTTGAAAAACCGCCGCCGCCGCGTCCCCGCAGGCCCGATTTTTTAATCTCGTCCACAACTTTGGCCGGCGTCATGGTTTTCAAAACTTTTTCCAAGGCAAGATAACCGCCTTTGGCAATATATTCGCTGATATCTTCCGGATCCATATGCCCTGCGTTTTTCAAAACCACCTTTTCCTGCTTGGTAAAAAACGGCAAATCCAACGACAAAACATATTGTTGTAAAAACTCCGGCAATTGATATTCTTCGCCCTCTGCCAAATTCAACGCCGGCACGACATGTTCGTTAATAATCAGCCGCGCCGCCATGGGATCCAGCCGTTTGTACAAAACATCCTTTTGTCCTTTGATCTCCACTCGCATCAAAGGTCCCTGGGCGCACAATCCCATACAGCCGGTCGGCACAATCCGCACCCGGTCTTGCAGCTCATGCTGATTGATAGCGTCTTGCACCAAGTCAATGATGTTGTCGCTGCCCGAAGACTTGCACCCCGTGGAATGACAGCAATAAATATTGCACACAAAACGCTCCAGGTCCTGCTGCTTGTTTTTGGCAATTTCATGAATGTCAAATCTCTTGTCGATATCGCTCATCACGGCCATGGTGCTATTCCTCCTCCGCCAGTTTGTTTTTCCATTCCTCCAGGATGTTTTTCACATCTCCCGGCGTCACGCGGCCGTAGGTTTTGCCGTTAACCACGCAAACCGGCGCCAAGCCGCAGCATCCGACGCAACGCACGCATTGCAGGTGAAACATTCTGTCTGCGGTACTTTCGCCTTCGTTAATGCCGAGCTCTTTTTTAAACTCTTCCAAAACCTTGTCGTTTCCTTTTAAATAACAAGCCGTCCCAGTACACACTGAAATGACGGCCTTTCCCGGAGCATCAAGCTTGAAGAAGTTATAAAAAGTCAACACTTCATAAATCCTCGCCAGCGGAATACCCATTCCTTCGGCAATATCCATGGCGTCTTCCCAGGGCACATATCCCTTCACACCTTGAATCTCATGCAGCGCCATAATCAGGGATCCCCTTTTCTTCCGCCATTTGGTCGCAACTTGCGAGGCAATAGAACCTTCAGCCATAATCACACCTTTCATGCTTGTTTTATCATAATGGAACCATGTTATCATTGTATGGTAAATAAATTCTTATGCAAGAACAATCCCCCAACCCTCCCCAATTATCCGTTCCTTTTTTTGTCTATATAGACTGATTTTAAGTCAATGGATTATATCCAAAACGCCGATTGGCTGAGGAAAAAGTTTGCAAGGATTTTGAGCTGATTTCTCGTTTCTTCTATAGTCTTGGTATCAAACCCAAGGAGAAGAAGATAATGAGTAACAGTATCAGTTTAACCGCCTCGATGCGATCAAATTTGCTGAGCCTGCAGAAGATTGCCGGACAAGTTGATCTTACTCAAAATCGTCTCTCCACCGGCTTAAAAGTCAACTCAGCCATCGACAATCCCTCTTCTTATTACACGGCAGTTTCCTTAAACAACCGCGCCAGCGACCTTTCTTCCCTCCTCGATTCCATGGCACAAGGGATCCAGACGATTAAAGCGGCAACGGAAGGTTTAGAAGCCGGCGCCGGACTGTTGGAACAAGCCGCCGCCACGGCAACCCAGGCTTTGGAAACGACTATTCCGGCCAAGTCCTGGTTTGAACAACAAGAAGGCGTAGCGGCCGTGGTTTCGACCAAAGAAGAACTCTTGGCCGCGATTGACAGCGGCAAGAAAGGCGATATTGTCATTTACGGTCAGATTGACATGGGAAATACCGCCATTACCTTGAAAGAAGGGCAGAACTTGACCGGGATCGGGGCTTACGGCATTTCCGACAACGAGCGCGGCAAATTCTCGGCGCTTAATTTTGAGGTGACCGGAATGATTGGCTCATTTTGCTTAAGAAACTCTGGTAACCTCTCTGATCTCAGCATTCGGGTAACCGGTAATGCCGAAAAAAAGAATATAACAGTAATTGATAACAAAATTACCGACAAAATCATCCTTAAAAACCTTGATCTTTATGCTAAAATAGAAAACCGAGGCAATTATACCACTCTAATAGACAGCAGTAACGTAAGCGGAAATTCTTCAGATAAAGTGCTTAACCTTGCCGGTGTCAACAATCTTTATTTGGACGATTCTTCCGGATCCAGGTTGGGAAAAGTTTTTAAGAATTGTCATGTTGTTACCGATCCCGGAACGATTTTAAACATAAAATCCGATGATACAGCCTTTGAAAGCACAACATGCGAATTCAACGATTCAATCATTAATCAGCAAAACGGCTTTGCCGATTTTGCCTTAAGTAATGTCACCTGCAATGGCTCAACCGTGTTAAATGGCTTCAACAATTATATTATATACAAAAGCACCTTAACCTTGAATGACCAAAGCCGAGTGGATAACGCTCTATCAATTCACAACGCTACATTAATCATCAACTCAGCAGCGGCAAGCATCAATATCACCACTTCTTACTTGTTGCAGACAAACAACTATTCTGAAACTTCTTCCGCAACGGTTAAAGCCGTCGCCGGCAGCAAAATCAGCTTAGCCGGTCAAGTCTACCAAACCAATGAAGATATTGATCATACCATAACCGGAAAAAATTTACGGGAAACCCCGCCGCAATATCAAAAAGTCGAAGGCGAAACCTACACCCAACCGGATCGGTCTTGGCTGGACAACTTGGCGATACTGCAAACATATCAAAAGAAAAATGACGGCAAGCAGTATACCGAGATCATCAAACAATATGATTCTTTAATTAAAGACAGCTCTTACAAAGGAATCAACCTTTTGCGCGAACAGGATTTGACCGTCACTTTTAACGAAAACCGTTCGGCGCAACTCTCCGTGCAAGGAAAAGACGCTTCGGCCAAAACTTTGGGGTTGGTGACGACTGATTGGCAAAACCAAGGCGACGTGGTCAAGTCAATCCAAGAACTGACCGAAGCCTTGACTCAAATTCGGCAAATGAGTAGCGAGCTTGGCAACTATTATTCCATTGTTACTACGCGGGAAAACTTCACCCAAAATCTGATCAACGTTTTGACCGAAGGAGCGGATAAGCTAACCTTGGCGGATATGAACGAGGAATCGGCCAATATGTTGGCTCTGCAAACCCGGCAACAGCTGGCTGTTAATTCTTTGTCCTTGGCTTCTCAGGCCAGCCAGTCGATCCTCAAACTTTTCTGATAAAAAAAGCACCCGTTTTTACAGGTGCTTTTTCTTTCAAGTTTCAACGAAACTATTTTTCCAGGTCTTCACCGGTTTCCTGGTTCACACGTTTTGCCGAAAGTCTAATTTTTCCGCGATTGTCACAACCCAGGCACTTGACCCAAATCTGGTCGCCTTCCTTATAAAAATCAGAAACCGACGCGATTCGCTCATTCTTAACTTCAGAAATATGAACCAAGCCTTCCGTTGTTCCGAGGAAGCGGACAAAAGCGCCGAAATCCATAATCTTAGTAATGGTTCCGTGATAAATTTTGCCTTCTTCCGGTTCGGCAACGATTCCCATAATCCACTCAAGACAAGCGTCTCCCTGCTCTTTGGACATGGAAGCGATTTTCACTACGCCGTCGTCTTCAATGTCAACCTTACAACCGGTTTTTTCGACGATTTCGCGAATTACCTTACCGCCGGTACCGATCACCTCACGAATCTTGTCGACCGGAATCTTAATGGCAATAATCCGCGGCGCTCTTTCGGAAACATGCGGACGCGGCGCTTCAATCGCCTTGGCCATTTCGCCCAGAATATGGATACGGCCCTCATGAGCCTGAGCCAACGCCGTCTGCATAATCTCCTTGGTAATGGAAGTAATCTTAATATCCATCTGCAAAGCAGTGACCCCATCCTTGGTTCCGGCCACTTTGAAGTCCATGTCACCAAGATGATCCTCGTCGCCGAGAATATCGGTCAACACGGCAACCCGACCGTCATTTTCCTTAATCAAGCCCATGGCAATGCCGGCCACCGGCTTAGCCATCGGCACACCGGCCGCCATCAAGGACATCGTCGTACCGCAAACCGTCGCCATGGAAGAAGAACCGTTCGATTCCATAATCTCCGAAACCACGCGAATGGTATAAGGAAAAGAGTCCTTGTCCTTGGGCATCATCGGGTGAATGGCGCGCCAAGCCAACTTTCCGTGACCGATCTCGCGACGTCCCGGACTCCCGATACGACCGCATTCACCCACAGAAAACGGCGGGAAGTTATAGTTAAGCATAAAGTCTTCTTTATATTCGTCCATCAAACCGTCGACAATCTGAGCGTCTTCACCGGTACCCAGCGTTGTCACCACCATTGCCTGAGTTTCGCCGCGGGTAAACAAAGCAGACCCATGAGCACAGGGCAACACGTCAACTTCGCATTGAATCGGACGCACGGTCTTGGTATCGCGGCCGTCAATCCGGTGTCCGGTGGTCAGCACTTTTTCGCGCATGACCTTATGCATCAGTTTTTCAATGGCATCGCCGACATAACGGACTTCCAATTCGTTTTCGGGATCAATCGTCGCCTTGACTTCTTCCGAAGCCTGAGCGATCAAAGTTCCGCGTTTTAATTTATCCGTCTCCTTAAACGCTTCTTCAAACTTGGCCATAAAATCTTTTTCGATTCGGCTGTAAAGCGCGTCAAATTCCGGCGGAAACTTCGGCGCTTCCCATTTTTCCTTTCCGGCTTCGGCCGCCAGTTCATTAATCATCTTAATCACCGGCTGGAAACTTTCAAAGCCGAACATAACGGCATTGAGCATCGTCTCTTCCGACAATTCCTGAGCCTCGGACTCAACCATCAAAACACCTTCGGAAGTGCCGGCGACAGCCAATTCCAAATCCGATTCCTTGGCCTGTTCAAGCGTCGGGTTCAAAATAAACTCGCCGTTTTTATAACCGACTTTCGCCGCACCGATCGGCCCGAGGAAGGGAATCCCCGAAACTGCCAAAGCTGCGGAAGCCGCAATCATCGACAAGATGTCGGAATCTGTCTTTTGGTCATGTGACAAAACCGTGCAGATAATCTGCACTTCGTTTTTAAACGCATCGGGAAACAGCGGGCGGATCGGCCGATCAATCAAACGGGAGATCAACACTTCGCGTTCCGAAGGCTTGCCTTCGCGTTTCATAAAACCGCCGGGAACTTTGCCCGTGGCATAATATTTTTCCTGGTAATTGACTGTCAAAGGAAAGAAATCCTGATCTGCCTTCGCTTCTTTTGCGGCGCATACCGTCGCCAACACCTCTGTTTCGCCATAAGTGGCAACGACTGCACCGGTAGCCTGTCTTGCAATTTTGCCTGTTTCCAACACTAACTTGCGTCCGCCCCATTCCATTTCCTTGCGGACCACTTTAAAATCGATCATAAATATTTCCTTTCCTCTTTTTACAATCCACACCTCGGCATCATTGCCGAGGATTTAAAAGGAATGCGGAGCCCCATTGCCCCGCACCCCGAAAATTTCTACTTAAGAAAAGCGACAATGAAAGGCTGTATTCACCATAACAACGCCTTCCGCCACCTCCGGCAAAAAAGCAATCATGGCAAAAATTTTCGATTGACGCATCGGCTTCTCTTATTTTCTCAAGTCGAGCTTTTTAATGATATCCTGATATCTGCTTTCGCTTTTGCCTTTCAGATAATCCAAAAGGTGGCGGCGTTTGCCCACCATTTTCATCAACCCCAGACGAGAATGCGTATCTTTGGCATGGGTGTTGAAGTGGTTGATCAGGTTGTTGATTCTGACGGTCCAGATCGCGATCTGAACTTCGGGAGAACCGGTATCATTGGGATTCAAGCCATAAGCTTTGATAACTTCTTGTTTTTTGTCTTTAGTAATCGACATCTTAATTTTCCTTTATTTTTACAGGTTAAAAACCCGGACGGGGGAAATTTTTCTTTCCTCCACCCGAACCATTGCGATCAACTTTCCTCGGCACACGGCCGCCGCTTCCCGATGATACAAATGCGAAACCGCATAATTCTTCGGCGACAGGCTCTGGCCTTGCTTAAGTTTTTCGGCGTCTGCCTCGGATACGGCAATGTCCGCGATGTCGCGCAGACATGTCATGACCGGCAGCAATACTCTTGCGAGATCCTCACCATATACCATATTTTTTATATTTTCCAGTAAAATCTTCTCACTCAGGTCAAATTGGCCGCATTTTGTTCGCCGCAGCTCCTGCAAATGCCCGCAACTGCCGAGTTTTTCGGCCAAATCCTGTCCCAAAGTCCGCACATAAGTCCCTTTTGAGCAAACCACGCGGAATTTTGCCCGATTCTCCGGCAAAACCGCCAACAGCTCCAAGGCCGAAATCGTAACGATTCGTTCCGGCATTTCCACCGCCTCGCCGCGACGAACCCGGTCATAAGCCCGCTGCCCGTTGATCTTGATGGCCGAATAAGCCGGCGGAACTTGTCTGATCTCCCCGACAAAAGCCTGCAAAACCGCTAAAATCTCCTCCTTTGACGGAATCTTTTCGCATCGGGAACAAATCGGCGTTTCCGTGTCTCCGCTGGGAGTTGCCTCCCCCCATTTGACCACGAATTCATATTCTTTCATGCCCTCCGTCACATAGGGCAACAGTTTGGTCGCTTCCCCAAAAGCAATCGGCAGCACGCCGGTCGCAAAAGGATCTAAAGTTCCCGCATGCCCGTTTTTCTGCGCATTAAACAGGCGCCGGGTCAAATTGACGACCTCAGTTGACCCCATCCCCTGGGGCTTGTCAACAACCAGCCAGCCATTAACCGGATTTCCTTTTTTATGACGCATATTTTTTCCTTTCCTTTTCAGGCAGACTAACCGCGAAAAGCAAACTTGTCAAACGCCTTGACACTTAGACAAAAATATTATAAAACCAAAGCATCATCTAAAATTATGTGCTTATGAAAAATAAATTATTAATAGCATGCGCCGTTTTGGCACTGTCACTCTTCGGCTGCACCGTAAAAAAGCGGCTGGTTTACCTGCCAGAACAAGTCGGCGGTGTTAACTATCAAACGCCGACGCAAGAAGAAAAGCTCCCTTGTTTGCTGGATTCCCAAACCACGCAAAAATATTTGGAAAAAAAATGTCAAAAATGGTTTTTGAATCCGCAATTTAAGATTCATAAAATGTTTTTGATCGACAACGGCGTCACCGCCGACAAACCAAATATCTTATGGGTCGGTTATCGTTATGACACCGAAACCTTTTACATGACGGACCTTTGGGGCAAAAGCTTCCAAGTGACGGATGCCGCAATCCCCAACCGCAGCATCAAAAGGAGTTTCCGCATTGACGGAGACGAATACCGGATTTTCGTTCGGCACGACAAAATCATCATTGTCCCGCCGCGTGACAAAAGATATCCGACCACAACAAAAACGCTCCCAAAATGAGAGCGTTTTTTTCTAGCCGATTTTCAGATCCGCCGCCACCTTGGGATCCTTGAGCAAACGCTCAATCTTGTCCACTTCGGCAAAAGTCTCGTCGATTCTAAAATTGATTTCCGGCACATAGCGCAAAGACGTCTTGCACCCGACCTGCTTGCGAAAATGATTGGCCGCCAACTGCAACCCGCCCAACACTTCTTTCAAAAAAGCACCGTTTGTCGTCATAAAATAAACCGAAGCATACTTTAAATCAGGCGAAACTCGCACCTCGATAATCGTTACCATCGTGTCGATTCCTTCCAAATTACGCACTTCTCCGCGTTCAATCTCGCTGGCAATGATCTTCTTAATTTCCTGCCCGACTTTCAGCTGCCTTTGCGAAGGCTCTTTCTCCGCCATTTCTTTTCTCCCTCAAATGAATTTACATATCATATATACGGGAACAAGACATTTAGCAAGTAAAATAACTACAAAACTTCGCGTCGTCCCACGTGGTCGGCAGCCGACACCACGCCTTCCTGCTCCATCCGGTCAATCAGGGACGCCGCCCGATTATAGCCGATTCGCAGCTTGCGCTGAATATAACTGGTCGAAGCTTTTTTGTCGGTTTGAACAATTTCCACCGCCTGACGATACAGATCCTCGTCGCTGCCGCTGCCGAAATCACCGCTGTCAAATACGGCCTTCCCTGCTCCTCCTTTATTGTCGTTGAGCTCACCTTCGGTCACGCCCTCAACATATTCCGGTGCCTTTTGCGATTTCAAAAACTCGACCACCTGCTCAACGTCGCTGTCTTTGACAAAACTGCCGTGAACGCGGATCGGCCGCTGCCCTGCCGGCATGTAAAGCATATCGCCCATGCCGAGCAATTGTTCGGCCCCCTGTTCGCCGAGAATTGTCCGGCTGTCGATCTTCGATGTCACCTGAAAACTGATACGCGTCGGGAAATTGGCCTTAATGGTCCCGGTAATCACGTCCACCGACGGCCGCTGTGTCGACATGATCAGGTGAATACCGGCGGCGCGCGCCATCTGCGCCAGACGCTGAATGGCCGCTTCCACGTCTTTTCCCGCCACCAGCATCAGATCCGCCATCTCGTCAACCACGATCACGATATAAGGCAGCGGCGTCAAATCCAAATCCTGCTCTTCATAAATGGGCTTGCCCGTTTCCATGTCAAAACCGGTCTGCACCGTCCGTGTGACCTTGCCGCCGCTTTGCCGCAACTCTTCCAATTTTTTGTTATAACCGGAAATATTGCGAACGTTAAGCTGCGTCATCGCCCGGTAACGGTCTTCCATTTCCCGCACTGCCCATTTCAGACCGATCACCGCCTTGGCCGGATCGGTAATCACCGGCGTCAGCAAATGCGGAATGCCGTTATACATGGTAAATTCCAACATTTTGGGGTCAATCATCATCAGCTTGCACTCTTCCGGCCGCATCTTAAACAACAGGGACAAAATCATTGAGTTCACGCCGACGGATTTTCCCGATCCCGTCGTTCCCGCCACCAACAAATGCGGCATTTTTGCCAAATCGGCATAAACGTTTTTGCCGCCGATATCTTTTCCAAGCGTAATATTCAGGCTGTTTTTGGACTCTCTAAACTCCTTATCCTCGAACAAATCCCGCAAATAGACAATCTCCCGGCTTTGATTCGGCATTTCAATACCGATGGTATTGGACCCCGGCACTACCGCAATACGCACCGACACCGCCGACATCGAACGCGCAATATCGTCCGCCAACCCGATTACCCGAGCCGTTTTCGTCCCCGGTGCCGGTTCCAGCTCATACAGGGTCACCACCGGTCCCGGACGCACTTTGACGATTTTGCCGTTCACACCGAATTCCTGCAAAACCGTTTCCAACTCGCGGGCAATATTGTCCAACTCTTTCTCGCTGAGGTGAGTGCCGCCCTTGTTTTTGTTGGGCGTCAGCAAATTGATGTCCGGACATCTGTAGCCGTCGTTAACCGTCTTTTTGCCGCTCTCGGCTTTCTCTGCACGAACGGTCTCTTCTTTCAGCTTGGGTTCGATTTTCTCTCGCGGTGCTTTTTCCTTGCGCGGCCGCTCGGTCCTGACTTTTTCCTTTTTCTCGCCCCGGACGGAAAGCTTTTTGACGCCGCGGACGATCAAACGGACAAAACGCATAAAAGTGACGACTGCCCAACGCAAAGCCCGATACCAGTCCTTAAAGGTAATACCGACAGCCAAATTGAAACCCAAGAGGGCGATCCACAACGTCGTCGCCGCCACCAAAACGTCGGCATATGCCCAAACGTAAAAACGCCTGACCAGCGTCATCACCTGTTTGCTAAAAAAGACACCGACTTTGCCGCCGGGTTCAAAACCGCCCCAAACCTGCGGCAGCAGACTGACGAAAATACTTAAGCACAAAATGCCGCAACACCAGGCAAAAAAGCGCAAATAAGGATGCCATATTTCACGGCGACGCAAAAGCTGATACCCCCAAACCAAAGGCGCAATCAAAAACAACGGCAAAACCACGCCAAACCAAGTCAGGGTAAAATCCGCCGCGCCGGCGCCGAAAGAACCGAGCCAATTTTTGACCTCTGTGTCTCCGGCAACGTTGAAAGCGGTATCTGCGGGAGAATAGCCGATGACCCCGATCAATACCGCCAAAGTAAAGACAAGCAGGAGCCCTCCGCTGCCGCAGCGTAAAATCTTTTTGAACAGAGTTGGTTCTTTTTGCTTTTTCTTCTTCGCCATATCTTTGTCCGTTTAGTTCTGAAAAAATCTTTTGTCCGTCATTTTAATCATAATCTCGCGCCGGATCTTCGCCGTGATGTCTTTCCGAGTTTCATCGTCATAAGGCTTTGCCCGGTGCTGCCAGGCCATACCGGGCCAAGCGGCGTCATTTTGGCACCGACTGATCAAGCCAACATAAAGCTCGTCTTTATCCCCGGGAATGGCGATGTCGATCCTTTCGGTTTCAAAAACCTCGTTCAAAGCTTCTTCCGCCAGAGCCGTTTCCCGCATCAGCTGCAAACGGTCTTCCATACAGATCTCGCGCATGTTTCTGGCCTTTTTTCCGCGCAAGACCAAACGCAACCACGGGAACAGGCTGTTTTCTTCCAAAAAAACCGCACAGAGCTTAAGGTCGACCACATGGTTTTGACCGGCCGGATCCGAAACATTTTGCCGCATATTAACATCCTATAAAGCCGTTTTAAAACTTGACTTTATCATATTATTCTATAATCCTTTACAAGATATTAATATTCAAGGATACCTAAATGAAAAGAGCTTTTGTATTTCCCGGCCAAGGGTCTCAGTTTGTCGGCATGGGAAAAGAACTGGCGGACAATTTTTCCTCCGCCAAAGAAGTTTTTCAAGAAGTCAATGAAGCATTATCCCAAGACTTATTCAAACTCATGAGCGAAGGCCCGGAAACGGACCTCACGCTGACGGCAAATGCCCAGCCGGCCCTGATGGCCAACTCGCTGGCCGTTGTTCGGGTCTTGGAAAAAGACTTCGGCGTCAGCCTGAAAGACAAAGCGGCTTACGTGGCCGGCCATTCCCTCGGAGAATATTCCGCGGCCTGTGCGGCCGGTGTTTTTTCACTGAGCGAAACGGCCCGCCTGCTGCGCACCCGCGGCGAAGCCATGCAGAAAGCCGTTCCCGTCGGCGTCGGCGGTATGGCGGCCGTCATCGGCCTGAGTTTTACCGAAACGCAAAAACTGGCGCAAACCTGCAGCGATGATCAGTATTTTTGCGTCACTGCCAACGACAATGCCGACGGTCAGGTGGTCATTTCCGGCCACATGCAGGCAATTGACAAAGCCGTTGCCGTCGCCGGCCCGGAATTTGGCGCCAAACGCTGCCTCAAACTCCCGGTCAGCGCCCCGTTCCACAGTCCGCTGATGGAACCGGCCCGTTTGGTAATGGCCGAAGCCTTAAGCAAAGTTGCCGCTTGCAAACCGCAGATTCCCCTGATCGCCAACGTCTTGGCCCAAGCCGTTGATGACGAAAAAGAAATCATAAAACGCCTGATCGAACAGGTGACCGGTTCGGTCCGTTGGCGTGAAAGTGTCATCTACATGAAACAAAACGGCGTCACCGACGTCATTGAACTCGGCGCCGGAAAAGTGCTTTCCGGAATCGTCAAGAGAAGCGACAAGGAAATGAACGCCTTGTCCGTCGGTTCGCCGAGCGAAATCGAGCAGTTAGCCCAAAGTTTACAATAAATGATAACAGACAAAGGAACGCCGGCGACGGCATAAAAAGCTTTCGCCTGTCCGTTCCGCCATAAAGGAGAAACACCAATGTTCAGATTAGATAACAAAGTAGCACTCATCACCGGCGCCGCCGGCGGTATCGGCAACAAAATTGCCCGCACCCTGCATGCTCAAGGTGCCATTCTGGCCCTGACCGACATGCGGGAAGAACCCATGCTCAAGTTAAAAGAAGAACTGGGCGGCAACGTTGAAGTCTTCACCGCCAACCTGACCAACGCCGAAGACGTCAAAAGCCTGGTCGAAAAAGTGGAAGAAAAACTCGGTCGTATCGACATTCTGGTCAACAACGCCGGCTTAACCCGCGACAACCTCTTCATCCGCATGAGCGACGAAGACTGGCAGCTGGTTTTGGACGTTAACCTTTCCGCCGGCTTCAAATTGGCCAAAGCGGCCGTCCGCGGCATGATGAAACGCCGTTTTGGCCGCATTATCGGCATAGCTTCCGTCGTCGGCGTCACCGGAAACGCCGGCCAAGCCAACTATTCTGCCTCCAAAGCCGGCATGATCGCCATGAACAAATGCCTGGCGCAAGAAGTCGGTTCCCGCGGCATTACCGTCAATTCGATTGCACCCGGCTTCATCAGAACGCCGATGACTGACGTGTTGCCTGAAGACGTCAAAGCCGCTTTGCTGGCTAAAATCCCCGAAGGCAAACTCGGCGAAGCGCAGGATATCGCCAATGTCGTGGCCTTCCTGGCTTCTGACGAAGCGCAGTATATCACCGGCCAAACCATCAACATCAACGGCGGAATGGCGATGATCTAGAAAGAACTTTTGCAAAACCCCGGTCATGCCGGGGTTTTTTTATTGACCGTCCGATCGGAAATATTCGGAAAACAAAAAAAGGAAGCCTGAAAGACTTCCTTTTTCTTTTTAGATCCTTAAAAGGATATGATCAAATACCACCATAACCCCCTGTATCAGGAAAATGGGGTTCATCAGGACCTTCACCGGCACCTGTTGCAACAATATAACCAACGGAAACAGCCCATGCTCCGCCAACTACTAAAGCAATCAATAAGCCCATAAGACCTCCTATTTTAAACGAAAGCGACATTGCTTCCGGTTTTTTCTCATAAAAACATCTTACTATTAAAACAGAAGTCAAAATCAAACGAACCTTTAAGCCTTTGGCATCCGAAGAGGCAAAACGCTAAAATTCATCCTTTTAAAGAACAAAGCCAAAATAGTAAGAACAATAATTGTTTTTCACTGAAGATAATGGCCGATTCTGTCGAAACATTCAAGATAAATATTTGAATTTATTAAAAATTTTCAACTTGAATTTCTCATAAAAGTATTTACAATAAAAAAACAGCACTCTTCTAAAAAGACAAACCAAAAACGCCCCGTCAACTGACGAGGCGTTTTTTCGATGACCAAAGGATTAAAGCTTAGCGGCGATTTCTTCGATTTCATAACACTCGATAAAGTCGCCTTTCTGAATGTCATTGTAGTTTTCAAAAGAAATACCGCACTCATAGCCTTCTTTAACTTCTTTGACATCATCCTTAAAGCGTTTGAGTTGGCCGATGGCACCATCGTGAATAACCACGCTGTCGCGCAGCAGGCGAATTTTGGCACCGCGTTTGACCAAACCTTCTGTTACCATGCAGCCGCCGACCTTACCGACGCCGGTAATATTATAGACTTCACGAATTTCGGCATAACCGAGAATCTTCTCTTTAAGTTCGGGAGACAACATGCCTTCCAGACCTTTCTTCACGTCGTCTACCACATCGTAAATGATCGAATAATAACGAATGTCGACACCGTCACGACGAGCCATGTCGCGCGCCTGCGGAATGGCACGAACATTAAAGCCGATAATAAAGGCGTTGGAAGCTTTTGCCAAAGAAATATCCGATTCGGTAATCGGGCCGACCGCCGAATGCAAAATCTGAACGCTGACTTCATTGTTGGACAATTTATTGATCGTTCCCTCAATCGCCTCAATGGAGCCTTGAACATCGGCTTTGATGATAACCGGAAGATGTTTGACCTCACCGGATTTAATCTTGTCAAGCATCTGCTCCATCGCCGATTTGGCTGATTTGACGATCTTAGCTTCGCGTTCTTTGCGAATACGGTAATTGGTCACTTCCTTGGCCTGGGTTTCGCCTTCGACGGCAATCATGTCGTCACCGGCGGCAGGCGTTCCCTGCAACCCCAGAACTTCCACCGGCATGGCCGGTCCGGCTTCCAAAACTTTTTTCCCCATTTCGTTAAACATGGCGCGAACATGCCCCCATTCCTTGCCGGCAATAAAAACATCACCGATATGCAGGGTTCCTTTCTGCACCAAAACTGTTGCCACCGAACCGCGGCCTTTTTCCATTTTGGCCTCAATCACCGTTCCTTCCGCCCGACGATTGGGATTGGCTTTCAGATCAAGCATTTCCGCCTGCAGCAAAATAGCTTCGACCAACTTGTCGATGTTAATGCGCTTTTTGGCAGAAACTTCGGCACACAAACTCTCACCGCCCATTTCCTCCACCGCAATACCGTGCTGCAGCAACTCGGTTTTCACCCGCATCGGATCAGCGCCGGGCAGGTCAATTTTGTTAATCGCCACCACAATCGGCACTTCCGCCGCTTGGGCATGACGAATAGCCTCAATCGTCTGCGGCATGATTCCGTCATTGGCCGCCACAACCAAAACCACAATATCCGTCACCTTGGCACCGCGAGCCCGCATTTCCGAAAAAGCTTCGTGTCCCGGCGTATCAATAAAAGTAATTTTGTCGCCGGTTTCAACCTTAATCTGATAAGCGCCGATATGCTGGGTAATTCCGCCGGCTTCTTTGGCCGCAACGTTGGTCTCACGCAAAGCATCAAGCAAAGACGTCTTACCATGGTCGACATGGCCCATCACCGTCACCACCGGAGCTCGCGGCTGCAAATCCTCCGGACGATCCTCGCCACCGCCGAGACCGATTTCCACGTCGCTCTCGGCAATGCGTTTAAACTTATGACCGAACTCTTCCACGATAATCTGCGCCGTATCCGCGTCAATCGGCTGATTGATCGTCGCCATAACCCCCAAAGACATCAGCTTTTTGATCACCTCTGCGGACTTCTCGGCCATACGGTTGGCCAGTTCCTGAACGGTAATCGTCTCGGGAATAATCACTTCTTTGATAATCTTTTCCTGCGGTTGCTGTTGGGTTACCTGCGGCTTGGGCTTTTTCTTCTTAAACCGCCGCCGTTCGCCAAAACCATAGTCATCGTCGTCATCTCCGCCGGAAATCGCGTTGACGTTGACCTTTCCGCCACGACGCTGTGGCTCAAAGCTCCGCTTCATAATTTTCTTACGATCGCTTTCTTCCCTCTCGACCACATGTCGTTTCCGCCGATTCGACGCCTCTTCGTCCTCTTCTTCATCGTCATAATCTTTGCTTTTTTTCGCTTTGGCAAAAACTCTATCATCTGCGGCCGCCTCAACCGTCTGTGCAACGCTTTCCTGTTGCTGAACTTTGGCTTTAGCCGCTTCGACTTCACGCGCCTTCTCTTCTTCCAGGCGCCGCAATTTCTCAGCCTCTTCGGCTTCTTTTTCCTGCCGCCGCAAAGCCGCCTTTTCCTCTTCTTCCTGCCGACGTTTGTTCTCATATTCTTTGGCTTCGGCAATCAAACGCAACTTAGCGGCAGTCTCTTCGTCAATCTTCACCTTATTTTCTTCCGGCTGGGCAGCAGGGATAATCACTCTTTTTTTGCGAACCTCGACCTGCACCACCTTCTTCCCGTCGCGATTATGAGACTTGGCTGCTTCGCCCAGCCCCTTCAGGGTCAGAGTCGGTTTTCCCAGGGTCAATTTACTCTTTACATTTTCATCTGTCATTATTTTCTGATCTCCATCACATCTGTCTTATCTAAATCAAGAAAGCCTTCAAAACGCTTAAACTCCTGATACACTGCTTTGGCCATATCGCTTTTTAATAAAGCCGCATGGACTGTATTTACCTTATCTAATGCCCTGTCCAACTCCTCAACTGTATACAGGCTGAAAATCTCCAACCCCCGTGCGATTTGTTTCATTTTCTGCCGTCCGTCGGCGCCGGCGTCCTGAGCCTGAATCAAAAACGCCGCTTTGTCTTTTTTCACTGCTTCGCCGACCTTTTCAAATCCCGTAACCAGATCTCCGGCCTTGCGGCTTAAAGACAACATTTCCAAACCCTTTTTCCTCAACAGCTTTTCCGTGGTCTCGACCAGCGTTTCGTCAACCTTCGCCGGCAAACGTGCCGCTTTTGAAAACAGGTTTTTCTTTACTGCCGTCTCCAACGCCGCCCGTGAACTTTTCACCCAGATTCCGATGCCGGGAAGCCTTTTCTTAAAATCCGGCACCACGATTTTATCCGGGGTTATTGTAAAGCGCAAAAGCTTATCTTTGGTTAAGATTTCGCCGCTGACAATACATTTGCGATGTGGTTCTTCTTTTTTCATAAGCTGTCTTCTCCGGCAACGGGAGGGCTTTGTTAAACAAAACCCTCCTCCCTCCTTGGATTATTCCTCCGCAAACCAGTGTTCGCGGGCGGCCATAATCACCTTGTTGGCCTCCTGAATTGAAATAACGTCCTCGCCGAGGATTTCAATCAGCTCGTCCGTCGCCAAATCGGCCAGATCATCCAGCGTTTTAATCTCATGGTTGGCCAGAGTCAAAATCATGTCTTGATCCAATCCCGGAATTTCCTTGATTTTATCGTCGATTCCCAAATCTTTGCTCTGTTTGGCAAATTCGGCGTCACGTTTGGCAACGAAATCTTTGGCGCGGCTCTGCAGCTCGTTGGCCACGTCCTCATCAAAGCCTTCAATCTCCGAAAGCTCGCTCAGCGGAACCATGGCAATCTCGTCCACCGTCGAAAAACCTTCGGCAATCAGCAGATGCGCAATCATTTCGTCCACCGCCAAAGCTTCCATAAAGCGCTGAGAACGAACTTTATTCTCGTTTGAACGGCGTTCCTGCTCTTGTTCTTCGGTCAACACGTCAATGTCACATCCCAAAAGCTGCGAAGCCAATTTGACGTTCTGACCGCGGCGACCGATGGCAATTGAAAACTGTTCTTGCGGCACCACAACCTCGATTCGGTTGTTTTCTTCGTCCAACACCACCTTAGAAACCTCCGCCGGAGCCAAAGCGCTGACAATATACTGGGCCTTGTCTTCGGAATAAGGTACGATGTCGATTTTTTCGCCCTGAAGTTCGGTCACCACGGCCTGAACGCGAATACCGCGCAACCCCACGCAGGCACCGACGGCGTCAACGGTAATATCATCGGTCTTAACCGCCATTTTGGCTTTTGATCCCGGATCCCGCGCTACGCTGACGATTTTGACGATCCCGTCATAAATTTCGGGTACTTCGGAAGCAAACAATTTGGCAAGAAATTCCGGACAAGTACGGGACAAAAAGATTTGCGGACCTTTGTTTTCCCGGCGCACGTCCAACACATAAGCGCGGATTCTGTCACCGTTTTTAAATTTCTCCCGCGGGATGATCTCATCGCGTTTCAAAACAGCTTCGGTCTTGCCGATGTCTAAAATAACGTTGCCGAACTCGATTCGCTTAATCGTTCCGTTAACAATCGTGCCGATTTTTTCCTTATATTCTTCAAATTGTTTGTTTCTTTCGGCATCGCGCACTTTCTGCACAATAACCTGCTTGGCCGTTTGCGCGGCAATGCGCCCAAAATCGATCGGCGGCAGCGGATCAATGATAAAGTCCCCGATTTTTGCTTTGGGATCATACGCTTTGGCCTGGTCCAACGTCAACTGCTGCGCCTCCTTTTCCTCGTCCTCAATCTGCTCAACCACTTCGCGATAACGGGCCAAGGTGATGGCGCCGGTCTTGCGGTCGATATGGGCGCGAATGTCGTGTTCAAAGCCGTAACGGGAACGTCCGGCTTTCTGAATGGCGATTTCCATGGCCTCCAAAACGTCTTCCCGGTCAATATTTTTTTCGCGGGCTACCGTATCGGCAACCAAAATAATTTCGGGTCTCGGCATTGATTCAATATTCTGCATTTTATCCTCAATCAATTATTTAAGTTAAACGTTAAAACAATTACTCTTCGGCGCCCTGCTGCGCTTCTTCGTATTTTTTCAAAAGCTCATCCGTCAACACCAACTTGGCTTTGGCGATGTCTTCATAAGGCAGGGCATATTCCTGATCGTCCGTGCAAAAATAAACGATTCCGTTTTCCGCACGGCTGATTTTTCCCTTAAAACGCTTGCGTCCGTCGATTTCTCGGCTCGTCTCCGCCTTGGCTTCATACCCGACAAAACGCGCAAAATGCTCAAAAGTCACCAAGGGACGATCCAACCCCGGCGAACTTACCTCTAAAGTATATTCGCTTTCAATCGGATCTTTTTCATCCAGTTTTTCCGAAACCAGACGGCTGACTTTGGCACAATCTTCAACGTCAATCTCCTTGCTGTCCTTAGCCTCAATCATAATCTGCAGGGTCGGACGGTTCAGACCGATGGTCATCATGCGCCAGACCTCAAAACCGGCAGCTTCGATAACCGGCGCCAGCAAATCATATAAGGGATGTTTGGCCTGCATCAATTTCTCCTAACAAAAAAGCGGGGCTTTCGGCCCCACTTCCAAAATTATCATGAAAGATTATTTCCCTTATAACACAAAAATTTTAAAAATCCAGCATTTTTTTTATTTTCCAGCAACCGACGCCTCATCTCCCCTATTCCCCCAAAAACGCACGTTTGCAAGCTTTTTGCAAAAATATGCCTCGGAATGCAAAATTTTTAGTGTTTTATAAAATTTTTTGGTTATAATCGCGCGTATGAAGAAACTAAACCTTTATATAACCAAACAGATACTCGTCGGTTTTTTGCTGGTCACTTTTTCGCTGATGTCCATTATCTGGCTGACGCAATCTTTGCGTTTTGTCGATCTCATCACCAACAAAGGCCTGCCGATCGGCATTTTTGCCGAGATGACGTCGCTTCTGATGCCGCGGATATTCGTCATCTTGTCGCCGATTTGCGTGTTTGCGGCAGTTCTGTTCGTCTATAACCGCATGCTGTCGGACCGTGAACTCGTCGTCATGAAAGCTGCGGGGATCAGCCCCTGGCAAAATGCCCGACCGGCCGTCATTGTCGGCTTTTTGCTTTGTCTGCTCAGCATATACAACTACAACTGGGGCATTCCGGAGGCAGAAAAGGCTTTTGACGAACTCGAATGGCGCGTCAAAAACGACGTCTCGCACCTGATGTTTCGCGAAGGGGAATTCACCTCCCTGCAAAACAACCTTACGGTTTTCATCACCACGCACGAAAAAGACGGATCTTTGTCGGGAATTCTGGTCAACGACGAACGCAACCCCAAAACCAAAACGACAGTCTCGGCTGAGCGGGGAAGAATCATTTACACCGACACCGGTCCCAAAATCATCATGGTCAACGGCGTCCGCCAGGAAATCAACAAAAACAATCAACAATTTTCTTCATTGTCCTTTGAACGTTACTCCGTCGACTTCGGCGTTCCCGAGACCAAGTCCAAAAAAGCTGCCGGCGCAAGGCAGAAAACTTTTGCCGAACTGATGACCTCTCTGCACAATCCTTCCCTCAGTCCCAAAGACGCCCGGCGTTTTTTCGTCGAAGGCAACCGACGTATCATCAGTCCGCTGTTTAACATTTTGTTTGCCTTGCTGGCCTGCACGGGACTGCTGATCGGCAACTTCAATCGTCGCGGACAGGTAAAAATCATTTCGCTCTCGATCTTAAGCATGATCATCATTCAGGCTTTGGACCTGGCTTTCGGCAATCTGGCTGCCCGCAACGTCTGCCTGCTTCCGTTGATGTACGCCAATTTGCTTCTGCCTTTTGCCGCTTGCATTTACCTGCTGCTGTTTTATAACCCCGCTTTTTTAACCCGCAAACGAAAGCCGGAGCTATGAAACATCGTCTGTCCCATTTGCTGCTCCTGCCGTTCGTGACTTTCGTTTGTCCTGCCCAAGCGGCCAACGTCGATGCCGGTTCCGTTAACTACAAGCCGGAATCAAACCCCTATGTTTCTCTGGAACCGCAGCAAAACCTGACGAACGTGTTTAATTTCGGAACGCCGCTGAACAAACAGGAACCTGAAAGCAATCCCGACATTTATTTCGCCGCCGATGAACTGGAAAACGACGACGAGCTGCAAATCATCACCGCCATGGGCAACGTCAGCATTGTCCGCGAAAATCTGAATCTAAAAGCCGACAAAGTGATTTACAATCAAAAAGACGACATCGTCACCGCCGTCGGCAACGTGGTGTTGGTTGAACAAGACGGCAACGTGGTCTTCTCCGACTATGTTGAACTGACCGATAAAATGACCCAGGGCGAAATGCGCAACATCAAAGTTGTCATGAAAGACCAGTCCAAAATGTCGGCTTTGCGCATTCGCCGTCTGGCCAAAGACAACAAAGTCATGGACAATGCCGTTTATTCTCCTTGCGACGTCTGCCGCGGCAAAGAGCCGCTTTGGCAGCTGAAGGCCCGCAAAGTCAAACACTATGCCGAAACGCAAGACGTGCGTTACAATGACGCGACGATTGAAATCAAAGGCGTACCGGTTTTTTATACGCCCTATCTTTCTCATCCGGATCCCACGGTTAAACGCCGTTCCGGTTTTCTGCCGCCGAAAGTCAGCTCCAACAGCTACCTCGGCGCCACCATTCAACCCAAGTATTTTTGGAACATCTCCGACCAGGAAGACCTGACCTTTTCGCCGATTCTGACGTCAGATAAGGGGATTGTCTGGGGCGGCTTGTATAATAAATATTTTTACCGCGGCGACTTAAGCGTCAGCGGTACCTACCTCAAAGACGGCGACGACGGCCGCCACCGCGGCAATCTCTTTTTGACCGGCCGTTATGAGATCAACGACTTCTGGGTGGCCGACACCGACATCAACTACGCCTCCGACAACACTTACCTGAAAGACCTTTCCCTGCCCCGGGAAGACGATTCCTGGTTGACTTCCGTAGCGCGCTTGCAAGGCTTTGACAACCGCAACTACGCCTCCTTGGAGGCCTATGCCTACAAACTGATCAGCTATGACTTGAAAGACTACGAAAAACCCTACGTCGTTCCCTTGATGAATTATGAAAACATCAGCGAACCGGGTGCTTACGGCTCTTACAGCAAGACAACGCTCAACTTTGCCTCCATTTATCGGGAAAACGAAACCTCCACCCAACGGGCAACCATGATCAATTCCTGGAACCTGCCCTATACCAGCCCTTACGGCGAAAAGTATCGTTTGGTCGCTTCGTTGAAATCCGACTTTTATTATGTGGACGATTACCTTAACAGCGAAGGAGAAGACTTCAGCGGAACCGTTGCCCGCGTCTTTCCGCAGTTAGGTTTGGAATGGCGTCTGCCTTTCGTCCGTGCAACGGAAAGCTCGCGACAAATTTTGGAACCGGTCGTCGTTGCCGTAGCGGCCCCCAACAAAGGCAACAAAATCAACAAGATTCCCAATGAAGACAGCCAAGACGTGGAGCTGGACGATACCAACATTCTTGATCTTGACCGTTACGCCGGTTATGACCGCAACGATTCCGGATCACGCATCAGTTACGGCTTGAACTGGAGCGCATACGGCCAGCGAACCGGCCGCACGTCTTTCTTCCTGGCGCAGAGCTATAAATTTGACCAAGACGAAAGCTTCACCAACACCAGCGGCGATTCCGACGGCCATTTCACCGACTATGTCGGCCGAGCCTATGCCGCTCCCAACGAATATCTTGACTTGAACTACCGCTTCAAACTCGACAAGAAAAACTTCGACTTTTCTTACAGCGAGCTCTCGGCGGAAATCGGCCCCAAGATTCTCAGCGCCTACATTTCCTACATTTATTTGAAGGAAAACGAAGATTCGTCATTGATCGACGGTTCGGAACGCAAAGAGCTCTACACTGTTTTGCGAGCCGCCTTGTCAAAAGACTGGTCGATAGATATTTACAATCGGCAAGATTTGACCCATAATGGCGGATCGTTGGAATACGGCGGCAATCTGATCTATGAGGACGAATGCCTGAAATTCATAACAACATTGAGAAGGGACAATTCAAACGACCCCAACTATCAGGGAGACTTTGAAGTCAGCTTCACCTTCTTGCTTAAAACGTTAGGCGGCGCCAGTTCAAGCTAGGCCCGCGCATAGAGGAGAAACAAGATGAAACTTTTGTCTGCAGTCATATTTTCCCTGAGCCTGTTTTTGCTGACTCCGGCATCCGCCCGAGTCGGATCGGTAAAAATCGTCGCCGTGGTAAACGGGGACATCATCTCCTCGGAAGACATCCAAAACCGCATCAACGCTTTTTTGATGACCACGCAAATTCCGCTTAATTCCCAAACCAAAAACCTGATTTTTCAAAAAGTGCTCAATGCCGCGATTGATGAAAAAGTAAAACTGCAAGAAGCCGAAAGAAACGGCATAGAAATCACCCCGGCAGACATCAAAACCGCCGTTCGGGCTTTTGAACGCAATAACAACATTCCCGCCGGGCAAATGAAAAACCTGCTGCGGCAAAACCAAGTCAGCACCGAAACTTTTGAAAGCCAGATAAAGTCAGACCTTGCCTGGCTGCGGCTGGTCAGACAAAAAATGCTCTCCGATTCCGAAATCACCCAAAAGGAAATTGAAGAAACCCAGGCCGAAGCCCAAAGCGATCTTAAAACCAAGAAATACCAAGTATCGGAAATCTTCATTCGCAAAGACAAAGCCAAAAACCTTGACGCTCTGGTCAGCAATCTGCGCAGCGACGACCGTTTCGCGCTTTATGCCATGCAATTTTCCGACAGCCCGTCGTCTTCCAACGGCGGCAACCTCGGCTGGGTTAACGAAGGGAAATTGGCCGTTCCCCTGGAGCGGGCGCTCCGCAAAATGAAAAACGGCGAAGTCAGCGATCCGATTCTCGTCGGCGACGGCTATTACATTCTCAAGCTGGAAAGAACGTTTGATCCCAAAAAAGACAAGCCGGAAGTTCCCACGCAGGAAGAAATCCGCCGCATGCTGGAAAACCAGCGCATGGAAGCCTTTGCCAAAAAGCGCCTGCAGGAACTTCGTCAAGATGCCGTCATAGAAATTCGGGGCTAAAATGGCCGATTCGCTTCCCTCTTTGCGAGAAACCGTCGAAAAGCACGGCCTCATGGCGCAAAAAGCCTTGGGACAAAATTTTTTGCTCGACTCCAACATCACCGACAAAATCATTCGCCTGTCGTTGGAGCGGCAGGGATTAAACGATTTTTCCGGAACATACGTGTTTGAGGTCGGACCGGGCCCCGGCGGTCTGACACGTTCGATTCTGCAGCAAAATCCCGAAAAATTGACAGTCATTGAAATGGATCCGCGCTGTATGGCGATTATGGAAGAATTAAAAGCCGCCGGCTATGCCAATCTCGACATCATCAATCACGACGCGCTCAAAATCGACTTTTGCCGCTTTCCCGGCCGTCCCAAACAGATCATCAGCAACCTGCCCTATAACATTTCCGTCCCGCTGCTTGTCGGTTGGCTGAAACAAATGCCGGAATACGCCGCTCTGACCCTGATGTTTCAAAAAGAAGTCGCCGCCCGCATCACGGCCAAACCGCACAGTAAAGACTATGGCCGAATCTCGGTTTTAAGCCAGCTGATCTGCCGCATGGATTCCTTGCTGGAACTCAATCCGCAATGTTTTGTACCGGCACCGAAAATATGGTCCGAAGTCTTGCTTTTTCAACCGCTGTCAAACCGTCCGGACGCACGACAAATCGCCAATCTTGAGCGACTAACGACCTTAGCTTTTGGACAAAGGCGCAAAATGCTGCGCCAAAGCCTCAAATCACTGCCAGATTTTGCCGCCAAAGCCGAAGCTGCCGGGATTGACACCTCTT
Source organism: uncultured Alphaproteobacteria bacterium (assembly GCA_934254925.1). Lineage (GTDB taxonomy): Bacteria > Pseudomonadota > Alphaproteobacteria > RF32 > CAG-239 > CAKQMD01. The sequence goes on from CAKQMD010000010.1 coordinate 32,956, forward strand.
TGCGCGCCGAAGATTTGACGCCGTCCCAATATCTCAAATTAGCCGATTTATTGTAATTTTTGACAAAATTTTCCTTGATTTTAAAAATAATTTGCATTAAGGTAAGGGCATAATTAAGTTATTAATCTATTATTAACCCAAAAATTCAATTAAAATGAAAAGAGAAGAAATCGTGAAGAATTTGGCCGCTGCCATTTCTCACAAATGCGAAGCCGCAAAAGGACAAGAGTTTTTAATAATGCCCGTTTCTTCGTTCAACAAAGAAGAATTCACCTGCGTTATTGAAAAGATCAACAAAAAAACCAAAGAAGACCTTGATGCCGAACAACTTTACGCCTGGGGAGATAAAGTAATTGTCTCAGACATCGTTGATTTTTACATTAACGGAATGACCGACAAACTGCAAAAAATCCTCTCGCAAAAAGTATTGTCAGTCCAACAAGCGATTGACCGTTTCATAAGAGAATACGGATCGTTGGCGCGAATGTTGAACCCGGCGGCGCCGGCATATGACGGTTACCGTTTTAAAGAAACCGTTATCTCTTATACGGATTTTAACGGTGTTGAGCACCAAAATCTCCGCGCCTTCATAGCTCACGACAGAGCCAACAAAAACACTTGCATCGTCTCTGTCTCCGGCAAGATCGTCGATATGGCCGACTTTGACAAAATCACCGTTGTCAAAAAGGCCTCGGAAGTGGCTAAAGAAAAAAAAGCGGCCGAAGCCGCGGCGAAAGCCTAATTATTAATCAATCGTCAAAGCGCCTGAAAAGGCGCTTTTTTCTTTGCCTGAATGATGGCACAAAAAACACTCCCGTTTTAACCGGGAGTGTTTTCATATTAAAATCAGAAACTGTATCTCAAACCGAGATTAAAGGAAGCATTGGAATAATCGTCGCCGAAAGTATAGTCGGCCGCGACAAAGCCGGACCACTCCTCAGACAGTTCCATACTGCCGCCGACTTCCATATGCCCCAACGTCATGTCATCCAATCCCTCCAGTTTTCCGAGGCTGGTAATCGTAACGTCACCGGAACCAAAACTTTGGATCACACCCGGTTTGGCATAGATCTTCCAAACCTTGTCGCTGTCAGAGCTTCTGAAGGTCTTCTCCACCTTGACGCCAACCTCGGCCTCAACATTCCAAACCGTGTCATAAGCCGCCGTTTTGCGATATTTGTCGCGGATCTCGTCATAATCAATCTGATTATAAGCCAAGCGCAAAGTCGGTTCAATCGTCCAGTCTTTTTGCGGATTAAAGACCAACCCCGCCTCAACGCTTCCGCCGAACTGCCATCCGTTGGTATCAGCCCTGACACCGTCGTCGGTGGTCATGTCGGCATCCTGCCATCCGCCGTAAAGGGCTGTCATTGTCCACAATCTGCCATGATCATAGCGGTGATAAAGTCCGATAATATAGCTGTCGATGTCAAACTCCGATCCGACGGCGGAATAAACCTCTTTTCCGTCCCCGTCAAGGTCATATTGTCCGTGACGATAAGAGAAGAACAGGCCCAACCGGTTATAAGCGTCGGACTGCACGTCAAATCCGCCCTCCAAGCCGCTGATATCGGCATCAAACGCAACCGGAGAATCGGCCTTGGCATAAGTGTAGACCGGCGCTGCCCAGACGGCCTTTTGCGCTTCTCCGTCATAACGGCAGTCATAGAAACCGCTGCAATAAGCGCTGTAAACCTTGGCGCTTTCGACATTGGCGGCAATATGCCGAACCATGTTTCTCGTCTGCTCGATCCCCATAGCCGGTAACCCCGCATAAGCCACGGCTTCGCCATAAACCTCAACTTTGCCTCCGTTACCGCCGGAATTGTCCTTATCCGAATCATTGTCATCCGGATCTTCTATGTCGGGAACATCCGGCCCGTTGGGAATATCGGGCATTTCAGGTGCCAGAACCGAATCGTTCCAAGCGTCGTCTTCAGGCAGATTTCCCAAAGAATCATCACTTCCGTAACCGTTGTTGTCGGAGTCGGGAATAATATTTTCCGTCCCAACATACCAGTTGTTTGCCTCATACAAGACGTTCCATTTATGCGCATCTCCCATCACGCGGAAGATTTCAAAATGCGCCTCCGTATCGGCCAAATCATTTGGCGCCTCGACAAACAAGATCTTGTCTGTTGTCTCAGCGTCGCTCAAAGGATTGATAACCACCTTGGTCGTACCCTCAACGTCACCCTGAACCACCAATTTGTCGGCAATGTTAGCCACGGGATCAACGTCTATCGTCATCTCTGCATCGGCATAAGCCTTATAGTTTCCGACAATCGTCGTCACATCGTCCGCTCCGTCGCCGACATGGCTGAACGTCACATGACCGTCATTGTTCAAAGACCCGAAAATTTGATAATTGCTCGGCGAATTTCCCGCCAGGTTCAGTTCGGCCCCCTTCATCAGGTCCACTTCCTTGTCTGCCGAAGACATTTGAATGTCGCCTTCCAGTTTGACCGAAGCATTATCCTTGATTGCCAGCCGATCCCACCCGGAAACCGCCTGTACTCCGTCGCCGATCACATAATCGCCTTGGGTCAGATTCAACTTCTTTTCAGCCGTCTTATTAACCAAAGAATTTTCCTGCAGTTGCTCGTTCAAACCGCCCACCAGAGTCAAAGATCCCTTGTCCAATACCTCGTCTTTGAAAATTTGGTCATAATTGTAGTCGCCGCCCAAATCCGCCTTGGCATCAAGAACAATGTTTCCGGTCAGCACCGCACCGCTGTCAATGTCAAGAACGGCACCGCCGTTGGCCAGCAAATTATGCAGCCTGGCGTCATCTGCCGCATTCAGAGAACCGCCGGAATTAACCGTGGTATTTTCGGCATAACCGCCGGACGCAACGCTCATCTGACCGCCGTCGTTCACCTCGGTTTTGGCAACCGAACCGTCCGTATTCACGTTCAACCGGCCGCCTTTGTTCACTTCCACATTGGTCAACGCCACACCGGAATTAACATTGGCCGTACCGGAAGCAATGCGCACATGGTCCACGCTCTCAACCCCTTGGTTAAAATCCGTCTCCGCCCCACTGATGTCCACCGCGTCAAAACCGATCAACCGATTGTTAAACTCGAGCTTGCCGCTGTCATCACCGGTAATGTAAAGCACGGAAGATCCGGCCCCCTTCGTTTCAACAGTCATGCTCATATGATAACTGCCGTCCTCATTGCGAATCGCCTCTATTTTTTGCGTTATGGTGGTTCCGTCATTAAAGCCCGTCCCTTCAAGAGTACATTTGCTCATGTCTTCCGAACAATTGGCCGTACCGGCGCCGCTTTGTTCAAAACTCTCAAGTATTGACAATAGTTCTTCCGAAGGAAGATTATTCTCCTCCATATTTTGTACGGCAGAAACGATATGATAAAACCCGTCCTTTTCCTGATATTTGTATGAGATTGTAGCGCCTTGCTGTTCCATAGTGAAAATCCATGAATTTCCCTCCTGTGTAACAACGCTGCCGTTTTGTTCCGCCTCTTGCTTCAAAACCTCAAACTCGGCTTCGGTAAAAACCTGATTTCCACCAGCGCTCGACTGTTTTGCTGCAATCTCGTCATCAATGCGAATTTTACCGCCTTGCACTGCGGACAAAGTCAAATTTGCACCATTATCTATAAAAATCGCATTATCTCTGTTAATGCCATACAAACTGTTCTTTTCTTCCGAATAGCTGCCGTCTTCGTTTCGAGTAAAAACAATTTCCTCAGAACTTATTGTCCCATCTCCATAAACGGCAAAACATCTGCTCATATCCTCCGAACAACCGATGGAATAATCCTGTCCTGCCAAATCCTTTAATTCAGACAACACTGTCTCCTCAGACATGCCGTTTGCCTGGGCAATCGTACGCCTCGAAACATACACATAACTGCCGTCTTCCATTTCTTGAAATATTTTAGTATTCTCACCTTGACTGTCTTGATAATGAAGAACCCAGTTATCGCCGTCCTGCGTCACTGTTCCTCCGTTTTTTTCGGCATTTTGTTTTTCTTGTTCAAATTCGGCTTGAGAGATCAGATCTTTCTCATAATGATTGCCGGAAAACACCGTTTCTTTTCCTTCGCCACGCGCTGCAATGATCAGGTCCGTTCCACTGTAAATCGCCCCGCCTCTACTGCTGGAAGAATTGTTTTCAAAGCGGCTGTTGGCAATCAAGTCAATCGTACCGCTGTTATAAATTGCCCCGCCGGAATTGCTCCGAGAAGAATTGCCCTCAAACGTACTGTCTACGATTGATCCGATTTTCCCTTCTTTATTATGAATCGCTCCACCTTCATTCCAGGCAGAATTGTTTTTAAATACGCTGCTAACAACTGACTCGATTTTTCCTTCTTCATTATAAATCGCTCCGCCGCCATAGTTTTTAGTATTATTATTTTCAAATCGACTACTAATGATTGAGCCTATGTTTCCTCCGGCATTATAAATCGCCCCACCTTCCACCGTGGAAGTGTTTTTTACAAAACTGCTGTCCAGAATCGAATTAATCATACCTTGATTATAAAGCACCGCACCCGCATAAGCAGAGTTATTCTCAAACCTGCTGCCAATTAAATCAATTTTCCCGGAATTACTGACCACCCCTTTTTCAAGTGCATTTGTAAATCCATCCAATGCAACGTTTTTAAGCACCAATTTGCTTACATCATTATCAAAAGTTAAAAAAACTCCTTTTCCCAAAATCGTAAAACCGCCACCGTCAATAACCATGCCCTCTGCCGCCACGTCCGTGATCGGATCAGATTTGTCTAACGTAATGTTATTGGTTAAAACAATTGTTTTGCCGGCATTATCCGGGTTATTCAGTGCCGCCTTCAAATCCGCCCATGTTCCGACTTTCACCTGATCATCCGCCGCAAACGCCGGTAAAGACAACAAACCAAGCGCAAAGACCAGGCTCAAGGTCAAAAAATTCTTTTTGCCGATCATCATTTCTTCCTCCCTCTTCCTTATTCTACAGTCCTGACGCACCAACCTCGCCAGCAGGAAAGAACAAACCATAAAAATATTTCGCTAAAGATCTGATGTTTTCATTCCCCAAACACCGCATCTTCATCATATTCCTCTCAACCTATCCGTTAGTATAGCACAAAACAAAACGCAAAACAATTCCCTGCGATTCTATCTTTCAAGTCTTAATGGATTCTTAATGAAAAACTCCGTATTTGCGCCGATTCTCCGCTAACCCGGCCCCCGATTCGTTTTGCGGGGAAACAAAAAATTTTTGCCGGTGTGGCAAATTATGCGAGAATCGGAAAGTCAAAAGTCCATTTTTCCCAACGGATGCTTTTTCAAAACCGTCTCAGCCAAATGATTCGGCATAATATGCGTATAAATCTCTGTCGTGGCAATGTCTTCATGCCCCAGCAGCTTTTGCACCGAGCGCAAATCAACTTCATGATTCAACAAATGCGTAGCAAAGGAATGCCGCAACACATGCGGTGAAATCTTTTTCCGGTCAATTCCCGCCTTGGGAGCGATTTCCTTGAGCTTTTTGGCAAAAGCGCCCCGCGTTATATGGCCGCCCCGCGCTTCCGACGAGGGAAACATCCAACGGGATTTCCGTCCGGCACGCAGAAAAAACGCCCGATAAGCAAAATATTTTTTCACTGCCTCCAAAGCCTTGTCAGCCACCGGCAGCAAACGCTCTTTGCTGCCTTTGCCGCGCACCAGAATCTGTTTTTTTTCAAAATTAATGCAGTTTTCAGGCAAGCTGACTAACTCCGAAACGCGCAAACCGCAGGCATACATCAGCTCAATCATCACCCCCAAGCGCTTGTGCTGCGGCTTTTCCGAAGCGTAGGCGCTATCAATCAGGTTGCGGATTTCCGTTTCCGTCAAATATTTGGGCAAAGGCTTTTTCTGCTTGGGCGCGGCAACGTCGTTCATCGGGTTGCTTTCAATTTCCTTTTCGGAAAACAAAAACTTGTAAAAATCCCTCAATGCGGAAAGTTTGCGCGCCGTCGACTTGGGCGAATAACCCCTTTCTGTCAGTTCCTGAATATATTTTCCCACGTCCGCCGGCTGCACTTTGTCCCACGCCAGGGGACACCATTCCGCAAACTGCTGCAAATCGCGACGATAAGCCGCCAAGGTGTTTTGCGCGGCGCCGGCCTCCGCCGCCATCATATCCAAAAAATTTTCAATCGACGACCTGGGCATTATTTCGTCAACGGATTCTCCAACGGCTGCTCAACTTGTTCCACCTTGACCGGAACTTCGTGCATCACCACATAAACAACGGCGGCCGCCAGAATTAATCCAAAAATATAAAAGATAGTTTTTGATTTTTTTTGACGCATGGTTTATACTTCCTCTCAAATAAACGGTTAAACTTTAGCATAAAATATCTAAAAATTAAATTAAGAAAAACCATGAATGCCCAAATTAATAAAATCATCTTACTTGTCGGTCTTATGGGAGCTGGGAAAACCAGCGTCGGCAAACGCTTGGCCAAAAGGCTGAACTTGCCCTTTGTCGACGGCGACCAGGAAATAGAAAAAGCCGCCGGCCTCTCTTTGGTCGACGTCTTAAAATGTTTTGGCGAAGAAGAATACCGCGCCGGAGAAAAACGGGTCATGAAACGTCTTCTGCAGGGCAGTCCTTGTGTTTTGGCCTCCGGCGGAGGGTCTTTCGTTGCGGAAGAAACTCGGCGATACGCCAAAGAAAACGCCGTCACCATCTGGCTTAAAGCCGATATTGACGTCCTCTACAACCGCACCGCCGGACGCAAACACCGCCCTTTCCTCAAGGGAAACGACGCCGGCCTCAAAAGCAAGCTTGAAAAATACATTCATGACGAATATCCTTATTATTCGGAGGCCGATATTGTCGTTGAAACCAAAGAAGAAGAAGTCGACAATACTGTTAGCCGCGTCGTTGACGCAATCAATCAATATATGACAAAGGTCACAGCATGATTTTTTCCCTTATTGCCGTCGTCGTCCTGCTCGGACTCTCCGCTTTTTTCTCCGGTTCGGAAACCGCCCTCACCGGCGCCTCGGAAGCTTTTATGGTCGATCAGGAAAAAAACGGCCATAACCCCCGCGCCCGCATCATCACCAAGCTGTTCAAAAACCGCGACAAACTGATCATCACCACCCTGATCGGTTCCAACCTCAGCAACACTCTGGCCACGTCTTTGTCCACCAGCGTATTGATTGCCCTGTTTGGGTCGGAGGGCGTGGCCTATGCCACCATCATCATGACCTTTTTGGTGCTGATCTATACCGACATGCTCCCCAAAACTTACGCCGTCAGTCATGCCAACCGCATGGCCTTGGCCGTCGCACCGTTCATCCGTTTCTTCGTCAAATTGTTCGGACCTTTTGCCTGGCTTTTGCAAAAAATCGTCTCTTTAACTTTCCGTTTGTTCAACTCCCGTGGCAACGCCTGCCAAGACAACGATTGCGGCTTGTCGGAAATCCGCGGCGCAATTTATATGTATCAGGGCCAAGAGGCCGCCCAGGAAAAAGCCATGCTCAAGTCGGTACTGGACTTGGCCGACGTGGAGGTTTATGACGTGATGAACCACCGCAAAAACCTCTTTGCCGTCGACATTGACCAACCCGTTTCCGCCATCATCAACAAAGTAAAAGACTGTCCTTTCTCCCGCATTCCGCTGTATCGCGGTCGGCCGGAAAACATCGTCGGCGTCATCCGCGTCAAAGCTCTGCTCCGAGCCGCCGTCGAACATCCCGAAAACTATGACGAAATCAAAATAGAAGAACTGATGAGCGCCCCCTGGTTCATTCCCGAAACCACGACCTTAAAACAGCAACTGCAGCTCTTTCGCGCCCGCCGCGAACATTTTGCCATCGTCGTCGACGAATACGGTGTTCTGCAGGGTATCGTCACACTGGAAGACATTCTGGAAGAAATAGTCGGCGACATTAATGACGAAAGCGATCTCTCCAGCCTGGACCTGATCGGCATCAAGAAAACCGCCGAGGACACTTATCTGGTTGACGGCCAGGTTCCCATCCGCGACCTCAATCGCAAATTCGGTTGGAACATTTGCGATGACTGCGCCGTAACCGTAGCCGGTTATCTGATTGACATGACGCGTTCAATCCCCGAACAGGGACAAAAGTTCATTTTTGAAGGCTTGGAATTTGAAATCGTCAAACGCAACAAAAACCAAATCAGTTCCGTTAAAATTCGCAAACTCCCGGATTCTTCGTCTTCCGAACTGCCGGCGGAATAATCAACGCGCGCCGATCAAAGACATTGAAGAAATCGTGTCTCCCATCCCGACCAGCGTTTTGGGCTTGTCAATGATAATCGTCGGAACACAGATCAACGAAAATTCCTCAACCGTGCAAATTCCGCTTTCGGCCAATTCAGGCTTGCCGAGATACTCTGCCAAGGCACTCAGTTCCTTCAACCCGGCATCGGCAACAGGGTGCCCCGCTGCCCACAACAAGTTTTCCGCCCGATTCAAATCCCCGCTGCCGGCCTTTCCGGCGGCAACGGTTGCCGCCAACATCATTCCGCGGCGATTAGCCTCCGGACTCACCGGAAAATTCTGATTCTGCAGCGTCAGATACAGACCGAACATATGCAGCTGCATCCGCGGCGTCTTAACTTTTCCTTTAATCGCCAAAAGCGCCCGAAATAAATTAACGCTGTCGGGCTTTTTCTCACAATCATCGGCCAATCGCTCCTCGTCAATCACCCGCAGGACATCGATCGTCTCCCGCTCGTTCAGTCCGACGGAATCAACTCGCGGCGCAATTTTTTCCACTACGGCCCGACGCACTTTAAGGTCTTGCGTTGAAGCGATTTCAAGATGAATCAGACCTTGCGGATTCTTTTCCTTCCAACTACGGATCACCTCCCAAGAAGCCTCGGTCAAGGCCACGCCGGAATTTTCCGCCGTCAGAGCATGATATCCCGACAAAATAACATAATCCAACGCCTGGGCGTCAAGCGCCTGCAAAAAAGACTTGTCCATGGACAATTTCAAATTCAACGGATCATAAGTCGCAATAAAGCGGTTGTCTTTCGGACAAACGAAGCAACAGCCGTCCACCGTCACTTCTTCACCTTTGGCAAATTCGATAATCCAGTGGATCAAAGGCAGATCAGCCTGCCGATCAATCAGATAAGCCGGTTTTTCTCGCCCTTTCTCGTCAAAGGAAACCAGATTCTCCAACGCCAAAAACTGCTGCGCCTGCAACTTGGGCAAAGAATTGGCATGAGCATAAACCTTCTGCACGCCGGCCACGGCCAACACATTGGCCACGATACCGCCTTGTCCGCCCATCTGCAGCCGTTCGTATTTCAGGTTTTCCACCATCCACTGATACACCTGCTTGTCTTCGGTCAGCCATTCTTCGGCAATGCCGCTGCGAAAACACTTAAAAATCCCTCGCAACACATCTTCCGGAGCATTCAACTTGCTTTCTTTAATGTTTTCCAAATCAGCAAGAGACATGTGACGCTCTTGGATCAGCTTGCCCAACTGCCGACCGCTGATTTTCAAAACCGCATCTATATTGGTGTTGAAGGCGGTTGCCGCCGTTCTGATCCCCTTAATTTTCTTAAGGGTTTCGGGAACTTCCTCGTAAGCCTTGTTCCAAATCTTCGCCAAAGCACCGTCAGTCATTTTTTGTTTCCCTCTTAATAAAGTTGACTTTCATCATCACCAGGGAAGAAGTTGAAATCCTGCGAACAGCTTGGTCAAAGGCCAGCTTGTTTTGCAGCTGCCGATACCAGTCTGCCAAAGCTTTATCTTCCATAAATTTTTTGTTCTCGGGCAAAGCCAGCTCCTGAGCGGCTTTAGCCAAATCTCCGGCGGCAACCAGGCTTTTAACTTTTTCCAAACCCTTGTCCGCTTCAAATTCCTTGTCCGGCGCCTTGGTCTTTTTCACCTTGATAATTTTCCCCAATTGAGAATTCAGACGGTCTTTCCAGGTTTTTTCCTGTTCGGCCAGCAAAGCGTCATAAATCCCGGAGAAACGGCTTTGCAAATATTTTTTTGACACAATGCCTTCTTCCGCCAGCGCGGCAATCTCCTCCACCGGAGCCTTGACCCGCTGGTCTCCTTCGGCAATTTGTTTTAAGACCTCCGCTTCATAGGTAAAAGACGCACCTTCGTCGGCAGCTTCTTTCACCAACATAGCGGCGGTCAAAATCAAAGCGCCTTTATCCGTAATCTTGGCCATGTTGTCCAGCCGGGTTTCCGCTTTGTCCACCCTCGTCACCAGCCCGAGAACTGTCGCGACGTCAGCTTTGGAATCAATAATGTTCAGATTGTTTTTCTCCAAAGCGCTGAATCTCTCGTTAAAGGTGGTCAAATCCGTTGCGTTAAAGCTTTCCAGACGGTTTTTCAGCAGTTGGTTTTCGCTCTCCGCTACCGTCAACCGCCGATTCAACGCCTCAATTTCTGTTTTGAGCTGTTCATTGCTCACGGCGTTGCTGGCATCGCGAAAAGCGGCGACAAAACTCTTGGCCTGGGAAATCACTTCCGGTTTCTGCCAAAGGCCGTACCCGGCAGCAACAACGACCAACAGCACGGCCCAAGGGAACAGGCCGTGTTTTTTCCTTGACGCGACCGGCTGGTTTTTCCCAACCTCGACGTCTGATTTTTTATTTTCAACCATCTTGAAATCCTTTGTATGATAATTCTTGGCAAGATTTTTTTTATAGTGTATATGAATATATAAAAACTGCAATAAAAAAGAGTTAAACATGATTGTTTTAGGAATAGAGAGCAGCTGTGACGAAACGGCGGCTGCCATTGTCAACGACCGACGGGAAATCCTCGGAGAGAGCCTGTTGACTCAACTGGACGAACACAAGCCTTTCGGCGGCGTCGTCCCCGAAATTGCCGCCCGTTCGCATTTGGAACATATTGATGAAATCATTGAGCTTGCCTTAAAAAAAGCCAATCTGCGTCCACAGGACATTGACGCCGTTGCCGCATCTTCCGGCCCGGGGCTGATCGGTGGCGTGGTTATCGGCGTCATGGCCGGCAAAGCGCTGGCTTTGGCCTTAAACAAACCCTTTATCGCCATCAATCATTTGGAAGGCCATGCCCTGGCGGCGCGTTTGACCAATGACGTCTCCTATCCCTACCTGTTGCTGCTGGTTTCCGGCGGACATTGTCAAATTCTCGTCGTCCAAGGCGTCGGAGAATTTGAGCGCCTGGGCACAACAATCGACGACGCCGCCGGCGAAGCCTTTGACAAAGTCAGCAAAATGTTGGGACTGGGATATCCCGGCGGCCCGATTATTGAAAAAATGGCCGAACTCGGAGACAATAGCCGATTCGTCCTGCCTCGGCCGCTCAGCACTTCGGCAGACTGCAACCTGTCTTTTTCAGGGCTGAAAACCGCGGTCCGCAAAATCATCGAATCTTATTCTGAAGATGGATCGGTTGAGCACGCCGTCATGCGCAAACGCGACATTGCCGATATCTGCGCCTGTTTTCAAACTGCCGTGGCGGATTGCCTGACCGGCAAACTACGCAAAGCCGTCAGAATTTTCAAACAAAAATATCCCGAGGGAAAAGATCTCGTCGTTTCCGGAGGCGTCGCCGCCAACACTTACCTGCGTGGCAGACTGCAGCAGCTGGCCGACGACGAGGGCCTGAAATTTTCTGCACCGCCGATTCGTTTTTGTACCGACAACGGCGTCATGATCGCCTGGGCCGGAATGGAAAGAGCCTTAAAAGGCTTGTACAACGACCTGGACTTCAAACCGCGACCGCGCTGGCCCTTGGATGAAAACGCTCCTAAAGCGGCCGGTGCCGGAGGAGTAAAAGCATGAGAAAAAAATCTGAAATTATCGAAATTTTAGACACGTTCCGGCAAGCGGATCCCGAACCCGGAACGGAGCTTGAATACCAAAACCCCTATACTTTTCTGGTTGCGGTCGTTCTTTCGGCGCAAAGCACGGACAAAGGCGTCAACAAAGCGACTAAAACGCTTTTTGAAATCGCCGACACACCGCAAAAAATGCTCGATCTCGGCATTGACGCCCTAAAACAACATATTAAAACAATCGGCCTCTACAATAACAAAGCCAAAAACATCATGGCCTTAAGCGAAATTCTCGTCAAAAAATACAATGGCGAAATTCCTCCCCGGCGCGAAGACCTGGAAAAACTTCCCGGCGTCGGAAGAAAAACCGCCAACGTCGTCTTAAACGTTATTTGGAAGCAGCCGACCGTCGCCGTCGACACCCATGTGCTGCGCATTGCCTCCCGCCTGGAATTGAGCGACGGCAAAACACCCCTGGAAGTCGAAAAGGACTTGGACGCCGTCTTGCCCGATAACTTGAAAATGTACGCCAACCATTGGCTGGTTTTATTTGGGCGTTACATTTGCAAAGCGCAAAAACCCGATTGTGCCAATTGTCCGGTTGCCGCTTATTGCCGTTGCCCGGACAAACGAGCCTAAAACAGCTTAAGAATGGATTGGCTGGCCTGAGAAGCCAAAGACAGCGAATTGACCGCTAATTGTTGCCTGGTTTGCAAAGCCAACATGTTGGCCGATTCCTCATTCATGTCGGCAAGCGTGAGCTTGTCGGCGCCTTCGGTGAGGACATTGATTAAGTTTTGGGTGAAGTTTTCCCGCGTGGTGACGATTGAGTAATAGTTACCGAATTCGGATGACAATTGCCGGATTTGAGTCAAAGCTTCGGAAATTTCCGCCAAAGCCTGAACCACCCCTTCCTGCGTTTCCCAACTTGTCGTTATGAGGCCTAAAGCTTTGGCCGAAGCATCTTTTCCCTGCACCGCCAACTGCGCCGAACGGTTTTCATTAAAGGTTACGGTCAAGTCCTGCTCTCTTAGCAAGTTGATTCCTTTGTAAAAGCTGTCTTTAATCAAAGAGTCATACTGTTTGATAATCTCGGCATACTGCTTGCCGTCTTCTTTTTTCTGATAAGTCTGCGGTACGGCTAAAGCATCCAACCATTTCAAATCCGGCTGCGAATAAGTCTCTCCTTCGACTTTTTGATATACCGCGGGTATCTCTCTGACACCTATCGTCGACAATACATAATCAATGTCCTCTTCCGTCTGATAAACCTGCCCGGCAACACTGATCTTGCTGCCGGCAACAGCCTTGAGTGTCACTGGTTTATTGTTCGCCCACAATAAGGAATCATTTTTAATATTAATTACGGCATCCCGGGAATTAATAATCAAAACGCCGTCTTCGATCGCCGAGGCGTTGTCTGCTCGGCTTTGGTCATTCAATGTCAAAGAACAACCGCCCGTATTGACATAGCCGTTCAGACGCGTAGCACCGTTGCAAACCACATCACTGTTTGCAAAACCGTAAGTAACGCCGTTTTCCGTATTAATTTCTGAATCGTTAAATTCACATATCGTTTCATAAAAGGTATTGCCCCCCGATTTTGCATTCAAAACCGTTCCGGCCTCGGTCACCAGTGCACAATTCTCAAAAACCCTGACATTGCGTGAAGAATAAAAATTATTAGTCCCTTGAAAAATAATTTTTCCCTTGTCAGCATCATTTCCGTTGATCAAACGTCCTATCCAACCGGTTTGTTCCATTCCTGAATAAATATCAAGATTTTTAAATGTGACTGTCTTTTCTCCGTGACGACTGTCAATCAAAGTAAAACCATTTAAAGCCGTTTGCCCTGTTGTATGAATACTTAAATCAGACAAATTACCGGACAACGTGATCATTTGCTTTAAATCTCCGGTCACCTCAAAATTAAGCGCCGAGAATTTGCCGCGCTCGTTGTCGGCAACGCCGTAAGCGCCAATTCCGGTCAGGTTTTGCCCTTCTTTCAAGTTAATGGTCGTATTGCCCATGTCAATTTGACCGTAAATGACGATGTCACCTTTCTTGCCGCTATCGATCGCCGCCAACAGTTCTTCTTTGGTCGAAACCACCGCTGCCACACCTTCTTGTTCCTCAAACCAGGACTTGGCCGGAACGTTCACCGTCTCCAAAGCCTGCGTCGCCGTGGCCGAAGCTTGTTCCAACAATTTGGCCCCGGCTTCCAAACCTTCCGTTGCCGCTTTGATGGTTTGGATCCCTTGTGCCATCGAGTCCAGCAATGCCGACAAGTCACTGGCGCGGTTGTTCAAGGAAACAGCAGTGTAATAAGAAGAAGGATTGTCAATCGCGGAATTGACTTTTAAGCCGGTGGAGAGACGATTTTGAGTGAGATCAACCTGTCCCGCAATATTCTGCAGGCTCAGCAAATTTGATCGCATCGAGGCGGTTAAACTGATACTGTTGCTCATTTCAAATCTCTCCTGGATCTTAATATACTCAGTATATCACAATTCCCAAGAGGTTTCAATATTTTGTCAACATTTAATGACAACGTATCAGTCTATATAGACAGAAAACAAAAAACGAATTTTTCCTTAAAGAAGCGCCGTCTGACTTGTTTTTAATGCTTGCTTTCCTGTGCTTTTTGTTTTAAGAATCAACTCTGAATGACAACCAGCTAATGTTAAGATAAAAACATGACAAACAAAACCGATACTATTTTTTATGACGTTGTCGGCATCGGCAATGCTATGGTAGACGTTCTGGCCAAAGTCGGCAACGGCTTTTTGACGGAAAGGGATCTGGCTAAAGGCTGCATGACTTTGGTAGATGCCGCACCGGCCGGCAAAATCTATGCCGATATTGAGCCGGAACGCGAAGTCTCCGGCGGGTCGGCTGCCAACACTGTCGCCGGACTGGCGTCTCTCGGCGGCACGCCGGCTTTCATCGGCAAAGTCCATGACGACGAACTCGGACAAGTTTTCAAACGCGATATCGGTGCCGCCGGCGTCGACTTTTTCACCCCGGCCTTAAACGAAGGCCCTTCCACCGGTCGCAGCATTGTTCTGATCACCCCTGACGCCGAACGCTCAATGTTTACTTATCTCGGCGCCGCCAAAAAGCTTTCCGCCGCCGATATCGACGAAAACATCATCAAATCGGCGCAGATCGTTTATCTGGAAGCCTACCTTTGGGATGAATATTCCGCGCGCAAAGCCATGGTCAAAGCCTGCCGTTTGGCAAAAAAACACAAACGCAAAGTCGCCTTCAGCCTTTCCGACAAATGCCGGGTTGAGCAGCATCGCCGCGAATTTATGAAGCTGATCAAACGCTATGTCGACATCTTGTTCGGCAACGAGAGTGAATTGATGGCTCTCTTCAATGAGGAAAATTTTTACAAAACTTTGGATCTGATCAAAAGCGACGTCGAAGTTGCCGCCATCACCCGCAATGCCAAGGGCTCGGTTGTCGTCAAAGGAAGAACAAAAACCTTTGTGGAAGCCGAAAAGGTTGACAACGTCGTCGATTCGACCGGCGCCGGAGACATGTATGCCGCCGGCTTTCTCTATGGTTTCACAACCGGACGCAGCCTCGGCACTTGTGCCACCATCGGTTCCATTGCCGCGTCGGAAGTCATCAGCCATTACGGCGCCCGCCCGGAAGTCAGCCTCCGCGGTTTTGTCCGTCAGCGGCTGATGCAATATGACATTCGCATTTAAAAAAGCCAAAAGGCGGGAACCTTCCCGCCTTTTTGTTAAAATTTCAAAATCAACCAGCAAATCAAAAAGACTATAATAATAATCAAAAGGGCCGGCAAAAAAATCACCGTCAAAATAATCCACACTGCCTGCCATCCGTCAAAAGAGGGATAAAACCAGCAAAACGCCACAGCCAGAGTAAAAGCCATCACAGAATAGGCGGAATACAAAAGCCAATCGCCTATTCGGCGCTTTTTTTGCAGTTCAAGTTCCTGATCTTGCTGGTGCAAAGACCCTTCCGTCGGATAATGCCGACTGATCATATAACACAACACCGCAAAAACGGCATAAAGATACTCAACTCCCAAAGCAAGCCAAAAGCCCCAGGGAACGTTCACAAAAAACTCTTTCATAACTTTAGTTTATTTGGGTAATTAATAATATGCACAATTTTAAATTTTGTCCAAATTTACCACATACAGACACAAAAAACAACAAATTTTTGCACTAAATTTCTTGATATTTAAATTTAACTTGCTATTGTGAGGACAAAATCTAAACAAGGAATAAAAAAATGAACATGCGTAATATTGCCATCATCGCTCACGTTGACCACGGCAAAACCACGATGGTTGACGGACTGTTGAAACAGAGCGGCACATTCAGAGACAACCAAAAGGTCGAAACCTGCGTGATGGACAGCAACGAGCTGGAACGCGAACGCGGCATCACCATTCTGTCCAAATGCACTTCCGTCAATTGGCAAGGCACTCACATTAACATTGTTGATACCCCCGGTCACGCGGATTTCGGCGGCGAAGTCGAACGCATCTTGTCTATGGTGGACGGCGTTGTCCTGCTGGTCGATTCCTCCGAAGGCCCGATGCCCCAGACCAAATTTGTCCTCGGCAAAGCTTTAAAACTCGGCCTCTGCCCGATTGTCGTCATCAATAAGGCCGACAAAGCCGATGCCCGGGTTGACGCCGTTTTGGATGAAGTTTTTGATCTTTTCGTCAGTCTGGATGCCAACGACAAACAGCTGGATTTCCCGGTGCTCTATGCCTCCGGACGCAACGGCTGGGCCGTCAAGGAAATGGAAGACGAGAAAAAAGACTTGACCCCTCTGTTTGAGCTGATCTGCTCTTATGTCCCCGAACCCGCCTGCGAACCGGACAAACCTTTTTCCATGCTGGCCACCACGCTGGAAGCCGACAAATTCATCGGCCGCATTCTGACCGGAAAAGTCCAAAGCGGCACCGTCCGCGTTAATGATGCCGTCAAAGTCATCAATGACAAAGGCGAAGTCGAAAGAACCCGCATCAGCAAAATTCTGGCTTATCGCGGATTGGAAAGAAAAGCGCTGGAAGAAGCCCATGCCGGAGACATTATTGCCGTTGCCGGCATCTCTAAGGGCACCGTAGCCGACACCATCTGTGCCATGGAAGTAAACGAAGCCATCAAGGCCCAACCGATTGATCCTCCGACTCTGGCCATGACGTTCTCCATCAACGATTCGCCTTTGGCCGGACGTGAAGGAGACAAGGTAACCTCCCGCATGATATGGGATCGCCTCTGCAAGGAAGCCGAAGGCAACATTGCCCTCAAAATCTCCCGTACCGACACGACCGACGCTTTTGAAGTCGCCGGCCGCGGCGAACTTCAACTGGGCGTCCTGATTGAAACCATGCGCCGCGAAGGCTTTGAACTGTCAATTTCTCGTCCGCGCGTTTTGATGCACAAAGACGAAAGCGGCCAACTTCTGGAACCCGTAGAAGAAGTCGTTGTCGACGTTGATGAAGAATTTTCCGGCGCGGTTGTGGAAAAACTCGGCCAACGCCGCGGCGAACTGATAGAAATGATTCCCTCGCAGATCGGCAACAAAGTTCGCCTGATTTTCAACGCGCCTTCCCGCGGTTTGATCGGCTATCATTCCGAGTTTCTGACCGACACGCGCGGCACCGGCGTCATGAATCGCCTGTTCAAATGCTACGAACCCTACAAAGGCGAAATCGACAGCCGACGCAACGGCGTTCTGATCTCTTCTGAAAGCGGCACCGCCATTGCTTATTCGCTGTGGAAACTGCAGGATCGCGGCCCGATGTTTATTGATGCCGGCGTACCGGTTTATACCGGTATGATCATCGGTGAACACACAAAACCCAATGATCTGGAAGTAAACCCCTGCAAAGCCAAACAGCTGACCAACATTCGCGCCGCCGGCAAAGACGAGGCGATAGACCTGATCCCGCCGCGCAAGCTCACTTTGGAGCAAGGCTTGTCTTATATTCAGGATGACGAGCTCTTGGAAGTAACGCCCAAAACCTTGCGGCTGCGCAAAAGGATACTTGATCCCATTGCCCGACGTCGTGCCAAACCGGACATTGCTTAAAAACAAGCCCCTCTTTGAGGGGTTTTTTCTGTCTAATAAATAAAAAGGCTCTTTGGGGTTTTTAGCATTATTCCTGCAGTCAAAATCTAGCCTACCCCAAA
>CAKQMD010000011.1 GCA_934254925.1 uncultured Alphaproteobacteria bacterium
AGACTGATATTATTGCTCATTTCTCTCTCCTGGATTTCAATATATTTATTCTATCATAAAACCCAAGAAGTTTCCATTTTTGTCAACACATAATGATATTGTATCAGTCTATATAGACAGAAAAACCCACGGAAAATTTCCGTGGGTTTTTATTTTCAGGAAGCCATTTTAAACAAATCTTTTATTTTATCAAAAAAGCCTTTTGCTTCCGGCTGGCAACTGTCATCCGGGCTCAAAGCGCGAAATTCCTCCAAGAGTTCCTTTTGACGTGCCGTCAAATTGACCGGCGTTTCAACGCGTAATTTTACAAACAGATCGCCGCGGGATTTGGAACGCAAGATCGTCATGCCCTGATTTTTTACTTTCAACTGTTGGTCATTTTGGGTGCCGGGTATGATTTCCAATTCTATCTTTTCACCGTCAATCGCCGGAATGGTCATTTTGCCGCCCAAAGCCGCACAGGTCATGGAAATGGGGATACGAGCGTAAAGATTGGCGCCTTCCCGGAGATACAGCTTATGCGGTTTGACGGTAATAAAGACATAAAGGTCGCCGTTTTCACCGCCGCGCAGACCGGCCTCCCCTGCCCCGGCAATCCGCATGCGGGTATCGCTTTCAATTCCGGCCGGAATTTTGAGTTTTATTTGTTTTTCTTTTGCAACAGCACCGGCGCCGCCGCATTTCTTACACGGTTCTTTCACCAGACGTCCCTTGCCTTGGCAATGCGGACAGGTCGTTTCCACAACAAAAAAGCCGGCATGCTGGGTATGAACTTTGCCGGATCCTCTACAGGTAGGACAAATCGGCGCTTCTTTGCCGTCTTTGGTGCCAAAACCGTGACAGCTTTCACAGACTTCGCTGCCGGGAATTGTAATTTCCTTTTCAATGCCGTAAAAAGCTTCTTCCAGAGTTATTTCCAAATTATAGCGTAAATCGGCACCGCGTTCGGCATAAGCGTTTTTCCGGCTGCGGCCACCGCCGGTAAACTCGGAAAAAATATCGGAAAAAATATCCGAGAAAGCTCCGCTGCCAAAATTGAACTCAAACCCGCCGAAAGGATTGCCGCCGCCCATGCCGCCCTGAAAAGCCTGATGACCGTAGCGGTCATAAGCGGCGCGTTTTTGTTCATCTTTCAAAACCTCATAGGCTTCGTTGATTTCTTTGAAGCGGGTTTCGGCCTCTTTATCACCGGGATTGCGGTCCGGATGATATTTCATGGCCAGACGGCGGTAGGATTTTTTGATTTCCTCTCCGCTTGCCGTTTTGGCAACTTCCAGTAATTCGTAATAGTCTTTTTCCGTCATGATTTCACTATGTCTTTTATTTTTCTTGCTGTTTAGTTTTGTATTTAGGTTTTTTGAGGCGTAAAGTCAAGCAATTAAATCTTCGAACAAGAAACCAATCCCTTACAGCGCTAATTGACGAACCTGCGTTTTTTGTCTATTATAAGAAAAACGGAATAATATTTTTGCAGGAGGGAAAGATGTTGGAAGTAAAAACAACAAGCAATTCGACCAAAGGCTATTATAAAATAATAAACGTTGAGGGATCGTGGTTGGAGCTTTCTCCCGAACAAAGTGCAGAAATAAGAGAAATCCGCAACGAAGCAAGGCAGCTCCGCGACGGGAAAGGGCTCGACCTAAATCCTGACGCCGGTGAACAAGAAGTTGACAAAGCCATTGCCGCCTACAAGGAAAAGACCAAAACAGAAAAAGTTTCCGTAACAGATATCAAAGCCGTGAAAGAAAAGATAAAAGGAGCGGCTAAAGATGAAGATTTTGCATTACATGTTCATCACTTTTATGGAAATATTATGCAGGTTTATCAAAAAATGGTGAAAAGAGGTGTCCCTGCAGATGAGATTGAGGCCGTTTTCAATTACAGCAGAGACGTCATCAAAGCCGTTGCCGAGGGAAAAAACGTTAAAAAAGTAAAAGGACCGGCATCCGGCATGTCTTTTTTGGCAAAGTTAAAAAATCCTCAAAAAGCCGCTTCACTCAGAAATGACGGCGAAAGCGTTCTCTGGCTTTCCCAAAAGCTTGATTCAGAGTATGCCGCGGAACTCGTTAAACATTTGCCGGAAAAACCGGAATCTAAGGAAATGATAGAAAATAAAAAAGGCGTGGAAAATTTCTTGTATACTAAATGGATGGCCGCGCAAAAAAAACGTCTTTCCGCCCAAGAAGAAATGATTCCTTTGTTGCTTAAACAAGAACGCTATGAAAGCGTTATGACAGCGTTGGAACAAGCCAAAGAAAAGCATTTGGCCCAAGCCGCGCAGGCACAAGAAAACAAAAAACAGAAAGCTAAACAGGCGGCTCGCAACCGTTTGGCAAAGAGAGGCTTAATCTCCGAAGAGACGCGCAAAACGGGTAAAGTCCGTTTGGAAGGGGAAGCTCCGGGATTGGAAGAGAAAGTCGTCCAAAAGCTTGCTCTGGATAAAAAGAAAAAAAGTCTCTAACCTGCCTACAAAAAAACCGCCTCCTTTTGAGGCGGTTTTTATTTTGTTGAAGAAACTTATTTGACTTCTTCAAAGTCGGCATCGACAACCTTTTCGTCAGTAGCCGGCTGTTCGGCACCCTGAGCCGTTCCCGCTCCGGCACCTGCGGCGCCTTGTGCGGCGGAAGCGTCGGCCTGAGCCTTATACATGGCTTCTCCCAATTTCAGAGAGGCTTGCATCAGGCTTTCGGTCTTTTCTTTAATGACGTTCAGATCATCCGCTTCCAAAGCCGTCTTCAGAGCTTTGATCTCGTCTTCAATCTTAGACTTTTCGTCAGCGCTCAATTTGTCGCCGTGTTCCTTCAAAGTCTTTTCGGTCGAATGGATCAAACCTTCAGCCTGGTTTTTGGCTTCCACGCCTTCCTTTTTCTTTTTATCAGCTTCGGCGTTGGCTTCGGCGTCTTTGACCATTTTTTCAATATCAGCATCAGACAAACCGCCGCTGGCTTGAATGCGAATGGCCTGCTCTTTGTTGGTGGCCTTGTCTTTTGCCGAAACGTTTACAATGCCGTTGGCATCAATATCAAAGGTCACTTCAATCTGAGGCATGCCGCGCGGTGCAGGAGGAATGCCGACCAAATCAAACTGCCCTAATAGTTTGTTGTCGGCCGCCATTTCACGCTCGCCCTGGAAGACGCGGATGGTCACCGCCGTCTGACCGTCTTCCGCCGTCGAAAAGACTTGGGATTTGCGGGTCGGAATGGTGGTGTTGCGGTCAATCAGACGCGTAAAGACGCCGCCCAGAGTTTCAATACCCAAAGACAAAGGTGTGACATCCAACAGCAAAACGTCTTTGACATCGCCCATCAAGACACCGCCCTGAATTGCCGCGCCGACGGCAACGACCTCATCGGGGTTGACGCCTTTATGCGGCTCTTTGCCGAAGATTTCTTTTACTTTTTCCTGAACTTTCGGCATACGGGTCATGCCGCCGACAAGAATGACCTCGCTGATGTCAGACGGCGTTACGCCGGCGTCAGCCATGGCTTTTTTGCAGGGTTCGACAGTCTTGTCAATCAAATCTTCAACGATAGATTCCAATTTGGCCCGGGTTAATTTGATGTTCAGGTGTTTCGGACCGGTGGCGTCTGCGGTAATGAACGGCAGGTTGACATCCGTCTGCGTAGTCGAAGACAATTCGATCTTGGCTTTTTCGGCCGCTTCCTTCAAACGCTGCAGAGCCAAACGATCATTTTTCAGATCAATACCGGATTCTTTTTTGAACTCATCGGCCAAATAGGTTACCAGACGTTGGTCAAAGTCTTCACCTCCGAGGAAGGTATCGCCGTTGGTGGATTTGACTTCAAAAACGCCGTCGCCGATTTCCAAAATGGAAATATCAAAGGTACCGCCGCCAAGGTCATAAACGGCTATTGTGCCGCTGGTCTTTTTATCCAGACCATAGGCCAAAGCCGCAGCCGTCGGCTCGTTAATGATACGCAGGACTTCCAAACCGGCGATTTTACCGGCGTCTTTGGTTGCCTGACGCTGAGAATCATTAAAATATGCCGGAACGGTAATCACCGCCTTTTCGATTTTTTCGCCCAAATAGCTTTCGGCATATTCCTTAATTTTTTGCAGAACAATGGCCGAAATCTGCGACGGGGCATATTTCTGTCCTTTTACTTCAACCCAAGCGTCACCATTGTCGCCGTCAATGATTTTAAAGGGAACGAGTTTCTTGTCCTTCTCGACTTCCGGCGAGTTAAAACGACGGCCGATCAAACGTTTGATGGCAAAAAGGGTGTTTTCGGGATTGGTGACCGCCTGGCGTTTGGCAGGAAAACCAACCAGACGCTCGGTATCGGTAAAAGCTACCATCGACGGCGTGGTACGGGCGCCTTCCGAGTTCTCCAACACCTTGGCTTCGCCGCCTTCCATGACCGCAAAGCAGGAGTTGGTCGTACCAAGGTCAATACCTATAACTTTATTGCTCATATTTTTTCTCCAGTTTCAATAAAAAATCTTTGTCTGAAAGTTATATAGGAAGCTCACAAGTTATAAGCAAGTGCGGTGCCGGTTTTTTTTGAAAAAAATTAAACTTTTTATCTAGGCATCGATTCAAGGGCCAGAAGAAGTTTGTCAGTCGCGGATTCTTCAAAAGCCGACAAATAAATCCGAGGCCGGCAGATTCCTTCAAATTCAACATTATCGGGCAAAGGCATTCTTTCCGGTTTTTGCGGCAAAGGCAGCAATTCCGCCACCAAATCAATCCGACATTCTTTTTGATAAGAAAAAGGCAAGACGCCTAAATATCGAACTTCCAGCAAACCGGCTATCGTCGCGGGAACGGAGGCATAAAGCTCCCCTTGGCGTGCCTCAAGATCAACCCGGTCATCGGCAACCAACACAGCGCCTTTGTTTCTTATCATCCGCAAGGTTAAATCCGACTTGCCGCTGCCGGAGGGACCGGTCAGCAAAATACCGTGATTTTGATAGACCAAACAGGAAGCGTGAATATTGATCATTTCAGAGTTTGATCTCCGCAAAACGGCGTTTTTGTTCGGCCAGCGGCGCCGTCAGCGTGATGCGCCTGCCCTCTCCGTTCGGTTCTATGCAAATCTTAATGATCTGCCGCGGCAGATAAGCTCCCATCATTTCGGGCCATTCAATGAGGCTGACGCCATTGTATAAAGCCTCTTCCACCCCGATTTCAAAAATTTCTTCCGCTTTTTTCAGGCGATAAAGATCAAAGTGAAAAATTTCAAAATCCGGCGCTTCATAGCTTTGAACCAAGGTGAAAGTCGGGCTGGGGACTTCCACCGGACCGACGAAATATTGAATGAAAGCACGGGCCAAAACGGATTTTCCCATTCCAAGCGTTCCTTGCAGGGCAAAAGCGTCTCCGCTGCTTGCAACGGCAGCCAAAGCCCTGGCAAAACGTACCGTCTCCGCTTCAGAAAAAGAATCAAAGGAAATATCTGCCGTCATGTTTAGAATATGCCCATAAACCCGCCGGACTGCTGCGGTTTGTTGATGATTTTGATCTTGGGTTTGCGGCTTTGCAGTTTGCGCCAGTCTTCCGGTGTGTAAAATTTGCCTTGCCACAAGCCGCGCATGTTGTCTTGCGCCTGCTGCTGATACGGCAGGTAAATGTCCGTATGCTTCAGATAAGGAATAGCCCAGCCGGCGTTTACCAATGCGGCGCCGAGATCATAGGCCCCCAAAGAACAGGTACCGATCATATTGCCGCGGGAATCGCGCTGCATGACCCGGCATTCCAATTCATAGTCCAAAATCCAATCGCTCAGCCAGGCAGCCGCCTGTTTGCCGCAAGTATAAGAGCGCCCTTGAAAATCGGCGCAAGTTTGATTGATTTCCGGCGCATCAATGCCATAAATGCGGAAATAGCGGCCGTTGATGACCAAGGTATCGCCGCTGACGACTTTTGCTGCGCCATAAACCGCCGGAAAATTTTGCGGATTAAAAGCTTGGCGGTTTGCCGGCGCAGCAGCAGCCTGACGGCGTCCTGACGGCGCAGGTGCCTGTTGCGGCGCAGAATCGCCGATGCTGGAAGAGAAATTTTCACCGATCGGCGCCGAAAAATCCTCTTCCTCTAACAGATTGACCACGCCGCCGGCATTGGCCTGCGTCATTGTTCCGCCACCTTGCCCGAGAAAAGACTTGAGCGTTTCGCCAATACCGCCGACACCGTTGTTAAAAGCGCCGATGGCATAAAGGATAAAAGTGATAATACCGGCAATGATCAGAAAAGAAGGAAGGCACCCCATGGCGCGCCATGCCATTTTGGCAAAAATGTAAAGGACAACCAAACCGACAATCAGCCCGATAATACCGCCGCCTTGCATCAGCATGCTTTTACTCTGTGTGCCTGCCCCACCCCAAAGAATCAGGAAAAAGGCAGCAAAACCCAACATCAACTTTTTAATGAACATCATGGCGGAAATCTTCTTTCAGTTTGTTTGGTTAACAATCCTGAAGTTAGGTTATTACATTATTTTTATTTGGTAAAGACCAAATTCAGAATAATGCTTTGATAAATGAGCCGAGAGGCTGACGATAAGGATAGTGCAACATCATATACAGAGCCAGTTTGCGGCGCAATTTGAATCCTCGATAACTGATGATACCATCTGACATTAAAGCGCGAATTCCGGAGATGATCATTTGCATCATTTCTTCATCCGTTTTAGTTTTATAGGCAGAATGTAAAACCTGTTTGACGATTTTGGTCAGCAGGCGGTGGCGAACGTTCGGCAGCATTTCCGGATTTTCTGCGGCAAAATAATTGTTGATTTTGCGAATCAGAATCATGTAGTCGTTAATTTTTCGCGGTGTCAGTTTCGTTCCGGTGATTGAATCGCCGCGTTGAAGATAGTAGTAAAGTTTGTCCTTCAACATAACCAACCGAGAGGCCTGATCCATTATTTCAGGCGAGAAAACTAAATCTTCAAAATAAATGCCCGGAACAAACCTGACTTTTTCAAACAAAGACCGTTTGTAAAGCTTGCACCAGACAACAACAGGTATTTTCTTTTGCAAGTAAACTTGCAGCGGGTGGTCATAAACTTTTACTTTTGACTGCTTATACAGGTGAACAGGATAATTCTTCGGGGCGGCGGCATTGGTTTCAACGTAACCGCAGCAGGAGATATCGGCTCGATTCTCCGTGACGGCACGATATAAAAATTCCAGAAGCTGCGGATGCGCATAATCGTCACTGTCAATAAAATACAAGTAATCGCCGCGAGCGACTTCTATGCCAGCATTGCGGGCGGCGGAAAGCCCTTGATTTTCTTGGTCTATGATGCGGATACGGGAATCTTTTTCAGCATAAGAAGCCAAAATTTTTCGCGAATTGTCCGGCGAACCGTCATTAACGCAAATGAGTTCGTAGTCCGAAAAAGTTTGAGCCAAAAGGCTGTTCAAACAGTCGGGTAGATATTTTTCAACCTTATAAACAGGCAGAATGATGCTGAGGGCCGGGTGACTCACTTTCGTTGTCCTTATTCGTACTGCCTCAGGCTTTTTTGGTATAGCAGTTGCAGTGACAAACGCCTTTTTCCTCAATATCTTTGCGACACTGTTCGGAAATGCAGAATCGGGCAGGATTGTTTCCATCGCAAGGGCAGCGCTGCCATTCGCTCTCACCAAACATCATGTTTTTGGCTTTGGCAATTTTTTCTACGTTTTTTGTGGTTGTATAGCCTGCAGCTTCGCAGGTTTTAAGCATATTTTCCAAGATAGACATTATCATATTCCTTTAAGTTCGTTTTTATACTATCCGATTTTCAATAAAACACAAGACTAGTCAACAATTTTAATGCTGAATTTTTCGCCAGAAGCCGGTTCCGGCGCTTTAAATACAGTATTCGGGACCACCGGTTGCTTTTCTTTATCCAACAAATCGAGGATCATGTCAAGCTCGGCTACGGAAGCGTATTGCAAAACGATTTTTCCGCCGCCTTGTTTGCTTGGCGTGATTTTAATCCGCAGGCCGAGTTTTCGGACCAGATCTTGTTCAATTTCGGCAAGGTCCTCATCTTTGGCCGCCTTCTTCTCAACCGCAGACGGACGAGGGGCTTTTTGTTTTGCCACCAAATCTTCCACCTGGCGAACGTTCAAATCTTTGGCAATAATCTGTTCCGCCAAGGTTTCGGCATTTTCCAAACCAACAAGCGCCCGAGCATGGCCGGCGGACAATTTGTTTTCTTTCACCAAGTTTTTGACCTTTTCGGGCAAGCTGAGCAAGCGCAGCGTATTGGCAATGTGACTGCGAGATTTTCCGATCACTTGAGCCAGGGCTTCTTGTGTGTGGGAAAATTCGTTGATCAGGCGTTGAAAGCCCTCAGCTTCTTCAATCGGCGATAAATTTTCGCGCAGAAGGTTTTCCACCAAGGCAACTTCCAGTGCTTCCTGATCGGAAAAATCTTTGATGATTACAGGTACTTCCGTCAGGCCGGCAAGCTTTGCCGCTCGCCAACGACGTTCACCGGCGATCAGTTCATAACCGTCGGCATCAGCGCGAACCAAAAGCGGCTGCAGCACGCCTTTTGATTTTATGGACTGTGCTAAGGCTTCCAAGGCTTCCTGATCAAATTCGCTGCGAGGTTGGCAACTACCGGGGTGAATCAGTTCCAAGTGCAATTTTTCTGTGTTGTTTTTTTTGCTTTCTTGCATCGGCACTTCATTTAAACCAGCGTCTAAATCAAAATCGTTATCTCCGAGCAAGGCGCTGAGACCGCGTCCCAGTCTTTTCTTTTTATCTTCCATTCTTTCCTCTTTTAGCAAGCAATTAATTCTTTTTCACGTTTAAGGACTTCACCGGTCAGGCTAATGTAGGCCTGCGATCCGGGACATTTGAAATCATACAGCAAAACCGGCTTGCCGTGCGAAGGCGCTTCCGAAATGCGGATGTTGCGCGGGATGACGGTACGATAGACCTTTTTGCCGAAAAAGCTGCGTACGTCATCTTCAACCATTTGGGTCAGATTGTTGCGTCTGTCATACATGGTGAGAACAACGCCTTGAAGTTCAAGCCCGGGGTTGAATTTTCTTTTAATTTGATTAATGTCACGAATCAAATCTGTGATTCCTTCCAAGGCTAAAAATTCGCATTGAAGCGGTACGATGACGGCGTCTGCGGCTACCAGAGCGTTGATAGTGACCAAACTCAAAGAGGGTGGACAATCAATCAGAATATAGTCGTAATTCACGGCATCTCGGCGAAGAGCCTTTTTGAGAGAAAACTCCCTTTGCTCCATATCCACCAGTTCAACTTCAGCGCCTGCCAGGTCAGGAGAGGAGGGGACCAACGAAAAGTTGGGAATTTCGGTCCAAACAATGGCGTCCGTCAGATGTTTTTCTCCCAACAAGACTTCATAAGAGGAAACCATGCGGCCACGCTTGTTGACACCCATGGAAGTCGAGGCGTTTCCCTGCGGATCCAGGTCGACTACCAAAACCTTTTTGCCGGCGGCAGCCATAGCCGTGGCAACGTTCACCGTCGTTGTGGTTTTGCCGACGCCGCCCTTGCGGTTGGCAATTGCAATTACTCTTGGCATTATTTACTCCTCTTGTCTTTTATATTTCTGATTAACAATATGACGCCGTCGCCGTCTAAAATATTCGGCTTGATTTCGACGTCAAAATTCCATAATTTGGCCGCTTCGTTCAATTCTTCTTTATAACGACGACCTTTGGGAAAGATGCAAAGGGTTTTAGGTCCTGAAAAACGTTTGGCATAAGTCAAAAGCTCTTTTAAGGCACACATGGCTCGGGAGGTGATGACATCTACGGGTTTGGCAGGAACATTTTCCGCCCTGTCATTAATGACATTTACTTCCAACCCCATAATTACGGCGGCATTTTTTAAATACAGCGTTTTTTTCTTTATCGATTCGATCAGCGTCACTTTTAAATACGGTGTTTTTTCTTTTGCTATAGCCGCCAATACCAGTCCGGGAAAACCGGCGCCGGACCCAAGATCATAAAGGGTTTCCGTTTTTTTTGGCAAATATTGAAACAGTTGAGCAGAGTCGCAAAAATGACGTTCCCAAGCATTTGTAAGAGATGCATTACTAACTAAATTAAACTTTTTTTGCCACTCGTAAAGAGAGGCTTCATAGCTTTTTAAGCGGTCAATTGTTTCACGTGAAACATCGAATGTCATCATAAAATTTTCCATAGAAAATTTATATAATTTTTGAAAATTATTTAAAACAAAAAAACGCAAGTTATGAACACTTATTCCAACCAAAAGAAATAAAAAATTTAAATTGAATCTAAAATCAATAACTTAAACATTGTTACTTGACTCAGAATATTTATATTATAAGCAAAATAAATTAACGCATATGACGTTCAAAATGCCTATTATGAAAATCTTGCTGTTCTTGAGACAGTAAATTAAGCAATTTATAAATATCGATTCCGGCACGACGGTCAAAATCCGATTTTATATCATTTAAAATTCGGATGATCGACTGTATGACATTTTGCGGGACTTGATAGAGATTACAGATGCTTTGCGCCCGTTCTTCAATACGACAGGTTTGTCCCATGTCGTTTGTCATGTCTGCCAACTGCAGCAAACGGTCATAGTCATTGTATTGCATATTGGCAATGAGATTTTTGCAAGTTTTTATATCTTGATGAAAGCGCGAATATATAGAAGGGTCAAAATCAGAGTCATAAAAACTATGCGTCAAGCTGATACGGGCTATTTCCGGTTGATTCAACGACAACATATAATAATATCCAACCAAACCGTGGAAAACGTTTTCGCTTATTTCGTCTTTGATTCTGCCACAATCATGTAACAAACCCAAAACATAGGCTTTGTCGGGATCAAGTACAGGAATAACGGAAGCAAGCTTTTTAGCGTTTTCGGCAACTGTATGACAGTGCTCGCGAAAGGTTCTTTCCTGTTCGGAAGTAAAGGGTACAGAAGAGCAATTGCGCGTTTTAACGACAATTTCAAACAAGGCTTCGGCATCGGGCTTATTCATCATATTCCGTCTCCTTAAGAGGAAAACCTAGAAAACATATTATAAGGCCAATCGGTTAATATTTTGTTATTATGAAACTTTGTCTTCTTTGATGCCTAAAAGGAGATAAATGTCACAACCGCAGAGCAGATCAAAATATTTTTTGAGATTCAAGGTATCACGATAAGCTCGTTTCAGTCTGACAATCGGCAAGCCGTATTTTTGTTTGACAAATGCCAAACGAGATTTAAGCGATACATAACCAACACCGACCAAAACAAGCAAATCGCACAATTGCACCAAAAGGTCATAATCATCAAGGTCCAATTCACACAAGGCGTTCTTGGCTTCAAAAATAGCTTGTCGATCATAATTATCATAATCTTCCAAGCGGAAATTTTTGGATTGGAAACTGTGTGACAAACAAATTCGTGCCGAATCGTCATATCCCATGGACTTTAGCAATTTGTAACCGATTAAACCGTGAAAAGAATTGTTCTCAGAACGAATTTTGCCGTAATCATGCAGCAGAGCCAAAATATAAGCCTTATTCGCATCCATCCCAGGAATTTTGGCAGCAATCATCTGAGCGCAACAAGCGACCATCAAACTGTGAACACGCAAATTCTCACAATGTTCATCAGCATTTTCAAACCGATTGCCGTAACCGCGACACATATCATTCAGCAGACGGAAAGCCTTATCAATTGACGGATAACTCATTTTTACCTCTTAACATAACTTAAAACGGCGGTTATAGCGGCCGGTGTTACACCCGGAATTCTTGATGCCTCACCAATCGTTGTCGGACGGACTTTACTTAATTTGGCAACCATTTCACGTGAAAGACCGCCGATTTTTGAATAGTCAATGTCTTGGCGAAGATGCAAATTTTCATCTTTTTTGAAAACTTCAATGTCTGCCATTTGCCTTTTTATATAACCTGAATATTTAGCCTCAATTTCAACCTGCTCATAAACCAGGGGAGGGATGTCAGACAACTCGGGACAAAGACCGACAATTGTTTCACGTGAAACAGCAGGATAAGACATCAGATTGAACAGGCTGCGACGGCTTCCGTCTTGTTTGATTGGCATTTCCAAAGAAGACAATTGTGTCGCCGTGAGGTAATGCGATTGAGAAAAGTTCAAAAACTTTTCAATTTGCGCTTCTTTAGCTTTAAATACAGTGTATCTGTCCTTAGAAACGCAACCAATATCATATCCTTTTTGCGTTAAACGACGATCTGCATTGTCTGCACGCAAAAACAAACGGTATTCCGAACGAGACGTAAACATGCGATAAGGTTCGTCAACCCCTTTGGTGATCAAGTCATCAATCATAACGCCTATATAAGCCTCTGAGCGGTCTATTACAAATTCGCGTCCTTTATTTTCAACCTTCAGGGCTGCATTAACACCGGCAACCAAACCTTGTGCCGCGGCTTCTTCATAACCTGTCGTTCCGTTGATTTGACCGGCAAGAAACAAATTTGCAACCTTTTTTACTTCAAGACAGCGGTTCAATTCTTGCGGATCAACATAGTCATATTCAATGGCATAAGCAGGACGTAAAATCTCGACGTTTTCCAGCCCTTCCATGGTATGAATAAAATCCGACTGGACGTCGGCGGGCAGGGAAGTCGAAATACCGTTTGGATAGACGACATCCGTATGAAGACCTTCCGGTTCCAAAAAAATCTGGTGACTGGTTCGGTCGGCAAATTTAACCAATTTGTCTTCAATACTCGGGCAATAACGTGGACCAACACCGGTTATCAAACCGGAAAAAAGCGCACATTTGGAAAAATTATCGCGAATAATCTGATGGGTTTTTTCATTGGTATGCGTAATATAACAGTCAATTTGCGGATTTGTTATTTTATCATTCAAAAAGGAAAAAGGCTGTGGATGTTCGTCTCCCGCCTGTTTTTGCAATATATTCCAATTGATCGTTTTACCGTTTAACCTGGCCGGTGTTCCGGTTTTCAAACGCCCGACACGTAGGCCGCAGGCCTTTAAATACGGTGTTATACCTGCACAACTGACATCATTGACACGGCCGCCGATTGTCGTTTCATGACCGATAAACATAACACCGTTTAAAAAAGTTCCCGAGGTTAAAATTACCGCTTTTGCAGTGAGTTGAACACCGTCAGCTAATGTGACGCCGTTAATTTTATCGTGATCTATCAGCAAACCTTCGCAAGCCGCCTCAATAATCGTCAAATTATCCTGCTGCCGCAAGGCCTCAAGCATATAACGGCGGTATAAGTCACGGTCTGCCTGAGCGCGTGGACCGCGCACCGCCGGCCCTTTAGAAGAATTGAGCATCCGAAACTGAATTCCGGCCTTATCAATAACTTTCGCCATGAGGCCGTCCAAAGCATCTATCTCACGCACCAGATGTCCTTTTCCCAATCCGCCGATTGCCGGATTGCAGGACATTTCACCGATTGTTGCAAGCTTATGCGTGACCAAAGCCGTTTTGGCCCCCATTCTCGCGGCGGCAGCACAAGCTTCGCAGCCGGCATGGCCGCCACCTACGACAATTACGTCATATTGATTATCATTCATTTTATTTGGCCTAATTCTCTAATTTTGTTTGGTTATAATATAGGCCGAAATAATTTACAAGTCTTTAAATTGTCAAAAATTAGGGACAACAAAAAAAGCCCCGGAGCAAAATCCGGAGCTTTTCTCAATTTTCAGACAAGAACTTTACGTTCTATCAAAGAACCCAAAAACTGCCTGATTTTGTAAGCTTCACAAAGATAGGGAGCTTGATAAAACAATGAAAAGAGAATAACGGCATTAGTTAAGGCTTTTTCCAAGTAATTTTGTCTTGCCAGATCAACCGTAAGGACGACTTCACTAACAAAAGCTTTTTCCAAGGCGTCAAGATCCTCTTGCAAAGTTGCGTAATCTTTAATTACAAAAATAGGATCCCCTTCATAAAAATATACTTTTTCCTTGGTAAAAATTGTGTCGCTTGCAGCAATAATCTTGTTACACAAAGAAGAAAGTTCTCGGGAACGATTTTTTGCAAAAAAATTTTTCAATTCAGCAGGATCAAGAACAACGATATATTTTTTGATCTGCATTAAAATCGTCGGTAAGATAATGTCATTTAACCGGGCTTCAAAAACACTCTTTTCCATAACTTTAGAATTTTAGTAAATTAATAATTTTCAGTATGTTTGCATAATAGACAAATATACAAAAAAGTCAACTACTTTCCGATACAGAAACTGCTGAAAATTTTATCAAGAATTTCATTGACTTCAACAGCACCGGTAATTTTGCCCAAAGCGCGAGCCGCCAAACGAAGGTCTTCGGCAGAAAGTTCAATTTCCTTATCAAAGCCAAACCTTTCCAGATTAGCAACAACGTCACACAAAGCTTCGCGATAGCGTTGACGCGTAATAAGCAGACCGGAATTGGAAGTGAATTTTTGAGAAATCTGCTCGGCTATATGCTTAAGAAGCAAGTCTATTCCCTGACGATGTTTGGCCGAAATGAGTCGACAATTTGATTTTTTTAATTCAGAACATTGTTCAAAAGTTAATTTATCAGATTTATTGGCAACAAACAACAGCTTATTTTTAAATGATTTTTTCAATTTATCAAAGATGTGAACATTGTCTTTTGAAGCGTCAAACAAGCAAATTACTACATCTGCCTGAGATATTTTATGATAAGCAATTTCTATTCCTTTTTTTTCTATTTCTTCTTCAGTTTCACGCAAACCGGCCGTATCGGTAAACATAACCGGATATCCGTTCAGGTCCAAATGAACGTCTACTGCGTCCCGCGTCGTACCGGCAATATCAGAAACAATTGCCGCTTCTCGGCAGACAACGGCATTAAGCAAACTGGATTTTCCGGCGTTTGGCGGACCGACAATGACGACTCTGAACCCTTCGCGCAGCCTCTCGCCGATATGATCATTGTTCAGATGCTTTTCAATAGCTTCCTTAAGTTTAAATACATTGTTCAACATATTGGAAACAACATCTGCCGGGATTTCTTCATCAGGAAAATCAATAAAAGCTTCAAGGTGAGCCAAACAAGTCAACAACTCTGCACGCCAGCTCTGATAAAGGATTTTTAGCTCTCCTTCCATTTGACGCAATGCGTATTTTTGTTGTTCCGCCGTTTCGGCATCAATCAAATCTGCCAATCCTTCGGCTTCCGTCAGATCCATTTTCCTATTATAAAAAGCGCGTTTGGAAAATTCTCCCGGTTCGGCCAGACGAAAATCATCCAAGCAGGAAAGACTGTCGAGAACACTGTTTATAACGGCTCTGGAACCATGAACGTGGAGTTCAACAACATCTTCACCGGTAAAGGAATGAGGCCCCTTAAAAGCCAGTAAAAGCGCTTTGTCCAGCAAGCGGTGGTCCTGCCGATGATACAAAGGCGTAAAATAAGCATGGCGGAACTTTAATGTCTGCAAAGACAGAGAAGTCATTTGCTCTATGACCGAAAAAGCTGAAGCTCCGGACAGGCGGATAACTGCCACGCCGGATTTTCCGTTTACGGTAGACAAAGCATAAATCGTTTGCCGGGTCATGTGAAATCTCCTTTTTAACGCAAGTTATAAACCGCAGGGCGCGAGAAAGCAAGTTTTAAAAGCAGATTGCGTTTAAGGCCGTTTTTTTGACTCTGGAGAGGCTCTTCACTTTTTATTAATGAAACTGTCATAAGCTGATGAAAATTCGTTTCTGTGGGCTTCTGGCGGACTCATAATTTTTCTAAAGAAAGTAGACTTTATGCCAAAATACAAATTTAAATTAATTATCTGGGATTTTGACGGCGTGATTGCCGATACGGAAAACCATTATCTGCAAAACCGTCTGACGGCCGTCAACGAAATTTTAAAGTTGAATTGGGATCTGGGCGAGTTGAAAAAGCATATTTGCGGCATGAGTGACGTCAGAAGCGAAGAAGTTTTCAAAAAACTGGGAATTGCAACCGGAGAAAAATTTTGGCATCGCGTTCATGAATTGGATAAACAAATGATGAGCGATGGCTTCAGCTTAAACCCCGGTATTGAAAAAATACTCAGCAATCAAAATTTTCGCCAATGTATTGCCACCGGCGGCAACAAAGAAAAAACCGCGGTCAAGATGAAAGTCGTCAACGTTGAAAAATACTTCAAGCCGGAAAATATTTTTACCGGGGATTTGGTGGCACACGGCAAACCCGAACCGGACCTGTTTTTGCTGGCGGCCGAAAAAATGGGCGTCGCTCCACAAGACTGTATTGTGGTAGAAGATTCGATCGCCGGCCTGAAAGCCGGACTAAAAGCAAAAATGCATACCGCTGCTTACATCGGCTGCGCCATTCACAACAACGACAATTATCGCCAAGAAATTGCCAATATGGGAATTGAACATATTTTTGACGACATGGACGACTTTAACCGCTATTTGCTGAATCAATATGAAGCCTAGACTGATTATTTGGGATTTTGACGGCGTTTTGGCCGATACGGAGATATTATGGATCACCGTTTGGAGAAATTGTCTTAACCGTTTTTTCAACCTCAATTGGGATTTGAACGAAACTTACCAACAGCTTGCCGGCATGAGTGACAAAACCAAAGCCATCGTGCTTGCCCAAAAGGGAATTCGACTGGACGAACCTTTTCGACAAGAGCTTTACCGCCAAATGCAACTCGCCATGAACAAAGGCTTTAAACTGACGCCGGGCGTTACGGAAATTTTTGTACTGAAAGAATTTAAACAATGCATTGCCACCGGCGGTGCTCCGGAAAAATCTCGGCAAAAATTCGCTGTCAGCGGCGCCGATCAATATTTTTCCGCTGACAGGTGTTTTTTTGCCGAAATGGTGGCGCACGGCAAACCCGAACCGGACCTGTTTCTGCTGGCCGCAAAAAAAATGGGAGAAAAACCAGAGAATTGCTTGGTTATAGAGGATTCCTTGCCGGGACTGACCGCCGCCAAAAGAGCAGGGATGCCCGTCATTGCTTTTACGGCGTATAATAATCTTCATGATTTTTATGACAAAGCTCGCGCTCTCGGTGTTGATTCTTTTTATAATGACATGACAGAAATCAAAAAGCTTTTGACTTTCTAAAAAAATCCGCTTCTTTCAAGAAGCGGATTTTTGTTTATGAATTCATGGTATTGAAAAAATCTTCGTTGTCTTTCGACTGTTTCAACTTATCCAAAAGGAACTCCATTCCGTCGGTCATACCCATTTGCATCAGCACGCGGCGCAAAACCCACATTTTCGACAGCCGATTACGATCAACCAAAAGCTCTTCCTTACGCGTGCCAGAACGAGTAATATCAATGGTCGGGAATAAACGTTTGTCAGTCAACTTGCGGTCAAGGATGATTTCGGAGTTACCCGTTCCCTTGAACTCTTCAAAAATGACTTCATCCATGCGTGAACCGGTATCGATCAATGCCGTTGCAATAATGGTCAGAGAACCGCCTTCCTCAACGTTGCGCGCAGCGCCGAGCAGTCTTTTCGGCCGTTGCAGGGCATTAGCGTCCACACCGCCGGTCAAAACTTTTCCGGAAGAGGGGATGACAGTATTATAGGCGCGTCCCAAACGGGTAATGGAATCAAGCAAAATGACCACGTCTTTTTTGGTTTCCACCAAACGCTTGGCTTTTTCAATCACCATCTCGGCCACTTGGACATGGCGGCTGGCCGGTTCGTCAAAGGTGGAGGAAATCACTTCGCCTTTGACCGAACGCATCATATCCGTCACTTCTTCGGGGCGTTCGTCAATCAACAAAACCATGAGATAGGCTTCGGGATGATTTTGGGCGATGGCATGCGCGATGTTTTGCAGCATCACGGTTTTACCGGTGCGCGGCGGTGCCACGATCAGTCCGCGTTGGCCTTTTCCCTGCGGGGCAATAAGGTCAATAACGCGGGTGGTATAGTCTTTTTCACCGCAGATAATATCAAAATCCAATTTTTGGGTAGGATAGAGCGGTGTCAGATTGTCAAAATTGATGCGCAGTTTCGATTGCTCGGGATCTTCGAAATTGATGCGATTGACTTTGGTTAAGGCAAAGTAACGCTCATTGTCTTTGGGAGCGCGAATTTCGCCTTCGACAGTGTCTCCGGTACGCAATCCGAATTTTTTGACTTGTGCCGGAGAAACATAAATGTCATCGGGGCCTGCCAGATAGTTGGACTGAGCAGAACGCAGAAAACCGAATCCGTCTTGCATGACTTCGATTGTTCCTTCTCCATAAATGACGTTGTCGTCACCAGCCACTTTTTTGAGAATGGCAAACATCAGGTCTTGTTTGCGCATGGAAGAGGCATCTTCAATGCCTAAGTCCTCAGCCTGAGTTAATAGCTCTTTGGGGGATTTTTGCTTTAAATCTTTTAAATTCATGGGAACCTTAATGTTGGGATGATTTATTATTAGGTGGGTGATTGTTTTTATAGCGCAATATTTGCCGTTGTCAAATGTTTTAATCGCGTTTGGTTTATTCACAGCCCCGCAGGGCCAAATAAATATTTAAAAAGAATTAGTGGTATTTAGTTTATTCCTGTGAGTCCTGTGAATAAGTTTTTATCAACAGCTTTGCCCACATTTAAAGGATTTGTGGGTATATTTGTTGAGTTTTTCAGCGACTCCAAAGGGTTTGTCCGTAAAAACATGATGATAGGATGTAAACATAAAAATTAAGACTTTGTTAACAAAATTTTTAGTCACGCTTTTAAAACAGAATATTTACTTGTTAGTAACTTCTGATATAAAATTTTACAAGACGGTGATAAAAAGCTATAACTGTTTAACGAAAAGCATTTTATGCACAAAAGGTTAACGATCTGTTAATAACTTGTCTAACCTGTTGATATAAGGAGCTAAGATGAGAATTGTTGCAATAACCGGCTCTATCGGCTGCGGAAAGACCACTCTGGCTTCTTTGGCGCGGCAGCTCGGTTATGTCGTATATGACGCGGACGCCTGGGTCAGACAATTATACAAACAAAAAGACTTTATTAAGATCATTACGACGCATTTTCCGCAAAGCGTTCAAAACGGCGTTTTTAACAAAAGGGCTCTGAGAACTTTGGTGTTTGACGACAATTGCCAATTAAAAAAGCTTGAGGCACTTATTCATCCTTTTTTGACGCGGACACTGCGCAATTTAATAACTAAAAATCGTTTTTCAAGTGATTTGGCTTTTTTGGATGTGGCGCTTTTGTTTGAAATGGGGTGGGACAAATATGCCGAGCTGATTGTGGTTGCCGATGTTGATGATGCTCTGCAAAAGCAAAGAGTCATGAAAAGAGACGGTATCAGTGCGGAAGATTTTGACAAGATCAACAAGGTACAGATGGACAAGAAAACCAAAATTTTGCTTGCCGACGTGGTGGTTGACACAAACAAACCGCTGAATATTTTGAAATTGGAATTAATGAGTATCATTGACGGATTGGAAAACAATGGTTAGGGAAATTGTATTTGATACCGAAACGACAGGTTTTTATGCCGACAAAGACGACCGTTTGGTTGAAATCGGTGCCGTGGAACTGATTAACCATGTGCCGACGGGAAATTTTTATCATCAATATATTAATCCCGAAAGAGACATGCCGGAAGAAGCTTTTAAAGTTCATGGCTTGTCGGAAGAATATTTGCGGGGATTTCCTACTTTCCGTGAAGTTGCCGACCAATGGATCGATTTTATCGGCGACGCCGTATTGGTGGCTCACAACGCTTCTTTTGATATTAAATTTTTGAATTGTGAATTTAAAAGAATCAATCGTCCGGAAATCAGTTGGGATCGGGTTGTTGATACCTTGGAAATCGCGCGGACGCTGTTTCCCGGTCAGAGGGTTAACTTGGACGCCTTGTGTAAAAGATACGGCGTTGACAACAGTGATCGTACCAAGCACGGCGCTTTGCTTGACGCCGAGTTGCTGGCTAAAGTATATTTGGAGCTTTTGGGCGGGCGGGAACCGAGTTTGTTGCTTGATCCAGATAAGAAAGCGGCTCAAAGCGTTGCGAGTGAAACTGCCGTTGTGGAAAATATCGTTAAAAATTTCAGAGAACCGCGTTTGTTTCCGATCAGCGAGGAAGAACTGAAAGCCCATGAAGAGTTTTTGGCCAATAAGCTTAAAGAAGCGGTTTGGAACACTTAAAACAACTTTAGAATCGATTGTGAAGCCTGAGAAGCTAAAGACAGCGAATTGACAGCCAGCTGCTGACGGGTTTGCAAAGCCAACATATTGGCCGACTCTTCGTTCATGTCGGCCAAGGTCAGCTTGTCCGCCCCTTCGGTCAAAACCTTGATCAGATTTTGCGTGAAGTTTTCCCGCGTGGTGACGATTGAGTAATAGTTGCCCAGTTCGGAGCTCATTTGCCGGATCTGATTGAGGGCGGCAGTCAGTTCTTGGATCGACTTGACCACGTCGCCTTGATTTTGCCAATCGGTGGTCACCAGTCCCAAAGCTTGGGCTGAGGCATCTTTGCCCTGCACCGACAACTGCGCCGAACGGTTTTCATTAAAGGTTACGGTCAAGTCCTGCTCTCTTAGCAAGTTGATTCCTTTGTAAGAACTATCCTTGATCAAAGAGTCATATTGTTTGATGATCTCGCCGTACTGCTTATCGTCATCTTTCTTTTGGTAAGTCTGCGGCGTCGCCAACTCGTTCAAAAAGCTCAAATCCGGCTGCGTATAAGTTTCTCCTTCGACCTTTTGATATTGCGGCGGCGTTTCTTTAAGATCTTTATTCCCATCTGCTTTTAAGGTATAGTCCAGGTCATTTTGCAGTTGGTACACTTGCCCTTTTAGACTGATTTTGCTGCCGGCGACGGTTTTGAGAACGGAATCGGTTGAGTCATATGATTGTAAAATATAAGTAAAATTACAGTTATAAGTTACTTCGGCTGAATTGATAATCAATGTTCCCAAAGCGCTTGCCCAAGCGTTGTCAACCCGAGACTGGTCATTCAAAATCAGATGGTTGTTTCTGTTTTGATAGCCGTTTAAAACTGTTTTTCCGTTGCAAACAATCTCTGAACTGCTGAAATCAGGAGCTTCTCCAATAGAATTAACAATTGTATCGTTAAATTCGCATTTTGAAGAGGTAAATCCTCCGCCGTTGGTTTTTATATTCAAAACAGTTTGGGACCGGTTACAAAATTTACATTGGAAAAAACGTTTGTATGATATTCTTTGCTGCTGTTGACATAAAAATTATTTGTTCCCTGAACGTGAATTGCTCCGCTGGTTTTAGAGTATCCATTGATTAGAATTGTCCCGACAGTATCGTTTTTAAGTTCGGCACGAATATCTAAATCGTTAAAATTGATTTCAGCCTCTTTATTTAGGCAAAAAATTAAATCTCTTCTTTTTCCGGCAACATCTCCGGCAAAGGAAATGCTGAGATTGCGCAGATCTCCCGATAAAGTAAGAAATCTCTCTGAAGTTTCATTGTGACATCAAAATTAAGTGCCGAGAATTTGCCGCGTTCGTTGTCAGCAATACCGTAAGCGCCGATCCCGGTCAAGTTTTGCCCTTCTTTTAAAGTAATGGCGGTATTTCCCATATCAATTTGGCCATAAATGACGATATCGCCTTTTCTGCCGCTGTCTATCGCTGCTAAAAACTCTTCTTTAGTCGAAACCACGGCTGCCACACCTTCTTGCTCCTCAAACCAGGACTTAGCCGGAACGTTTACCGTCTCCAAAGCCTGCGTTGCCGTGGCCGAAGCTTGTTCCAACAATTTAGCCCCGGCTTCCAAGCCTTCCGTTGCCGCTTTAATCGTCTGGATCCCTTGCGCCATGGAATCTAACAAAGCCGACAAATCGCTGGCCCGGTTGTTCAAGGAAACAGCAGTGTAATAAGAAGAAGGATTGTCAATCGCAGAATTGACTTTCAATCCGGTGGAGAGACGATTTTGAGTAAGATCAACCTGTCCCGCAATATTCTGCAGGCTCAGCAAATTCGATCGCATCGACGCGGTTAAACTGATACTGTTGCTCATTTCAAATCTCTCCTGGATTTCAATATACTCAGTATATTACAAATCCCAAGATTAAACAATATTTTGTCAACATTTAATGATATTGTATCAGTCTATATAGACAAATTAGCGGCGGCGTTTTAACAAAACATAAAGGGCTCCGTCGCCGCCGTCACGGGGTTGAGCTTTGACAATGCTGAGAATCAGCGGACGTAGTTGATCATTGTTCAGCCATTGCGGAACTTTTTCTTTTAGCAGGCCGCGTGTGGAAAAAATGCCATCGTCTTCGCCGTGGTGGCCTTTGCCTGTGATGATGAGCAGACAGCGACGGCCTGATTTGTGGTTTTTGAGAATAAAGCGAGAGACTGCCTGATAAGCGGCGTCTTCTGTTTTGCCGTGAAGATCCAGCCGATCTTCAATGGGAAATTCGCCGCGGCGGAATCTTTCGGCAGTCTTGCGGTCAATATTGTCCAAGTTGCCGATTTTTAAGGAATCGTTTTGATGATGAAAACTGTCCAAAGGAATAATCTGTTCTTCGCGAATCCGAATGACGGGCTCTTTGAAACGGGTTATTTTTTTTCTTATCTTGAGCGGTTTTATTTCTTTGACAAATTCCTCCCAAGCTTGCGGGTCAGGCGCTTTGCTCATTTTTGTCTTCCGCTTGCGGGGCCGGTTTTTTCTCCAACAGAAAATCGGGATAATTGTTGACAATGAATTCTTTCCAATTGCCTTCCGGAGAGACGCAGCCAATGTTTTTGTCGGTGGTGTTGACCAAAACGATACCGCCGTATTCCCAGAGCATTTGACAGTTTTCATAATCGGAAATCAGAAATTTTTTTGTTCTGTCAATCAGGCGGCGATAGATTTTCTTTTTGAAATAGGTGCTGTATATCAAAATCATGACGATTATAAACAAGAGGCCGAAAAAGATTCCGGCGGACAGAATCAGGATGAGGCCAATCATTACCGGTACCAAAATAGGTAACAGACTTTCCCAAGGATCATAAACAGGGGATCCCGGTCGGTTGAGTTTTGCGTAGTCGAGATATAAGCGCAGGAGATCTTGTTCAAAAGCCTTTTGCATGGCTTGGTAGGCCATTTCTTCAGCACGATTGGGCGTTTTTTTAGTCATGGTTTTCCTCTTGGTTTCTTGGCAGAAGAATGTAGTATTTTCCTTCGGCGTTCATTTTTCCGGCCGATTCCAAGATTTCATCGCCGCCGGAACCCCAAAAATAGTCGCCGCGGACGGCTCCTTTGATGGCGCTGCCGATGTCTTGCGCAACCATCAATCTTTGCAACGGTTGATGTCCGGGCAGGGTGGTTTCCAGCCAAAGCAGAGATCCCAGCGGAACATAGCGACGATCAACAGCCAGGCTGCGACCGGCTGTCAGCGGAACACCCTGAGCTCCGAGAGGACCTTCGGCCGAACTCAGACGATGAAAAATATAGCGCCGGTTTTGATTGAGGAAAAAGTCTGCGGTGTCGACGTTTTCTCTCAACCATTTTTTGATGTTGCCCATGGAGGCTTGTCCGGGTTTTATGACTTTGTTTTCCAATAAAATTTTCCCGATGCCGGTAAATTCGTGACCGTTGTTGCCGGCATAGGCAATGCGGATTTTGCCGCCGTCTTCCAACTCGGCGACGGCTGATCCCTGGATTTGCATAATATAGAGGTCAATGTAGCTGTCTGTCCAGAGAATCACCGGAGCATCAATGCCGCGGCTGGTTATTTCATCTCGGGTATAATAAGGAATGAACTTTTGTCCTTCGACGCGGCCAAACAACTTTTTGCGCGGCAAGGTGGGGTCAAAATCCTGCAGGTTTATTTCCACCAAGTCTTCAGGAATGCCGTATATGGGATATTTGTAGACAGGTCCCGGTCGGTAAGAGGCGCGCAGAGCCGCTTCATAATAAGAAGTGAATTTGCCTTTGGGATTGCCTTGGTTTTCAACCAACCAAGGGCGAAAGTCTTTTTCGACCAGTTTTTTGAACTCGGCAGGGGACAGGTCAGCCAGCTGCCGGCAGAGATTTTGGTAAGCAGCGGTCGGTACTTTTATTTCTGCTGTGCCGAGCCAGGGTGTTTTTATTTTAGCAATCTTTTCACAGGAGTAGCCGAAAGCCTTTTTTGCATCGGCAAAGTTATCTTTCCGCCAGCCGGGCAATGCCGAAAATTCGGCCGGAACCAGTTTTATATCAGGTTCCGGGACTTGCGGCGCTTTTTCCTCTTCTTGGCCGCAGGCCGTAAGGAGAATGCACAGGCTTGTGATTTGCAGAAGTTTTTTCAGCATTATTTTTTAGTTGAAACCAGAATCCAGTTAGGGTTAGAGGAAGTCAGAGATTTTTCAAAAGTCCAGACATCTGTAATGTTTTGAATGTAGTTTTCGTCGCCTTCAATAACTTTGCCTTCGGCGTTGCGCAGGAGGTTAACCTGTTCGGAATGAAACTCGACGCTGATGCGGGCCGTATCGTTTTTGACGATTTTTGCATTGACGATTTTCACTTCCGAAAAGCCGATCAAGTCCGTTTCGGCGGTTATGTTGTCGCTTTGGCGCTGATTGATGATCTCCTGAAACTTTTTGAACAGGTTTTTGCTGACCAGCATTTCCAAGGCTTCGGTGTCACCTTTGGCA
Source organism: uncultured Alphaproteobacteria bacterium (assembly GCA_934254925.1). Lineage (GTDB taxonomy): Bacteria > Pseudomonadota > Alphaproteobacteria > RF32 > CAG-239 > CAKQMD01. The sequence goes on from CAKQMD010000011.1 coordinate 24,559, forward strand.
AAAGAGGTGATAATAATCTCAAAGGCTTTTTTGGCGCTTTCTTCGAAGCGGCTTGGATTAAAGTTTGGAATCTGTGCCAAAACGGCTTCCGTCTCGGAGAGTTGTTCTTTTTCCTTCAGAGAGTTTTTTTCTTCCGCTGTTTTTTGTTCGTTGGCTATTTTGCGGTTTTCTTTGATTAAAAAGTTCAAAATTTCTGCCGCTTTTTCTTCACTAAGCTCTTCTCCCCCGGTCGGACGGGTTCCGAGCAGGTTTCTTAACTTTTGGAAGATGATTACGACAACAACCAACAGTACGATAATATCTAAATTTGTCATCAGCAAAATTCAAATCCTTTTCTTTTACGTTTAATATTAATATATAGCTTATTTATTGCTATTATCAACTATAATTATTTGACCTGGAGGATTTTTGAGTGTAGTAATAACTTATCAATTTTTGTAAGGAGATTTTTTTATGACCGAATCCAAAAAAACGCAGGAGCAAAACGCACCGGCAATTTTGATTAATTCTCAATATATTAAGGATTTTTCGCTTGAAATTCCCTTTGCGCCGGAAATTTTCGGAGAAATCAAAACCAATCCGGATTTGCATATTGACGTGGAAGTGACGACCCGCAATTTGAAGGAAAACTTTTTTGAAACCGCACTCAGTTTTAAAATCAACGGTGAAGTCAACAACAAAAAACTGTTTATTTTGGAGTTGGTTTATGCCGGCGTCGCGGCTTTGAACGTGCCGGAAGAGCATCGCGAAGCAGTGTTGATGATTGAGCTGCCGCGGTTGCTGTTTCCCTTCGCACGGTCGGTTATCACCAATGTTTTGGTTGAGGGGGGACTGCCTCCGTTTATGCTCAGCCCGATTGATTTTGTAGCTTTGTATCAAAATCGGAAAGCTGCCGAAGAAAACAAGTAAGACGATTTTATTTGTAAAAAAAACACCCCGAAAGGGGTGTTTTGACGTTTAAAGACAGTGTTTTTATTTTCCGCCTTTGGTAACGACGACCATCGCTTCGCGCAGAATCCGATCATTGATCATGTAGCCGGTTTGCAGTTCGGCAATGACGGTGCCGTTGGGTTTTGAAGGATCTTCCACTTCTTGAATGACTTGATGAAAATTGGGATCAAAGACTTTACCCATAATGTCCATCTTGCTGATGCCGAATTTGGCAAAAACTTTCATCAGTTCGGCTTCGGTCAGACGAACGCCTTCCAACAAAGCCTTACAGTTTTCGGAACTGTCGTCGTTATTGACGGCGTCAATGGCGCGGTGAAGGTTGTCGGCAACCGAAAGAAGGGATTTGGCAAAAGAAGAAATCGCGTATTTGGAGTTTTTTTCCAATTCCTGAGCGCAGCGTTTTTTCATGTTTTCGGCATCGGCAAAAGCGCGCAAAAAATCTTCCTTGAGTTTTTTGTTTTCGTTTTTCAAAAATTCAAGGTCGTCTCCGCCTTCGTCAACAGGCAAGTCGGCTTCTTCCGCCGGAGAGTCTTCCCCTTTTTCCATCTCTTCAATTCGAATGTCTTCGTCATTGGGGAAATCAGGCGATTCGGGAGACTTTTTTTTGTTCTTTTTCATGTTTTTCCTCTTTAAATTTTTTTTCAAGGCGTGTATATATTCTATGAGAAATTTAGTAACTAAAATTAGACAAGTCAATAGCCGGAAGCGGATGTCGTCTAAAATAGTATACTTTGTGTTAATAATAATGGTTTATGATCATTAATTATTTGGTTATTTATTGAAAGAATGAGATATGGCGACCGTTCCCTTGACTTCTGACGATTTTAGCTTCTTAAAACCGCTCCCTAAGGCTTTTAACAAAAAAAAGTTTACCCTTGTTTATCCGGTCGTTACCAATCCCAATCTTTTAGAAATTCAGAATTTTTCCCGCAAACAATGCCTCGGTAAAGGCTGTTGGCCGGAAATCTCGGTCATTGACGCCTGGATGGTTTCGGCGGAAACTGCAACCTTTATGAAATGGGGCGGTTTGGGAATGATTGCTTCGGAACTGCCGGAGGCCTTTAACCGCACTTTTGCCGCCGACGGTCACAGACTGAGCGTCGTTACCCCGATGTATGAGGGTGATACCAAAAAGAAAAAGGCCTTTTTAAACGGCGAGGTCTACAATGGTTCAGAACACCGTAGCATAGAGGTTAAAAAGGTCAAGACGATCGATGTGCCTTTTATCGGTGACAAGAACTCGCTTGTTAAGTACAAAGTCAATGTTTATACCGGGACTTACGGGAATACGGATTATATCTTTTTGGCCAATGATCGCTTCTTTTCCATCAATCCGCATGCAGACAATCCCTCGGCGCAGGACGGTTGTTATGTGCTGAACGAATTTGGCGTCAACGAGGTTGAGCGGTTTGCCTTTTTTTCCAAGGCGGTTTATTGTTTGGTCAAAACCTTGTGTCAGGGCAAAATTAAGGAGATTTCCGCGCCAAACACCGTGATTGCCAATGATTGGCACAGCGGGGCCGTCGGTGGTTTAATGAAGTACTTTCCGATTGCGCAGAAAGAAGCTTGCTTGATGGACAAGGAAACGGCGGACAAAATCAAAAGCATTCCGATCGTGCATATTGCCCATCATTTGGGGTATCAGGGGTGGGATTATGAGAATACCGCCAAAATTTTGAACTCTTTGTACGAATGTACGGCCAGCATGGTGTTTAAAAACGCCAAGTCGATCAAAAACAGTAATCCGCGTGCCGGGAACACCCTAATTGTTCATGACTGTTACAATCAGGCTTCCAGCAATTTTCATTTGGCGGACCGTGTGGTGACCGTTTCCAAGAACTATATGGAAGAAGTTTCCAAAGAACTGGGGTTGGGTTTTGATTTTCGGGATATTTTGAAAATTCGCAAAGATCACCGGAATTTTTTCGGCATCGTCAACGGTTATGACAAAAAGCTGATCTCTCCCAACCAGGCGAAAATAGAAACGATCAATAAATATTTTCCCGGTTTTGAGTTTAAGGTTTATGACGAAAACAGCCTTGAAAACAAGCTGAACAATAAAAAAGAATTTATTCGCCTGATTTCCAAAATTGCCACAGACGACGACTATCGTAAAAGAACGGTGCCGCTGATAGATCTTTATCATTTTGAGGCAATAGAAAAAACAGTCAAAAATATTGCAAAAACGCCGGTTGTCTGCGCTACCAGCCGTTTGGTCGAACAGAAAGGCTATGACATTGCCGTACAGGCTATTTTGAACTATATTCGCCAGGAAAAGGAGCAGGGCGGAGAATATCCGATTTTTATTCTCGGCGGAGCCGGTGATGCCAATTATTTTGAGCTTTTGAAAAAACTTAAAGATAAGGCTGCTGAAATCAATCCCCAGGCGGCCAAGCGTATTTTTGTTTTCCGCGGTTATAAGGACGAGTTTGCTTACGCAATTCAGTTGGCGGCTGATTTTTATATGATGCCGTCGCGTTTTGAACCTTGCGGCTTGACGCAGATGGAAGCCATGGCCAAAGGAGCTTTGCCGATCGCAACTTCGACCGGCGGTTTGGTTGACACGATTGAGGATGGTTGTGACGGTTTTCGCACTGAGGCTTTTTTTGCCCAAAATCGCAGGGTTTATGGCAACAACCTTACGGCCAAGCGTCTCAAGAACAATGAAAACGCCTATACCGAAACCTTAGCCAAGGCTCTGAAATGTTTTTATGAGTATCCCGAAAAAATCCATGCCATGCAACAGCACGCCATGGCAAACGATTTCAGTTGGGATGTTGAAGGCGGTTCAGTTTTCAAGTATTATAATTTGTTGAAGTTCGGCCACCTTTAAAAGGAGGTTTGGCTGGTGTCTAGAGCAATTTTACGGAAGACAAAAAAATTCACGTACGTCTGTGTACGCTAAAATTTTTTTATTTCCTAGAAATTACTCTATTCACACACACGCCACCCTTCCTTTTATTAAGGACAACAATTTCTTTTTCTGAGGGGAGCCGGTGCTTAGAGAGCTTTGCGGGAGGTCAGGGCCAATTGGATCGTGCCTTCGTCCATATAATCCAATTCGGCTCCCATTGGAATGCCTTGTGCTAAAGTGCTGATTTTTATGCCGCTGTCTTTTAACCTTGATGCCAGGTAGTTGGAAGTGATTTGTCCGTCAACCGTTGCCGGCAAGGCCAAAATGACTTCTTTTATCTCTTCGGAAGCGATTCGGGAAAAAAGGGAATCGAGGTTTAAGTCTTCCGGCGTTACGCCTTCCAGAGCTGACAAAATTCCGCCAAGAACATGGTATTTTCCCTTGAAAAAAGAGACTCTTTCCATTGCCCATAAATCGGCGACGTCCTGAACAACGCAGAGAATGTTGTTCTCGCGTCCGGCAGAACGGCAAATGGCGCAGGGAGAAGAGGTGTCATAATTGCCGCAGATTTCGCAGGTGCGAATGTTGTTTGCGACGTCGTTCATTGCCGATATCAGTGGCAAAAAGAGACTTTCCTTTTTTTGCAGCAGGTGTAAGACAATCCGCCGTGCCGAACGATTGCCCAAGGAAGGCAGCTTGGCAACGAGTTTTATCAGTTTTTCAATTTCCGTACCGGCCATAGTGTTCTCTTTTTAAAACGGAAGTTTTAAGCCGCCGAGGTTCATGCCGCCGGTCAAGCCGCTCATGTTGTTTTGCATATTGGCGTCGATTTTGTTTTTGGCGTCGTTGTATGCCGCCGTGATCAGGTCTTCAAGAATGTCGGTTTCTTCCGCATTGACCAAAGCAGGGTCAATTTCGACCTTTTTCATCTCAAACTTGCCGTTCATCGTTATTTTTACCATGCCGCCGCCGCTTTGTCCGGTAATTTCTTCCTTGCTCAGTTTTTCCTGCATTTCTTCCATTTTTTTCTGCATGGCCTGGGCTTGTTTCATTAATCCCTGGATGTTCATCATGGTTTATAATTCCTCTTCAAAATAAGTTTCGTTGTCGTCATTGTTTTCAGGAGCAAAGCTGCCTTCTTCTTCCAAAATTTTGCGTGTAATCGTCTCTATTTTTGCGCCTTTGAATTCGCTTAGAATCGCTTTAACCAACGGATCTTCCGAGATGCTTCTCTTGTCGGCTTCGACTTTGGCTTGTTCGCGGGCGGCGACGGTTTCTCCTAGTTGACCACGCTCAATGTTTATTTTCCAGCTTACTCCGGTGATCTCGGTCAGGACTTTATGCAGATTCATGATGAAATCGCCGGCGATGCGTTCGGAAACGGTCATGGTCATTTGTCCGTGGCTGAAGGATGAAACGGAAACGTCGTTTTTTAACGAATAGACCAACAGCATTTGCCGGTTTTGTTCCAGTGCGGCAATCAAATCGTCAAAAGTTGCAAAGGTTTTTGCCGGGGAAGCGGACTTTTCTTGCTTGGGGGGAATCGAAGCCGGTACGACATTTGATACGGCGTGAGGCACGCCAGCCGTTGCCGGGAGCGGGGTTAATTTAGAGTTTTTTTTTACGTCGGCCAAAATTTCCTGCGGTGTCGGGAGGGAAGCAGAATAAGCAATTCTGATAAGAATCATTTCCAAAGCGTCGATTTGTACCGGTGCCAAGGTGAGTTCGGATAAGCCTTTGATCATCATCTGCCAGATTTTAGACAGAATGGCGATTGGCAATTGAGGGGCTAATTCTCGGCACAAATTCTTTTCCGTTTCCGAAAGGCTGTCGTCTTCAATAAAGGAAGGAATAATCTTGGTTTTGGCCAAAAGATGCGTGGTGGCAATCAAATCTTGCAGCAAAGACATTGGGTTGGCGCCGTCTTTATACTGCGCGGTCAGATTATTGACGACTTCCGTCGTTTCGCCGGAAACCAGATGTTTGAAAAGTTCAAAGGTTCGGGCACGGTCGGCCAGTCCGATCATGTTTTTGACCACTTCGGTTTTGACGTTGCCGGGGCTGAGGGAAATGGCCTGATCCAGCAAAGAAAGTCCGTCCCGGCAAGATCCGTCGGCAGCTTTGGCTATCAGGCGCAAGGCTTCGTCTTCAGCCGTGAGGCCTTCTTTGGCGATAATGTTTTTGAAGTGGTTGAACAAAGTGTCAATGCTTAGACGTTGAAGGTCAAACCGTTGGCAACGCGACAAAATGGTGACCGGGACCTTGCGAATCTCCGTCGTGGCAAAGATGAATTTGACATGTGAAGGCGGTTCTTCCAAGGTTTTCAACAAGGCGTTGAAAGCGTTTTTGGAAAGCATGTGCACTTCGTCGATAATGTAGATTTTATAACGGGCATTGGTCGGTTTGTAGCGTACGCCGTCCAATATTTCGCGGATGTCGTCCACGCCGGTACGGGAAGCTGCGTCAAGTTCAATGACGTCAATATGGCGATCTGCGGCGATAGCTTTACAGTTTTCGCAAATGCCGCAGGGTTTTACCGTCGGGCCGCCGTGGCCGTCTTTGCCGGTACAGTTCAAAGCGCGGGCGATAATGCGAGCGGTGGTGGTTTTGCCGACGCCGCGGATCCCGGTTAAAATATAGGCATGATGCAGACGGTTGTTTTTGATGGCGTTGGTCAGCGTTTGGACCAAAGCATCCTGTCCCAGCAGGTCATCAAACGTCTGCGGGCGGTATTTGCGGGCTAAGACCACATATTGATTATCGTTGTTTTCTTCAGCCATTAAAAAAAATCCGTTTGCAAAAAATAGGTGGAGAGTTATCGACCCTGATCGCATCCGTTACGGCTGCTTCCTTCCGAACCTGACCGGGTTGGCGGCGGATCAGCCCGCAACTCTCCGTTAACTAATATTGCCGAAAAGCCGTGATGTTGCAAGCAAAATCTTTGCATTGAGGGATAATAATTTTAATCTCTGAACGGCGTTTTTTTAATATTCGGCGGAAACGGCGGCGCCAGACCGGTTTGCTTCGGACAGAACATGTCCGTAAATCAACGTTTGAGCGGTGGTTTCGTCTTTTCCGAAAATCAGGGGCGCCTCATATACGTCATCCGAAATTTCGGTGTCGAACGCTTCCGGACTGCCGTCATCGGCGAATCTTCGCGGTGCCGGATCGACAATACGGTCGCCGTGGCGGGTTACTTCGACGATTTCCAGGCTATGTTGATTATATCCGTTGGGAAAAAGACGGAAAACGCCGTTGATGCCGATATAGCCATCGGGGTTGGTTATGAGGCTGTTCAGGTCTCCTTCTTCCTGGCGCGACAAGGCAGAGGCCAGGGCAACGGCATCATAAGCGAAAGAGTAAAGCGCGTTGGGTTTTTCGTTAAACAGATTGCGGTATTTGCCGGCAAAATAGCTGCTGTGGGTGCGGGAGAGCGAGGGATAAAGGCTGTTGAGCAGCGTTGTCTCATTGTTCAGGCTGTTGTTTTCCCATAAAGTGGTTCCCAGAAACAAAACGTCAGGATAAAAAACATCATAATAGCCGAACATGGCAGCGGCGGATTTCAGCCGGGGGCCGGATTCCGGAATCAGAACCGCGTCAAAGTCAACTTCGCCGAGACTGTCCTTGTTTTTCAGGCGAGCGAGGGCTTTTTGGGCTTCGGGGTCAGACGATGCTTTGGCCGCCAGAGAAGCTTTGAGGTTTTGTACGCGCCCGGAACGGCGTGAGAAATCGGTCATTTTTCGGAGAATTTCCGAGAAATCTGAAATGTTGGGCGGATAAAAGGCAATCCGCGAAACGGACACGTTATTTTGGCGGGCGGATTTGACGGCGGCACGAGCAACGGCAATGCCGGTGGCGTTGTCGGGCAACAACAGGGCAAAACGACGGCGCCCCTGATCGGCGGCATAGGTCATGATACGGTTAACCTGTTCGTCAATCAAAAGGCCAAGCGTATAAACTTCCGGTCGGAGGATTTCCGAAGAAGTTGAAAAAGCAATGACGGGAACGCCGCGGGAGACGGTCATTGGGGCAATGGCTTCGACCTCTTTTTTCATCAAAGGGCCGATGATGACCCTAACCTTTTGGTTAAGTGCGTTTTCCGCAGCAATACGGGCGCCTTCGGGCGTACTGCGGGTATCGTAAAACTGCAAAATCAGATTGGGGTTTTTGAGATCTTCCATAGCCATCAGCGTGGCGTTTTTCAGTCCTTGTCCGGCTTTTGCGGCTTGTCCGCTCAGAGGTAAAAGCACGCCGACCCTGAAGTTGCGCGAGGAGCCGAAGTTTATTTCGCTGTAGTCGGTGGTTGCCGTTTCGGCGCCGCCGCGGGTAGAGACCGAAGATTGGCAGGCTGCCATGAGCAAGCAGAAAAAGGTCAAAGTAATTTTTTTTAACACTTGCATTTTACCCCAATTTACGTTTATTGTTACTCATTGTTTTAGATTAAAAAAAGCGTCTTGTAAAGAGAAGTATCATGAGAAACGGCATCTATGTTGTGGCAACGCCGATTGGTAATATAGCTGATGTTTCCGACAGGGCAAAAACCGTATTGTCAGAAGTTTCGGTCATTGCCTGCGAGGATACCCGCGTTACCAAGAAGCTGTTGTCATTATTGAATATAAGCCTTAAAAAAGAGTTTATCAGCTTGCATAATTTTAATGAAAATGAGCAGGCGGACAAGTTGATCGAACTGGCGCAAAAGGGGTTGGCGGTAGCGCAGGTCAGCGACGCCGGAACGCCTCTGATTTCCGATCCGGGCTATAAGCTGGCGCAAAAGTGTCGTGATGCCGGCGTTTATCTGACAGTTGTTCCCGGCCCTTGTGCTTTGATCTGCGCTTTGCAACTTTCGGGATTGCCGACGGACAAGTTCATGTTTGCCGGTTTTGTTCCCAATAAGGAAAAAGCCCGCCTGGATTTGTTTAAAACGCTGAAAAATGTTCCCGGAACGCTGATTTTTTATGAAACGGCGCCGCGGTTGCTCAAAACCTTGGATGCGGCGGCAAAGGTTTTCGGCAACAGGCAGGTGGCGGTGGCGCGCGAGATCACCAAGCTTTATGAAGAATGTCGGCGGGGAACGGCCGCCGCGTTGGCGGAGCATTTTGCCGCAACGGAGCCCAAAGGAGAGATTGTCTTTATGGTGGCACCGCCGGAAGAAACAGCGACGGATATTGACTTTATTCCAGAATTGCGACGGCTTTTGGCGGAAGTTTCTTTAAAATCGGCAGTCAAGGCGGTTGTCGAGAAATACGACCTTAATAAAAACGATGTTTATGAAACAGCATTACGGATTAAAAATGAACAACAGGTTTAAGGGAAAATTGGCTGAAACAGCGGCGCTCTTTTTGCTCCGACTCAAGGGATATCGCCTTTTGGCCAGAAATTACGTCACCGGGCGCGGCACGACGGCCGGTGAGGTTGACCTGATTGTCAAACGCGGCAATTGGGTGGTTTTTGTCGAAGTGAAAAAACGCAAGACGCTTGACAAGGCGGCTTACGCCATTTTGGCCAGGCAACGCGAGAGAATCGCCCGCGGCGCCGAGGCTTTTTTGAAAAAGAATCCGCAGTTGGCTGATTGCAACATTCGTTTTGACGCGGTTTTAGTGGAATTTCCTTGCAAAATCAGCCATATTCGCAACGCCTGGTAAACCGGGTCATTCTTTTTTGGACTTCAGTTGACCGCAGGCTGCCAAAATGTCCTGACCGCGGGCGGCGCGGATAGGGGCGGCGTAGCCACCGGCTTCCAACTCGCGCGAGAAGGCGTGAATGCGATTGTTGGAACTGGGTTCATAACCGCATCCCGGCCAGGGATTGAAGGCAATGAGGTTGAATTTGGCGCCGATTTTGTATTTTTTCATCAAAGCGACCAGTTCTCGGGCATGCTCCAACGAATCGTTGATGTCTTTGAGCATCAGATATTCGAAGGTAATATAGCGACTGGAAGTTAAAATGCGCTGATATTCCCGGCAAGCGGCCATGACTTCTTCTATCGGATATTTTTTGTTGATCGGCATAATCCGGGAGCGGATTTCATTATTGGAAGCATGCAGGCTGATGGCCAGTTTGACGCCGATTTCCGAAGCGACCAACGGGATCTTGGGCGCAATTCCCGAGGTTGACAAAGTGATGCGTCTTTTGGAGATGGCCAAGCCTTCACCGTCGGTGATGATCTGCAGGGCTTTGAGGGTATTCTCGGCGTTATGCAGTGGTTCGCCCATTCCCATGACCACAATATTAGAGAGCAGACGCGGCGCACCGTTGGAGGGGGTGGGCCATTCGCCGTAGACATCGCGGGCGATCATAAATTGCGATACGATTTCGGCAGTGGTCAGGTTGCGTGTGAGTTTTTGCGAACCGGTATGGCAAAAAGTGCAGCCGACAGCACAGCCTACTTGAGTGGAGATACAAACGGCACCGCAGTCTTCCTCGGGGATGTAGACGGTTTCGATCCTTTGGCCGTCGGCAAATTCCAACAACCATTTGCGCGTGGTGTCTTTGGAGAGCTGTTCGGTGATGATTTTGGGGCGGGTGATGGTGAAATTTTCTGTCAGTTTTTGTCGGAACGCTTTGGAAAGGTTGCTCATTTCCTCAAAGCTTTTGGCGCCCTTGTGGTAGATCCACTGCCAGATTTGCTTGGCGCGGAAAGGTTTTTCTCCCAAACGGGAAATATGTTCTTGGAGCTCGGTTTTGGACAATCCGATCAGTTCAATTTTTTCCGGCATGTCATTTTGCTTTGCATTTGTTGCTGATGGCTTTGTAGGCTTGAGAGAAACCGGCCAGGGAATAGGTGTCTTTGGTGGCGGTGCCTTTGGAGGATGTGCCGTGTACGATCATTCGCGATCCCTTTTTCATGGCTGCGACGATTTCCTTGTCGGTCTTGTCGTTGACGGCCCAAGCCTTGTCACCGCTGGTGAACAGTTTGTCGAAGGTTTTGCCGCCGATTTTAACGGTTACTTTGGATTCCGGTTTGAAAGTATAGCCGGCGTTGATGTTGACGACGTCAAAACTTTTTTCGTTGGGGCGATGGGTGACAACGGCATAAATGTCGCCGCGTTTGGTGTATTTGCCTTCGTCTTTTTTGGGGGTGGAAGCCATGTAGCAGACTTTGCCGCCGGCATCTTGGTAATAATAGGCGACCCAGTCATCATATTCGCCGATCAGCTTGGGCGCAGCGGCCGCCGCCGCAGAAACGCCAAAAAAATATGCCAGGCAGGACACGGACAACAGTTTTCTCATTTTACATACTCACATAACAGGTTATTTTGTTGCCAAGTGTAACGGAAAAATATATAAAAACGGTTAACGAAAGCAAAAAAAATCGGAAACAGGCAATGATCAGAGACAATTATTTGGACATTAACAAGCTGGTACAAGACAAAAGAATCTTCAAGCTGTTTCGCGCGGTGGAAGCGCATGGCGGGGTTTTGCGTTTTGTCGGGGGCGCCGTGCGCGACGCTTTGGCCGGTGGCGAAGGGTTTGACTTGGATTTGGCAACAGATCTTGAACCTGACGAATTGGTTGAAGCCTGTAATGACAACGGGATAAAAACCGTGCCGATCGGCATTAAGTTCGGAACGGTCGGCGTTTTGGTCGGGGACAAGGTTTTGGAGGTCACCTCTCTGCGACGAGACGTTAAAAGCGACGGTCGTCGTGCCGAAGTCGAATTTACCACCGATTGGGAGATTGATGCTTCCCGTCGTGACTTGACGATCAATGCCGTTTATGCCGATGAAAAAGGCAATGTCTTTGATTATTATGACGGAATCAGCGATTTGGAAAAAGGAATCGTCCGTTTTATCGGTTCTCCGGCACAGAGGATTAAAGAAGATTATCTGCGCATTTTGCGTTTCTTTCGTTTTTATGCCATTTACGGCAAGGCGCCGATTGACGAAAAGGCTCTTAAGGCCTGTATTGAACAACGCGAAGGGTTGAAAAACCTATCTATTGAAAGGGTTCGTGACGAATTGGCCAAGATTTTGGTGACCGACAGGGTCATTGAAACGCTTAAAATCATGTATGACAATGAGATTCTCAGTTATGTTTTTCCCAAAAGCGAGAATCTTGACAAGCTGGATTTCTTGATTCGATTGGTTGAGCGGCTGAAATTGCCTCGCGACGTGATGCGGCGGATTTTTGTTTTATATGCTCCGGACAAAGAAATGGCGGAATATTTGGCCGGGCGTTTGAAGCTTTCGCGCAAAGACCGGCAAAATCTGGTCAGTTGGGCGGAAAATCAGGTTGATTTGAAAGATTATGAAAATGCAAAAGGGTTACGTCGGCTGGTTTATTGCTTCGGAAAAGGTTTTGCCCGTGACAAGCTTTTGCTACAGGCGGCGTTGGAAATGAAAGAGATGCCGCATATTGAGGATGTTCTCAAAAATATAGAAACTATGGCAGTTCCGGTTTTTCCGCTTCGTGGAAAAGATATAATGCAGCAGGGTGTGGAAGATAATCGTCAGATTGGGAAGATCTTGGAAAAACTGGAAAAAATCTGGATTGAGAGCGATTTCCAATTAAGTCGCGAGTCTCTTTTGGCGAAGATTTCAGACAAGGTTTAATTTTTTTGTCTATATAGACTGATTTTAAGTCAATGGATTATATCCAAAACGCCGATTGGTTGAGGAAAAAGTTTGCAAGGATTTTGAGCTGATTTCTCGTTTCTTTTATACTCCTGGTATTAAAAAGGAGAAGAAATGAGTAACAGTATCAGTTTAACCGCGTCAATGCGATCAAATTTGCTGAGCCTGCAGAATATTGCGGGACAGGTTGATTTGACGCAAAACCGTCTTTCAACTGGATTGAAGGTAAACTCGGCGATTGACAATCCGTCTTCTTATTACACTGCGGTGTCCTTAAATAATAGGGCCAGTGATTTGTCGGCTTTGTTAGATTCCATGGCGCAAGGAATCCAAACGATCAAAGCGGCGACGGAAGGTTTGGAGGCCGGAGCCAAATTGTTGGAACAAGCTTCGGCCACGGCAACCCAGGCTTTGGAGACGATGAATATTCCCGCCAAGTCTTGGTTTGAAGAGCAAGAAGGCGTTGCGGCAGTAGTCAGCAGCAAAGAAGAGTTTTTAGCTGCAATCGACAGCGGCAGAAAAGGCGACATCGTGATTTATGGTCAGATTGACATGGGAAACACCGCCATTACTTTAAAAGAAGGGCAAAACTTGACCGGGATCGGGACTTATGGTATTGCCGACAGCGAGCGCGGCAAATTCTCGGCGCTTAATTTTGATATTACCGGCGTTACCTCAGTGGGAATGATCACCGCATCGGGAAACATTTCCGATTTGAGTATTCATGCCAAAGGGGAAGGCAGTTCCCGCGCGGTGAATTTGATCTTCAGAAACAACCAAAAAACTTCAGCCCTTTATGAAAATCTCGACCTTTATATGGAAAGTGTCGCAAGCAAAAATGACGGCAGCCTTATTTAGGGAGTGGGAGGAGACAAAGAAGCGATTATAGTTCGAGGCGTCAACAATTTTTATAATAATGATGTTCGAGGGTATGGAAAGTTGATTTTTTCCTGTGATCTTAAGGCAGAGGCGGGAACATTTATTAACGCCGGAAGCAGCGGAAGTTCCTTTTGGGAAACGACTGTAGAATTTGAGGATTCTTCAATTAACGTTAAATCGATTAATTATGATTTTCTTAATGCAAGGGTAACTTGTAACGGTACGACGCAAATTAACGGTTATAAAAACATCGGCGGGTTTCTGGTCCTAAATGATCAGAGCCGGATAGACAATGCTGGGGCGATCTACAACAATAAACTGACGATTAATTCGGCGGAGGTTTCCTTGCATATTAACGATGATATTTTATTGAGAATTACCGGTTCTGAGCAAAGCAAGGCAAGCGTTACCGCCGTGGCGGGGAGCAAAATAAGCCTTGCCGGGCAGACCTATCAGACAAAGGATAATATTGACGATTATGTTCTTGCCGGTGACGTTGCAAAACAAGAAACGCCGCCGCAATATCAAAAGGTCGAAGGAGAAACTTATACGCAGCCGGATTTGAGCTTTTTGAACGAGTTGGCGACGCCGCAGACTTACCAAAAGAAAGATGACGATAAGCAGTACGGCGAGATCATCAAACAATATGACTCTTTGATCAAGGATAGTTCTTACAAAGGAATCAACTTGCTAAGAGAGCAGGACTTGACCGTAACCTTTAATGAAAACCGTTCGGCGCAGTTGTCGGTGCAGGGCAAAGATGCCTCAGCTAAGGCCTTGGGCTTGGTGACGACCGATTGGGAGACGCAAAGTGATATTGCGCAGTCTTTGGCAGAGATTTCCGGCGCGCTTAACCAAATCCGGCAAATGAGCTCCGAACTGGGCAACTATTATTCGATCGTCACCACGCGGGAAAACTTCACGCAAAATCTGATCAATGTGCTGACCGAAGGGGCGGACAAGCTGACTTTGGCCGACATGAACGAGGAATCGGCCAATATGTTGGCTCTGCAAATCCGACAACAACTGGCGGTCAATTCTCTCTCCTTGGCTTCTCAGGCCAGCCAGTCTATTTTAAAGTTGTTTTAAACTTATATATAGTTGATATGGTTTGAATATTAGATTATTCTAAAAAAGGGTTGGTATGAGTCTGTCTTCAGAAGCAGATCGTTGCTGCGGCAACTAATCGTACCAACCTTATTGTTTTTTGTTTTCAGAAAACCCCAGTTGTTGATAGAAACTCAGAATCAAAATTACCGTTATGGCGGCGCCGAAAATGACGTCGGAGAAGAAATGCTGTCCCTGCATGATGCGAACGATACCCATTAAGGTTCCGAAAAATACGGAAACCGTTATTGCCAAGGGGCGGTAACGTTGCGGAGCGAGAAGCGCAAGACTCAGCGTCCAGAAAGCAACGGCGGCGTGTCCGGACATAAAGGAGCAGTCCCATTGGCATTGGTCCGAAAAGGACAAGGCTCGGCTGAAGATTTTGCTGCCACCGAACTCGCTGATGCTTTCCGGCCTGGCGCGGCCCCAGAAACTTTTAAAAATGCCGTTGACAATGACAATTGGGCCCAAGAACATGGTTCCGGAAGTCAAGAGCATGGTTTTGGTGCTGATTCTCAGCTTGTTTTTGTGTTGCAGGACGTCCCAAAGCCAGACAATGAAAATGATGAAGGCAATCAAAACAATAAATTCCGGAATGCCTTTGGCCATAAGAGAGAAAAACAGGCCGCCGTCTGCCGCCCAACCGGTTTGCCGGTAAAATTCGCGCGAAATGGCAATGTCTATTTGCGGAGACAAAAGTGCCGTCGTCAGTAAAAGCACGATAAGAGTCAGATAAAGTCGCCGTAGAGTGTCCATGGTTAACCGTCTTCAAGATGCAGAAGAATAGAGATACTGATCATCGCCGCCACCAGGGTGGGGGTCCAGACAGCCATTAGTTCGGGAATGTCTCCGTTGGAACCGAAGGCATAGATCACTTGTGAGGTGAAATAAACCAAAAATCCGGTGGTTATGCCGCCGACAATCAAAAAAAGCACGCCGCCGCGCCGGTTGTTGGGACGCAGGGCAAAAACCGCCGCCACCAAAACCATGGCGCAGAGCATAAAGGGCGAAACCAGCAGGGACAAATAGCGTAGGCGGTGTTTGAGCGCCGAGAAACCGGACATTTCATAAAAGCGGATCGTGGCGGGAAGCTTCCAGAAAGAAATGGATTCAGGTGCGACGAAGTTTTCTTTGATGCGGTCTATTGTCATGGTGGTTTTGTATTTTTCGCTGTTGACCACGATTGTCGGTTTGCCGGGTTGGAAGATGTGGACGTCTTTGAGCTCGAAATAGCCGTCTTTGAGTTCCGCGGCATAGGCTTCGATCCTTTTTAGGGGCTGAGAACGCCGATCAATCTCTAGAATCGTGACGTCTCGCAAAAAAAGTTCGTTGTTTTCCTGGCGAGCAGACTTAGCCTGAAGTACCAAGAATTCGTCGTCATTAATGGCTTCGCGCAGCCATAGGCCTTTTTCCGAGAATAAAACGGCCTTGGGATTGCGCGTTTCATAGCGGTATTCAAGGGTTTCGTAGTATTCGTAAAGGTCGGCGGAAACCGGATTGATGATTGTAATATTGATGACGCCGACAGCAAAAGTCGCCAGCAGAACCGGCATTAAAAATCCCCAGATGGAGACACCTGCGGCGCGGATGATGACAAATTCGTTGCTTTTGCTGAGTTTCCAAAAAGTTACCATGGCAGCGATCATCATCACAAAAGGAAAGACCATTTCAATCGTTCGGGGCATTTTGGTGACGGCCATCTGCATGACCAGGCCAAAACCGGCGTCTTCGCGGCCGGAAGTGCGGCGCAGAAGCTCAACAACCTCAAACAGCAGAATGATGCCGAGAACCATGGTCAAAACGGCCAGGAAATTCCAGATGATTTGTTTTGTCAGATATTTGCCAAGAATAGATTTTGGGTTCATGCTTTTTTTCTCATCGATTTTGTCAGGGTCAGCATAGCCAATTTATTTGTTGTTATCAAGTTTTATATCTTCCTTCAACAGCATCAGTTTTTCCGTTTCGGGCTTGTCTTGGCGCGCTTCGATGACTTCGGTGCGAATTTTGCGGGTGCGGGAAAAAAGATCAAAAAGTTTTTGCCCTTCGTTCCAGCGAATGTTTCTTTCCAGGGCGATCAGGTCTTCGACAAAGCGTTGCAGCAGATCCAAAACGGTGGTTTTGTTGTTGATGAGGATGTCTCGCCACATGGTGGGATCAGACCCGGCAATGCGGGTAAAGTCCCGAAAACCGGAAGCGGAATATTTGATGATTTCCTGTTTTTCGTAACCTTCCAAATCGGCAATGGTTCCGACGATTGAAAAGGCGATCAAATGCGGCAGGTGAGATACCGCGGCCATGACCTTGTCATGATGTTCGACGCTCATGGTGTCGACGTTCATGCCGGCGGCTTCCCACATGAGGGTGATTTTTTCTATCGCCTCGGGGGTGGAGAAGCGTCCGGGCGTGAGGATGCACCAGCGCAAGGCAAAAAGTTCGGCAAAACCTGCCGTCGGGCCGGATTTTTCAGTTCCGGCGACCGGGTGTCCGGGAACGATGATCAGGTCTTTTCGGCCGTTGAGGTTTTTTTCGATTTCTTCGCAGGCATATTTTTTGACGGATCCGACGTCGGTGATGATTGTTCCGCTGTTTAAAAACGGGGAAATCTGTCGGGTAAGATTACCGTAAACGCCGACCGGCGTCGCCAAAACAACAAGGTCTGCATCTTTGACGGCGGCAACGGGATCCGACAGCGCTTCGTCGGCAATTTCGAGTTCCATAGCCTGTTGCAGGTAGAGGGGATTTTGATCGCAAACGGTGAGTCTTTGCGCCAAGCCTTCGCGTTTGATGACCCGCGCGAGGGAAGAACCGATCAAGCCGATGCCGATGACGGTTATCTTGTTAAACAGCATTAAAAAACTCCCATTGAGAGGTAGCGTTCGGCAGAATCAGCCAAGATGACCACGATGTTGCGTCCCTGCATTTCCGGCCGTTGTCCGGCTTTGACCGCCGCGCAGAGAGCGGCGCCGGCAGACAGGCCGACGGGAAGACCTTCGCATTTGGCAACCGTTTTGGCCATTTCCAAGGCTTCGTCGTCGGTAATGTCCATCACTTCGTTGACCAGGTCAGAATCGTAAAACTTGGGAACAAAACCGGCGCCGATACCCGGAATGCGGTGCGCACCGGCCGGATGACCGGTTAAAACCGCGCTGGCCGAAGGTTCGACGGCAATGACCCAAAGGTCGGGATTGGAAGTCTTAAGCGTTGAGGCTATTCCGTTTAAAGTGCCGGCTGTGCCGACGGCGCTGACCAAAACGTCAACTTCGCCTTTGGTGTCTTCCAGTATTTCCATGCTGGTGCCGAAACGGTGCGCGTCGGGATTGGCCGGATTTTCAAATTGGCGTAACAGGAGAACGTTGGCATTACGCTCGGCCAAAAGGTCGGCCTTGGCAATGGAACCTGCCATGCCGTCTTCCGCCGGCGTGAGAATGACTTCGGCGCCGAAAAGCTTCATCAGCGAAATTCGTTCTTGGCTCATGTTTTCGGGCATGACAATGACCAGTTTGTAGCCTTTGGCCGCCGCAACCGCCGCCAGACCGATGCCGGTGTTGCCGCTGGTGGCTTCCACCAAAACGGTTTCGGGGGTGATTTGGTTTTCGGCTTCGGCTTTTTCGATCATTCGCAGCGCAATCCGGTCTTTGACCGAAAACAGCGGATTATACATTTCGCATTTGGCCAAAAGATCGGCTTTGAGTTTGAAACGTTTGGCCAAACGACGCAGGCGCAGCAACGGCGTCTGTCCGACCATTTCGGTGACGGAATTATAAATTTTGCCCATTTTTGCCTCTTAACATGTTTATAAGCCTTAAAATATGCTTTTATATAGGTATGGTTTTGTTTACTATTAGCATAAGTTTAAAAAACATCAAACAAAGAAATGAGCAAGCTGAATTTTTTTATCATTGCGACGGTTTTGGGGGTTGTTTTCGCCGGTGTGGCGGAAGCGGCCAGCCTGGACGAGTTGTATCGCGACATTGTGCGATCCGACAACCAGGGGTATTTGCCGATGTTTGTGAAAAATCGACATGCTCCCGAGCTGTTGTTTGACGAAGACGTGCCGCTGCCGGAAAAATACGAGGAAAAGGACGAAGCTCCGATCAGTTTGGTCAATGAACGAAAACTGAGGGAAGAAGCGGAACGTGCCGCTCGCTTGAAATGGCAGCAAACGCTCAAGGCGGTGGAAGAAAACCGCGTGACGCCGTTGGATTTGGAAGAAGTTATGCGTCGTGCGGAAAAAAATCAGCCGGACGCGGTGGAGGTTTATGCCTGGATGAACGCTAAGGGCATCGGTCTTGAGCCGAATTTGCCCAAGGCTTTTCAGCTGTATTTGCAGGCGGCGGAGCTGCAGGTGCCGCAGGCGCAGCAAAACGCCGCTTTGGTTTATCGTTCCATGAGCAAGGAACAAAGGGAACTGTTGCAGGGTTATCAGCCTTGACGAAGATTATTTTTCCAAAAACAGTTTTTGAAAAGCCAGCCAATGGCTGTTGTTGATTTTGACGGCAGCGGAAGCGATATCTTCTTTTGAAACCCAGGCGGCGCGGCCGTTTTCAGGCGTTTTCCAGGCTTCTTTTTCGGTTTCAAAGCCATAGGAAGAGGCATCATAAACGATAAAGTTTTGCTCATAGACGCAAAAGACGCCTTCGGGCCGGGCGTCGTCGGCGTAATAGTTTACGGTTTGGGTATATTCCAACATTCCGTGCGAGAGCATAAACTCTATTCCCGTTTCTTCATACAATTTGCGGAAAAGGCAAGAACGAAAATCTTCGCGCCGGCTGACAGTGCCGCCCGGGAACTCGGGGATCGCGACGGCAGGCGGATAGGTGAGCAAAAGCTTGCCGTCTTTGATCAGGATGGCGAAATATCCTTTTTGGATGACGGGAATGACGTCGTCTGCGTATTTTTTATTTCCGAAACGGTCATAAAAAACGTCAGCCATTTTTAACTTCCTTTACCAGCTCTTTTACAAAACGTTTGAGGCCGACTTGACGGACGCGTTTCATCCTTTCGCCGGAAATGATCTTTTGGATTTTGGTGACGGTTTCTTCAAAGTCGACGTTGACGATAACGTAGTCAAATTCGTCCCAATGGCTGACTTTGTCAAGAATGATGTCCATCCGTTTTTTGATGACTTCGGGTGTGTCGGTGCCGCGGCCTTCCAACCGGCGGCGCAATTCTTTGATAGAGGGCGGCAGAAGATAGATGGTAACCACGTCGTCGGGGGCCTTTTCCTTCATTTGGCGGGCGCCGGCCCAGTCCATGTCGAACAAAACGTCCTGACCGATGTTGATGAAGCTGTCGACTTCCGAGCGAAGCGTGCCGTAACGGTCGCCGTATTGGGATTCGACATGTTCGTAAAAAGCGTCCTGGGCCAAGAATTCGTCATACTGTTCATTGGTGACAAAGTAATAGTCAATGCCTTCCTTTTCCGTGCTGCGGGGTTGGCGAGTGGTGACCGAAATTGAGAATTTGATGTTTTTGTCGCGACGCAGCAGTTCTTTGGCAACCGTGCCTTTGCCGGTGCCGGACGGCGCTTCGATGATAAACATCGCTCCTTTACGGACTTTTTTTAATCTTTCAATAACTTCATCCATTTTATACCTCGTTTATTCTATATTTTGCACTTGTTCGCGCAGTTGTTCTATCAGCATTTTCAGCTCCATGCCGAGATTGGTCAGTTCAATATCGGCGGCTTTGGAACAGGTGGTGTTGGCTTCGCGGTTGAGCTCCTGACACAAGAAGTCCAGCCGGCGCCCTACGGCGCCTTCGGCGTTAAGCAGTTGTTCGGCCGTTTTGACGTGAGCTTTCAGGCGGTCGATTTCTTCCTGAATGTCGGCCCGGGTGATATATAAGACCAGTTCCTGTGCCAGGCGTTCTTCGCTGATCATTTCTTTGTCGCCAGTCAGTTCTTGTATTTGCCGCGTCAGGCGTTCGCGGATTTTTTGTGGTAGGTCTGCTGAAAAAGTTTCGATTTTAGCGACGATTGCCGCGATTTTTTGAAGAATTTCATTTAAGGCGTTGCGAATCTTGAGGCCTTCGCTTTGGCGGTCTTTTTGCAGTTTTTGACAGGCTTCGGCGAATCCGTTTTGCAGGGCGGCCAAAAGTTGTTCGCGTCCGGTTTCGGAAAGGGCGGCCTCTTCCAATTCAATGACGCCTTTCAAATCCAGCAGGCGAGCGGTTTCGGGTTTTGCCAAGTCATTGTCGTATTGTTTGTAGAGGCGAATCGCCGCTTCGGTCAACTGCTGAAGGAGTTCTTGATTGATGACGGCTTTCTTGCCGTCGTTGCCGCAGCGGACATCTAAAAAAGCCGAAAGGTTGCCGCGGCTGAAATAAGTTGCGGCAATGTTTTTAAGGTTGTTGGAGATTTCTTCGGCCAGGGGAGGAATCCGGGACTTGAGGTCAAGTGCTTTGCCGTTGACGCTTTTGAGTTCCCAAAACCAGTTCCATTGTCGATCTTCAAGAAGGATGCCGCCTTCGGTTCTTGCAAATCCGGTCATGCTGGATATGTTCAAAATATTTCTCCTCTTTCTTTTATTTTTGTTTATTATAAAAAGCAATTGTTAAAAAGTTTTTACCAAAAGGACGTTATCCATGATCAAATATACGGCGCAAAACATTCTTATTACCGGTGCGACTTCGGGAATCGGCGAGGCTTTGGCGCGGCATTATGCGCAAAACAAGGTGCGGACACTTTTTCTCTGTGGGCGAAACAAAGAAAGGTTGGAACAAGTCGGAGGATTTTGCCGGGAGTGCGGTGTTAAGGTTTATACCCGGATTTTGGATGTTGCCCAACGCGAGGAAGTTGGAAAATGGATTGAGGAATGTAACAAAACGGCGCCGCTAAATCTGGTTTATGCCAATGCCGGCGTGGCAACGTTGGAAGAAACCGATAAAAATGTTTTTAAGACTTTTGACATTAACGTCATGGGCGTGGTGAATACGGTCTTGCCGGCCATTGAGGTCTATCGGCACCGAAGGGGAAATTCGCCGAAGGCCATTGCCATCACCAGTTCAATCGCCGGGTATCATGGCATGCCGACTTGTCCGTCCTACAGTGCCTCAAAAGCCTGTACCAAGGCTTGGGGCGAAGGGTTGCGTTTGGCGCTTGCCAAAGAAGGAATCCGGGTGTCGGTGATTTGCCCGGGGTTTGTCAAATCGCGGATTACGGAAAAAAACACCTGTCCGATGCCTTTTTTGATGGAGGCTGATGCTGCGGCAAAGCTGATTGCTGCACGGGTGGAGAGAAACGTCGGGCTGATCGCTTTTCCCTGGCCGATGCGGTTGGCGGTGTGGTTGGGATCAATTTTGCCCAATTGTGTTAGCGACTTTATTTATTCAAAGCTGCCTTATAAGGTTTAGCGATAAAATACCAGACGATCAGGCCGGGCAAGGCCATTAGCGTGGTCAGGAAAAAGAACGTCTGCCAAGATACGACACTGGCCAAAAAGCCGGATGTGGCGGCGAAGACGTCCCGGGCCAAACTCATTAACGAAGAAAGCAGGGCATATTGGGTTGCGGTGTATTTGACGTTGCACAAGGAAGAAAGGTAGGCAACCAAAGCGGCGGTGCCCATGCCTCCGGTGACGTTTTCCACCGAGATGGTGGTTATGAGAACGTAAATGTTGTTGCCGGCATAAGCCTGACCGACGAAAACCAAGTTTGACAAGCCCTGAAAAATGCCGCAGATCAGAAGGGAACGGAGTACGCCAAAGCGGTTGACGATGACGCCGCCCAGCAAAACGCCGCCGATGGTGGCGACAACGCCGTAGATTTTGATGATGGAAGCAATCTGGATTTTGGTGAATCCCATATCGTCATAAAAAGGATAGGCCATGGGGCCGATATAGGCGTCGCTCATGCGGTATAGGAAAACGAATAGCAAAATCAATTTCCAGTCTTTGCGCCGGCCGAAATCTCGAAAAGGATCAACAACGGCAGTTTTGACGAAGTCGCGGATTTTTTGAAGTCGCGATTGAGAGAGATGTTTTTGAGGCTGCGGCGCTTTCGGTTCTTTGACGCAGAGAATCGTTATCATGCCGACGACGGCGCCCAAAGACATGATTTTATAGACATCCTCCCAACTCATGACTGATGCCATATAAAGCGCGCCGGCACCGGAAAAAATGGTTCCGAAGCGGTATCCTAAGACAAAAACCGCGGCGCCGGCTCCTTGTTCGCGCGGTTTGAAGCTCTCAATGCGATACGCGTCCAAAACGATGTCCTGCGACGCGGAGGCGATCGTGACCAAAAAGGCGAAAAAAGCCATCAGCAACGGTTTTTCTGCCGGGTTTGTGCTGGCCATGCCCCAGATGGAAAGCATCAATAAGATTTGGGTGAAAAGGGCCCAGCCGCGCCGTCGGCCGAGACGGCGAAACAAAGGAAGGCTGACGGCGTCCATCAACGGCGACCAGAGCCATTTGAAGCTGTAAGGCGCTTTGGCCAAAGAAAACATGCCGATGACGGCCAAGGATACTCCGGCGTTTTTAAGCCAGAGATTCAAAGTGCCGAAAACCAATAGCAGCGGAAAACCGCTGGAAAATCCCAACGCCGCCATTGTCAACATTCTTTTATCGCCGTAAACTTGTACGGATTCCCACCATTTTTTGAGCATTCTGCGGTTTCCTGAATTGTATTTGCGCGTATTTTAAGCGTAAATAAGTTAAATAAGCTTAAAAATTCAGGAATTTGGGGCAAAAAAACGGCCGCTTTGGTGCGGCCGACGAAACTGGTGGAGTTAAGGGGGATCGAACCCCTGACCTGTTGATTGCGAACCAACCGCTCTACCAACTGAGCTATAACCCCAATTGTTATCAAGGGATCCAATTGAAAAGACCCTCCATTAAGAAGGGTCGTTTGAATTGGTGGAGCTAAGGAGAATCGAACTCCTGACCTCTTGAATGCCATTCAAGCGCTCTACCAACTGAGCTATAACCCCAAGAACATCACCACTATACGTATTTTATTTTTCATGTCAATAATAAAATTACACTAAAATGAAAATTAAGTTTCTTCTTTGGGAGGGTATGACTTTTTCTGACTTTTAGCGATTGTCGTTTTTTCTGTCTATATAGACTGATACAAAATCAATACATGTTGACAAAATATTGAAACCTCTTGGGAATTGTGATATACTGAGTATATTAAGATCCAGGAGAGATAAATGAGCAACAGTATCAGTTTAACCGCCTCGATGCGATCAAATTTGTTGAGCCTGCAGAATATTGCGGGACAGGTTGATCTTACTCAAAATCGTCTTTCGACTGGATTGAAAGTTAATTCAGCCATTGACAATCCTTCTTCTTATTATACGGCTGTCTCTTTAAACAACAGAGCTAACGACCTGTCGGCCTTGTTGGATTCCATGGCACAGGGAATCCAAACGATTAAAGCGGCGACGGAAGGTTTGGAAGCCGGAGCCAAATTGCTGGAACAAGCCTCGGCCACGGCAACGCAGGCTTTGGAGACGGTAAACATTCCTGCCAAGTCTTGGTTTGAGGAACAAGAAGGTGTGGCGGCAGTAGTCAGCAGCAAAGAAGAACTGTTGGCGGCAATTGATTCCGGCAAGAGCGGCGATATTGTGATTTACGGTCAGATCAATATGGGCAATACCGCCATTGAACTAAAAGAAGGGCAGAATCTCAAAGGGGTTGGAGCCTACGGCGTCAAAGACAGAGAAATGAACAAATT
>CAKQMD010000012.1 GCA_934254925.1 uncultured Alphaproteobacteria bacterium
TGCTGGTATATTTGAATCCGGCATCCGTGCAGTTTTCACCCGATTTCGGAGAGCAGCTACAAGACGCATAATATTCATTATGGGTTCTGTTAAGAAAATCTTTATGGGTTTAATTAAGAAAAAAGCCCTGCACATTCTGTACAGGGCTTGGTTCTTTTCCTTGGAATTATTTCAGATAATTCAAGAGAGTCAGGTTCATGGCATTCTGCAGAACTGAATAGGAAGCCTCCAAATTCGTTGCCGCCAAAAGGGCTTTAACCGCAGCTTCGGTTTTATCAACGTTTTTCATTGATGAAATACTGTTAGCCAGATTGTTATTCACCAAAGTAAGGTTTTCGTCGGTATTGTTCATGATCACGGAATTGGCATTCAACTTGGCCTGTACCGTATAAATATCTGGATTAACCGCATTGGAAACCTTGCCGGCGCTGAACAACGCTTCCTGAATCAGGTCCAGAGCCTCGGTGACGCGATCGGCCGTCTGTTCGGGGTTGATCAAGGAATCCAAGCTTTCTGCCGGATCCCTCTCGTCAACAAGATTTCCTTGGGCAATTTCGCCCAAAGCCCGAAACAGCTTTTCAAAAGCCGGATCATTGGCGTTGATGTCCATAGTAATACTCTGATTGTCCGAAATTCTTTTCTCTGTAATCAGATTGCCGCCTTTATAATAAGAATCGCAGCCCATGCTCCACCGGCTGGAGTCCGGCATGGTGACCGTCTCTGCCCCACTGGGCCAACGTCCCGGATCAACGCTGACGTAAAGTTCTGTTCCGTCGGCGCTGACGCCGGTAACCTGTACTTGGCTGGCAATGTTTTTGCCGAAGCCGTCCATGTTGATGATCGACCCCACGGCAAAGGAGGTCGAGAAGGTTGCTCCGCCGCCGTTGGCAATCACGTCGTCGGCACGGATGGGCGTACTGTCTTCAAAAGTGATTGTTTTCCCGTCCGCCGAGATGGATTTGATGATGTAAGACCCGTTGTGCGTATCTCCGGCATCACCGATCACCAAAGTGTCTCCCGGTTTTAAGGTGTTAAACGCACCGTATTCCGTGGCGTTAATGGTGTTTTTGTCACTGTTGAAAGTCAGATTTCCGGTCGTCTCGGCGTTGGCCACAATCGATTGCTTCAAAAAGCCGCCGGCTTTGTCGGCTTTGATCACGCCTTTGCCGTCACCGTTCGAGCTCAGGGTCAAACCGCCGGTATCCGTGTTGTTGATCGTCCGGTTGGAAAGGTTTGCCGTATCGTTTTGCGGATAGGTAATGTATTTTCCGTCATAATAGTCTTGAAATTCCTGCAGGGTTTTGAACGGAAAGTTCACCGGAGCCGTATCCGAAACGCCGCCGCCGAATAGATATTTTCCGTTGGCATAAGTGTTCAGACTGTCAACCATCAGCTTCATGGTAGAAAAAGCCAGATTTTGCAGCTCTTTGAGGCTTTGATACTGGTCTCCGCTCATGGTATGGGCTTCTCCGAGCGTGACCCCGTCCACGTTCAAAATCGAAGACGTTCCGTTGACCGTATAAAGCGGAAAAGTCATCTTGTTGCCGTCAATGGCAATGTCGGGATTGGGATTCTGCTCCTGGATTTTGTCATACAAAGCCTGCATAACCTCCTGACCGTAGGTTTCCGTACCCGGCGTCAATCCCGAGATATTGACCACCAGGTCCCCGGCTGCCGCGGCGTCCGTACTGAAAGTATATTGCTTGCCGTCAATGGTAATCGTCTGATTGTTATAGACGTCATCGTTGTTGGTAAAGCTGATTTCGCCGCCGGTAACGTCCGGGGTAATCTTGTTCAGATCCATGCCGCTGAAGTTGACCAGAGAACTCTTGAAGTCATTGATGCCGTCAACCAAAGCCTCAATGGAAGTCGACATCGCCTTCACTTCAACGCCGAGGATTTTGTTGGTTTCCAAAAAAGTTTCCGTAACCTTTTGAGAAGCTTCCAAATTCACAATGCTGGAAGCGCTCATGCCGTAACCGGAATAAGTCGGAGACTTCAGTCCGGTGACGGATTGGTAGTTATAAAGGTCAAACTGAGCTTTGTTGTTCATCGTCTGATTCAACAAAGTCATATAATTTGCATAAGTGGGAACTCTCATCTCTCATCTCCCTATACAATGCCGAGCAAGACGTCCAGCATTTCTTTTGAGGCGGTAAAGGCCTGGGCGCAAGCCGCATAAGTCTGCTGGAAGATAATCATCTGCCCGAGTTCTTCGTCAATGTCCACTCCGGAAACCTGCGCTTCTTTCAAAGAAAGCGAATTGGTCAGCTCGCTCTGATATTTCATCGAAGATTCGGAGTTGTTGGTTTGTGTGGCGATATTGCCGACAAAAGTCGAGGCATAAGTCGCCAAAGTCGTGTCTGTCTGCGCAATCGTGCCGGATTGAGCAAAGCTCAAAGATTGGCTGAACAATTTTCCCATAGCGTTGGCTACTGTGTTGACGGCCGGATTTTGCTGATATTCGCCGGAGGAAATGTTAAATTCGGGAACGCCGCCGGCAATCAGTGACGGCGAGGTGACCAAGTCGTCCCGCACGCCGATGGAAGCCGCGGTTCCGGCATTGGAGGTCTGCAGGCCAATCCTGTCCAGAAAACCGGTTTGCGCATCGCCCGGCGCCACGCTTTCGTAAATTTCCAACTGGCTGCCGTCGGTATTGACGATCCGCAGCATATAACCATTGCCGTTCGGTACCAGCGAGGCGTTCAGGTTTTCTCCCAAAACCGGGTCGGAGTTGATTTTGTCGACAATGTCGCTCAGCCGGTCGCTGGGATAAATGTTTATCGACCCTTTTTTCAAAACGCCGTTGTCTTCAAAGGAAAATCCCAGGGTTACCACGTCTTTCACGCCGAGGTTGGCCGTTTTGCTCATGACTTTGGAATCATAGATATATTCTTCGTTTTCACTGACAAAAAAGTCGTTCAGGCCAAAGAAGTTGGAAAAGCCGGCTGCCTCACGGTCATAAATTCCGTCACCGTTGGCATCAAAGCGGATCACCGCGTTTTGCTGACCGCTGCCCGGCGTAGAGGCGGCTTCGTCCATCAGGGAAAGGCCGTAATTGCTGTCGCCGGTGTCAATGACCAATTTTCCGTCGTCGTTGATATAAGCCTGACCTTGGGGCATATTGGCACCCGTCGGCGATTGCAGCCAATCATTGATCGCGCTGGCCAGATCGCTGACCGACCCATTCTTGAACCCCAGGCCGCCGATAAGGTTTGTCGTCGCCACTTCCTTGCCGTCTTGGTCAAAAATGACCAACCGCACGTCGCCTTCGGCAATCTCGATCTGCTGTTGCGTCGGGTCCATAAAAGTGCGGGTACCAGTAAGGGACGAAGGCGTTGCAGGATAAGCCGTTCCTTGGTTGTGGATTTCGTTGATCTGACTTTTCAGTACGCCGGCCAGTTCGTCCAGTTGTGATTGTAACGAGGGCAGGGTGACGTCTCTGATTTCGATCAATCCTTTCATTTCTCCGCCGCGGATTTGTTCGGTAATGTCTTCTCCATCCACAAAAATGCCGGAAATGCTGCCGTTGGCGTAAGAAGTCGTGGCGCTGGCCTCGGCAATGGCATTATGAGACAAATGGTGTGCTTCCCTGTCCAACAGGGTGACACCTCCGGTAGTCTGAATTACCAGCTCGCCGTTGTCGCGTTTGAAATAGGAGATGTCAATCATGTTGCTGAGTTCGCGCAAAGCCTGATCTCGGCTGTCTTCCAAATCGGCAACGCCATCATAACCCAAAACCGAATATTTGGTAATCCGTTCGTTTAAGGTCTGCAGCTCGTCCAAAAGACTGTTGATGTTGGCCACGTTTTCCGTAATGTTCAAATCGGCATCGCCGCGCAGTTTTTGCAGTTCTTTGGTAATGGAATTCAACCGCGAGGTAATGGTCTGGGCATTGTTGAGCAGATTATAGCGGGCGGCTGAAGAAGTCACGTCGCTGGCAAACTCGTTGAAAGCCGCCTGCAAATCTGCCACATTGGCCGCAATGGAGTTGTCTCCTTCCGGCGTTCCGAGGAGGACTTCCGCTTTGCTTAAATACTGATTTTGCGCTGTGTAATAGCCGTTTGAACTGTTAGAGGCCAAAAAGCTTTTGAGCAGCCCTTCGTTCACCTGGCGGGTAACGTTGCCCAAAGTGACGCCGACGGTCGAACCGGCCAAAACCGACGTTGATTGCTTGGCCTGCTTGCGAGTATAACCGACTGTATCCACATTGGCAATGTTCTTGCCGATGATGTCCAGCTGCCCCTGTGCAACCTTCATGCCGCTAAGCGCTGTTTGTAATCCGGGTATCATAGCCATGGTCGTTCTCCTATAAAGTTCTGTTTATAGCTAGAGCGTTACTGTTATTGTCCCGCGGCGTGTACTTTCCTTGGGCGCCGTAAGAAGTCGCATTGGCGTTGTTGGCCATTTTGGCGATGTTGATGATGGAATTCATCACGTTCTTGCTGGTTTCCATGCGGGTTTTTAACAACAGCTCATTTTCTTTGATCAAATTGTCCAAGCGAACGGAAATTTCCTTCAGTTCGTTGCGCACTGATTGCTCCAAGCCGGCCAAAGCCTCCTGATTTTTGATGAAATAGGCAATCATTGAACGATAAATGCCGATGGTCTTGGCCTTTTTTTCAAACAAGGCGGTGATGGTGTCAAGGTCATAAGCGTTCAATGCGGCATTTTCGGTGCTGAGAAGTTCCGAAAAAGTTTTCACCACTTCCTTGAAGTCGCTGACTTTTTGTTGGAGTTCATTGTTGTTCAGGTTTTCCATGATTCTTCACTCTTACCCTTGAATAAATCCGTTGGAGGCCATCTCCTGCATCTCGAGGATGGAACGCATCACATAGTCCTTTACGCCGATATTGCCGGTTTTGGCCATTTCTTTGCCATACTGGTCAAGCAGCATGGAACGATAAATCTTTTCGGCGTTTCCGCCGCCAAACATCCCGTCGGTGGAAATGCCCTCAAACATGCTTTCCATCATCCGCGAGATGAAAAAGGCTTCAAAATCTTCCGCCGTTTTTTCAATTTCTTCCTTGTCTTTGGCAGAAACGTTGTTCAAGCGCTCCAGCGTTGCTTTTTGTTGAGCCAAAGCAAGAGAAGCGCTGTCAAATTGGTTATATGTGCCCAAAACGTTCATCTTAAATCACCTCAATGTCTGCCTGCAGCGCGCCGCTGGCTTTGATTGCCTGCAAAATGCTGATCAAGTCCCGCGGCGTCACGCCCAGAGCGTTCAAACCGTCAACCAAGTCCTGCAGATTAATGCCGCTTTCCAAGACCGTCAGCTTGGAATCAACACCTTCGTTGATGTCAATGGCGGTATTGACGCCCACCACTGTTTCTCCGTTGGAAAAGGGTAGCGGCTGTGAAATAAAAGGAATTTCGGTAATCTTGATCGTCAAATTCCCTTGAGCGATTGCCAACCGGTTGATCTTAACCTCTTTGCCGATCACCACAATTCCCGAACTCTCGTCAATGACCACCTTAGCCATCTGATCGGGTTCGACTTTCAATTGTTCCACTTTGGTCATCAGGTCAACCACCTTGTCCTGATATTCGGCGGGAATATGCAAAGCCACCGTGCCCGGGTCAAGCGCCTGCGAGGCGTTGGTTCCGAGATAGGCGTTGATGGCGTCGGAAATCCGCCGAGAAGTCGTAAAGTCAGGGTTGCGCAGGGAAATATTAATGGTTGTAAGGCTGTCCAACTCAAAGGGAATCTCGTTTTCGATGATGGCACCGTTGGCAATGCGTCCTGACGTCGGCACCCCTTTGGTCACCGATTGCGTGGCACCGCGGGCCGAAACCGCACCGACGGCTACCTGGCCCTGAGCCACGGCATAAACTTCACCGTTGGCGCCGGCCAGAGGGGTAGCAATCAAGGTGCCGCCCTGCAGGTTTTTGGCGTCCCCCATGGCGCTGACCATCACGTCGATCCGACTGCCTTGGCGGGCAAAGGCCGGAAGATTGGCCGTTACCATCACCGCGGCGATGTTTTTGGCTTTCAATTGACCGTCACGCGCCGAAATCCCAATCTGATCCAGCATGGAGATCAAACTTTCTTTGGTAAAATCAATGGATTTGATGTTGTCACCCGTACCGTTCAAACCGACAACCAGGCCATATCCGACCAGCTGGTTATCCCGCACGCCTTCAAAATCGGCAATATCCTTAATCCGAGAAGCGGCAGAAACTGCACCGCTGCTCAGCAGATAAAGAGCGGCAGTCAGGGCAAATAGCGCGGTTTTCCTAAAGTTTTGAAGCTTCATAACACATACCTTCATTGATTTTTAAACGAATCTGATGAGGTACATGCAAATTCTGTGCCATTTTTAAAATAGTTTCAAAATCGATTGTGAGGCCTGCGAAGCCAAGGACAAAGAATTGCCCGCCAGTTGCTGACGGGTTTTCAGAGCCAGCATATTGGCCGATTCCTCGTTCATATCGGCCAGGGTTAATTTATCCGCTCCCTCGGTCAAAACATTGATTAAGTTTTGGGTGAAGTTTTCGCGTGTCGTGATAATGGAGTAGTAGTTTCCTAATTCCGAACTCATTTGGCGAATTTGAGTCAAAGCGCCGGTCAGTTCTTGGATCGATAGCTCAACGTCGCCCTGATTTTGCCAATCAACCGTCGCCATTCCCAAAGCTTGGGCCGAAGCGTCTTTTCCCTGCACGAACAGTCGTGCGGAGCGGTTTTCGTTAAAGGCCATCGTCAGATCTTGTCCTAAGAGAAGGCCGATCCCCTTGTAAGAACTGTCTTTGATCAGGGAATCATATTGAGACAGAATTTCATCGTAGGAAGCGCTTTGCTTTGCCAAAGAAATCTTGTCGCTGCCATCCGTCAGATTAGTGTTGCTGACGGTAATGCTGCCACCGGAGCTTACCGCCTCCAATAATGCCGGGAAATTATAATTTGTTATTCCGTTAATGTCATTGTCTTTGGCGTCAGTGTCGGTTGTCCACAACGTTGAGCCGAACTCTCCCTCATAAGGATGCTCGGCATCAAAGTTTTCAAGCTGGTCGCGGGAGGAAAAACGCAAATTTTGCAGGTTAATGATTTTGGCCGAGCGGCCGTCTTCTGAGACCCAAGTGACCACGCCGACGGCGGTTTTTCCGCTGTCGCGGTTATCGGCGAACCCATAGCTGAGGTCAGAGTACATGACGTCTCCGACTTTCGGGCCGTCTTTCGACGGGTCAAAAAGGTTTTCCAAATAACGATAGCAGCGAATGCCGTTGTATCCGACGGCCTTATAGCTGTAGCTCCGGCTACCGTCTGCCATGTTGAAGCCAAAGGCGCTTCCCATGTTATACTCGGAAGAAGTCCAATACCAGGCGTCGTTCAAAGTCGTGGCTCCGGCGTCGGCTAATTTCCTTAAAGTTTCGTTGATCTTTTCTTTGTTGTTTCCGACGGCGCCGGAATTTCCTTCCCCGGAGGTCATGGCGTTGGTATCCGTTCCGTAAAGATCCATAAATTCGCCGATCGAGGGAAGGTACCATTTCCCCTGTCCGAAGAGTTCGTCATTCTGAGAAACGCCGGGTGCATAAAACTGATATGCCGAATTCGCGGCCAAGCCGTTGCCTTGAAGCTGATCGACAATAGCCTGAGTGTTGCTTCTGCCGTCATAAATCTCCGCATTGCCGTTAACAAGATTATGCGCTCCTTGACCGCTGACGTTAATCCCCAGCGTATTGTCCAATTCAATTTTGCCGCCCTTGCCGCAATGGACTCCGTAAACTTTATTACCCTGGGCTTCAATTTCAATAAAAGAAATGTCCGCCGATCCCGTCACCTCAATCGCCGATCCTCCGTTTTCATTATAATAATTAAGCTTAATGTTGGTAACGGCGGCATGACTGCCGGAAATGTTCAGAAGATTGTCTGTACCCTTATAACTTAAACTGTGACCGTTTCCATTGATGGTTATATTGGCCGCCGTCAAATTCAAGCCGGCATCCAGGGTGACGTCTTCGGCCAGGACCAACTTGGCGCCGTCAACCATGAAAGCTTCGATTGTCGCGTTGTCCATGCTGGCGTCAATGACCTTATAGCCTTGTTCCAGATAATAATCGAGCGGCTTCGTATCAAGACACGAAGGGCTTAAAACCTGAGAAGCGATGGCTAATGCCTGTTCCAACAATTTTGTCCCGGCTTCCAAACCTTCCGTGGCCGCTTTAATCGTTTGGATTCCTTGTGCCATCGAGTCTAACAAGGCCGACAAGTCACTGGCGCGGTTGTTCAAGGAAACAGCCGTATAATAAGAAGAAGGATTGTCAATCGCCGAATTGACTTTCAAACCGGTGGAGAGACGATTTTGCGTCAAATCAACCTGAGCCGCAATATTTTGCAGGCTCAGCAAATTCGATCGCATCGAGGCGGTTAAACTGATACTGTTGCTCATTTATCTCTCCTGGATTTCAATATACTCAGTATATCACAATTCCCAAGAGGTTTCCATCTTTTGTCAACATTTAATGATATTGTATCAGTCTATATAGACAAAATACAGCTTATTTTAGAGCCTTGAGAATTTCTTCCTGGTCACTGAAATGAAAGATTTTGTCGTTAACATATTGCCCGGTTTCATGGCCTTTTCCGGCAACAATCAACACGTCTCCCGGCTGCAGCGCCACCACTGCCGTTCGAATGGCTTCTGCCCGATCGCCGAT
Source organism: uncultured Alphaproteobacteria bacterium (assembly GCA_934254925.1). Classification (GTDB taxonomy): domain Bacteria; phylum Pseudomonadota; class Alphaproteobacteria; order RF32; family CAG-239; genus CAKQMD01. The sequence continues at coordinate 8,656 of CAKQMD010000012.1, forward strand.
TTCTTGCGCTTTGGGGCAGGCGGCCAAAATTTGTGCGCGAATGGCGGCAGGATCTTCCGTCCGCGGATTGTCGTCCGTCACATAGCAAACGTCAGCCTGATCATTGACAATTTTTCCCATAATCGGCCGTTTTGTGGCGTCACGGTCCCCACCGCAGCCAAAAACAACGTGCAGCCTGCCGGTCGTATGCGGTCTGAGGGCACGAATGACGTTTTCCAAAGCATCGGGCGTATGCGCATAGTCAACATAAACCGCAGCATCTTTGGGCGTTGTTGTCACCAGTTCCAATCGACCTTTTGCTCCGTGGATTTTTTCAATATGGCGAATCATCTCAAAGGGAGTTCCTGTCATCTCGGCGGCGATTCCAAGCGCGCAAAGAACGTTCATAGCCTGAAAATCACCGGCCAAAGGAATGGTGATCTCCATTTCCCGGCCATAATAGCGCAGCCGCAGTTTTTGCCCGTGTGCCAGGGGTGTTTCCTCCAAAAGCTTGATGTCTGAACCGTATTTACCATAAGAGATGACTTGTTTGCCCGTATCGTGACAGGCTTTTTTCAGCGCTTCAAAAACCTTGATGTCGGCATTGAGCACGGCCGTTCCGCCGGGCTGCAGAATATCGGTAAACAGCAGCTTTTTGGCTTCAAAATAGTTTTCCATGGTCTTGTGGAAGTCAAGATGATCCTGCGTCAGATTGGTAAAGCCGGCAACCTGCAGCCGCACGCCGCCGACGCGGTATTGGCAAATACCGTGGCTGGAAGCCTCCAAAACGGCATAATCAATGCCGTCTTTGGCCAATTGCTGCAATTGTTGGTGCAAATCCACCTGATTAGGTGTCGTATTGGCTCCGGGAATAGGCTCATGCTTGTTGATGATCAATCCCAACGTACCTATGGAAGCCGCCTGATGCCCGCTCATGACCAAAAGTTGACGGACAAAATCGGCAATGGAGGTCTTGCCGTTGGTTCCTGTCACCGCGGCAATATGCTCCGGTTGCAGGGGATAAAATTTGGCTGCCAGTTTGGCAAAGTCATATGCCGGCTTGTTGCTTTTAATAAAGCGCACATGAGGAAACTCCTGCTCCAGTCTCGTATCCGGCGTCAAGATGACGTTTGCGCCGTTGTCGATAGCCGCTCGAATATAATCCACACCATTGGTTTTGCCGTTGTCAAGCGCCGCAAAGAGAAACCCCGGCTGTACTTTCCGAGAGTCGCAGGCCAAGCCTGAAATTTCCATTTGACCGATTTTCATAGTTCTTTCCTTTCATAAACTTTGAAAAATGCTAGTCGCAAAACGCTAAAAAAGCTTTAAAAATGTAGCTTTACTAACAATTTTTCCCATGCTATAAGCGAAAACCATGATTGATATAAATGACATAACGCTGCGTATCGGTACCCGGGTATTGCTGGAACATGCCTCGGCGCATATTGCCTCCGGCCGCAAATGCGGTTTGGTCGGAACCAACGGTTGCGGTAAGTCGACGCTGTTTCGCGTTTTGCAGGGCGAAACAGAGACGGAAACCGGAGAGGTGAAGTTTCCCGCACGGTGCAAAATTGCTTATGTCGAACAAGAAACAAAAGAGACTGAAAAGCCGATTTTGGAATACGTTCTTGCCCATGACCGCGAGTTGGCAACGCTGACGCAGCGCCTGGAAACGGCCGAAGGGGAAGAGTTGGCAGAGATACACGAACGTTTGAATGCGCTTGAGGCCGCTTCGGCACCGGCGCGTGCGGCTGAAATTTTAAACGGCCTGGGCTTTAAAAATGAGGACTTGGTTCGTCCGCTGAAGGAGTTTTCCGGCGGCTGGCGGATGCGTCTGGCTTTGGCCGGCGCTTTGTTTCAGGATTCGGACGTTTTATTGCTGGACGAACCGACCAACCACCTGGATCTGGAGGCTTCTATTTGGCTGGAAAGCCATTTGCGTCAATATCGCGGCACCTTGTTGCTGATCAGCCATGACAAGACGGTTTTAAATTCGGTCTGTGATAGTATCATTCATTTTGATCATCTGAAGCTTGAGACTTATAACGGCAATTATGACACTTTTTGCCGCACGCGCGAGGCTAAAAAAGAATTGTTGGGAAAACTGGCCGCCAAACAGGAAAAGCAACGCGCGCACCTACAATCTTTCGTCGACCGTTTTCGCTACAAGGCCTCCAAGGCCAAACAGGCACAAAGCCGCATAAAGATGCTTGAAAGAATGGAAACGATAACCCTGATGGAAGACGATGCTGCCACGACGTTTGACTTTCCGCAGCCGGCATATTTGGCGCCGCCGTTGCTGAGCCTGGAAGACGTCACCGTCGGCTATGACGGCAAGGCGGTTTTAAGCCGTCTGAATTTGAGCGTTGTCGATAATGACCGTATTGCCCTGCTTGGCGCCAACGGTAATGGTAAGTCAACCCTGGCCAAGCTTTTTTCAGGACGTCTGGAGGTTATGGAAGGGCGTCTGCTGCGTTCGCCAAAACTTGGTGTCGGTTACTTTGCTCAGCACCAGACGGAAGAGTTGCCGCTTTCCGAAACGCCGTTGGCTTATCTTTCCCATTTGATGAACGAGCGGCAGGAAAGCCGCGTTCGGGCGCACCTGGCACGGTTTGGCCTCGGTCAGGAAAAAGCTCTGACCCGTATTGAAAACCTTTCCGGCGGCGAAAAAGCCCGCCTGCTTTTTGCGACCATGACGATCAGCGCTCCGGCTTTGCTGATTTTGGACGAGCCGACAAACCACCTGGACATCAGCGCGCGTGATGCTTTGGTAACGGCTCTCAACGAGTATAAAGGATCCGTCATTCTGATAACGCATGATCTTAATCTGATAGAATTGGTGGCGGATAATCTCTGGTTGGTCAAAGACGGCAGGGTCAAAAACTATGACGGTGATCTTGAAGACTATAAACGCCTGCTTTTGGGAGATGACAAGCCTGTTGTCAAAAAAGAAAAATCCGTTTCCGCAAAACGAGAAATAAAGGCTGTCGCTGCAGCAAAAAAGGCTGAGCTGCTTTCTCTCAAAGCAGATTTGCGGACGGCGGAACGTCGGCTTGAAAAACTGCAGCAACGCCGAGAGGAGCTCGAAAAATCCTTTCTGGTTGATCTTTCAGCGGAAGAAATCGTTGAAAAACAAAAAGAGCTGTCTTATGTGCAGAATGATTTGGATCTTGCGGAAAATGACTGGCTGACTCTAAGCGAACAAATTGAAAATTTATCGGGAAAATAACATGAAACTTTCTTCTTTATTAGTGACGATTGCCGTCGTCGCATCCTGGGGATTAAACGCCGCCATCGGCAAAATGGGGGTAATGGAAGTTCCGCCTCAGGCTTTTCTGGCGATTCGTTTTGTCATTGCCGGACTGCTGTTTCTGCCTTTTGCCCGGGTAAACAAAAAGCAATTGAAGTTTTTGTTGTTGATTGCTCTGCTGTTGAATGTCGGACATATGGGATGCATTTTTATTGCCCTGAAATATCTGCCGGCTTCTTCAGCCTCTGTCTTGCAGCAATGCGAAGTCCCTATGGCGCTGATCGTTGCCTGGCTTTTTGCCGGAGAAAAAATCAGCTTGCGTCAGGTATACGGCATTATCACGGCCTTTGCCGGAATTTTATGCATTTTCGGCATTCCCGAACTAAATGCAGTGGGCTTTTCCGCCGCTTTGGCCGCCGGATTGTTCTGGGCGTTGACGCAGTTGGCTTTCAAACGGGCGCCGCATTTCAGCGCTGCGTCTTTTTTAGCTTATACCTCGCTGTTTTCCGTTCCCTTCTTGGTTTTGACCTCTTATCTGTTTGAGAAAGTCAGCCTTGAGACGTTTTCGGCGGCCGGCGGCAGGTTTTATTTTTCCATGGCCTATCAGGTGCTGGTACTTGGCGTTGCGATGATGATGTGGCAGCGCGTCGTGGCGGAAAACGGCATTAACAAAGTAGCGCCATTTACTTTGCTGCATATCATTTTTGGCATTATGGGCGGCATGATCTTTTTTGACGAGCGTCTCAATCCTTATATTATCGCCGGTGCGTTTCTGATTATTGTCGGCGTTGCCCTGACCACTCTGAAAAAAGCGCCCGCCTGGCGCTGCTGGTTGCAGAAATGGCGGCAGCACCCCTTGTTTTATCGCCATCATTGATTATCTTTTCCGCACAGAAAATGCAAAGGAGAAAAACATGGAAAACGATTTGAACCGAACCGTCTGCTACTGCCGACAGGTAACCGTCGGCGATTTGAAACAAGCCGTAGACGACGGCGCCAAGAGTTTTGAAGACGTGCAAAAAGTGACGGAAGTCAGTACCGGTTGCGGCTGCTGCGAACCGGAAGCGCGCCGCATTGTCGAAGAATTCTTGGCGGCTCGAAAGAAATAGAACAGCCGAAAGAAAGCGCTTTATAATACGAATGATCCGTGCTATACTAAAAACACGGGTCATTTGTTTTTTTTAAGGATTGGAAATGACTGTCGAAAAGCTCAAACGAAAGATAAGCGAAATCAGACAACGGATTTCTCCGGTTCTGACCTTGGCCGAACCCGCGCCGGAACATTATTCCGCCTTTATGGAAGCCGGACGAAAAATCCGAGATTATCTGCAGGACGAGACGATTGACGATCCCGTCGGCAAAAGGGAAACCGAAGGGTTTATCTTTTGTGAAAGCGGCATGGAAAAGCTGACGCCGGAACAATTTGAGCGCGAAGTCGTCAAAGCCTGCGCCGACAGACGCCTGCCGGAAAAACAAAGGCCGGTCTGCCCCACCAATCCGCAACGCAAGATCTATCCTGAGTTCTTTTATTTCGTTATGGATGGCGACAAGATCGCTGGCATTGTCAGTGCGTCTCCCAAAATTCTTTCGGATGACGACCGGCGACATAAGGCGCGTCGTTATCGTCCGTGGAGTAGTTTGGCGGAAGGGAAGGGCTGCGGCGTGGTGACGTCTGCCCTTTTGCTGCCGGAATATCGCGGCCGCGGTTTGATTGCCATGGTGAAGGAACAGTTTTTTGAAAAATTGAGCCATGACTACGGCGTAAAAGAAGTCATGGCGACGGTTTTGCCTGACAACGGGCGTTCCAACGGCGCACAGGAAAACCTAAGGCGAAAATACCCCGGCAGCCGTGCCTATCAAACCAAAGTCTATTTTGCCCCCGCAGGGGAGATGCCGGTCAACCGTTATTTAATTCCCTTGCCTTCAAGGCGCTGAGCTTATTTCTGATGAAAGTCAAACAAGTTCAGGCCGGTTTGGGCGTCAAAGCTTTTAACCAAAGTGCCTTTGATCGGCTCAATGATGATTTCTGCGGTCAGACTGACTTCCGCCTCCACCATGTGCCCGGCCAGAGCTTTGTAATTGTCTCCGGCCACTACTGTATGCGGATGAATGATCACTTCGCCGTCTTTAGTGGTGATGTTTCCCGTCAACGAGGCCATTTCCAGAGGTTCTTTGAAAGTTTTTTGTTGATATTCCTTGGTCTTGGGGTTGAAGAAGCCCAGCGTGACCGATTGCAGGGAACCGATGCCGCTGATGGTAGCAAAGTGAATCTTTTTGCCGGTGCAGAAATTTTTCAAAGAAGCAACGAGCGGCTGTCCCGGATTGATGCGAATGACATATTTGTCGCCGAATTTCTTAAATTCCAGTTCCTGAGTCTTTTGAACGCGTTCTTCCATTTTCCGATCCTTTGCAGCGGCGTTGAAACTAAAACCCAAAGCGGCGGTCAGTGCCAATACGTAAAAAATTTTTTTCATGATGCCTCTCTTGCGTAAAAACAAATCTGTTCAAATTGTAACCGCAATATTTTAAGATTCAAGTTTTATCTTTTACGGCAGCAAATTGGCGATAAAGGCGACAAAAATCAAAGACATGGCGATAAATCCCAAAGCGATCAGCAGCCAAGAGGAGGAAGTTTCGCGCCGCAGCCGCCAGTTTGCTGCAAAAATGGCCAGATAACTGACAAGATAAGCGCCGCTGGAAAGATTAACGATGGAATTGAAGTCGAAAAACAACGTTGCCAGAATAATTAAAATCGTGGTCAGCAGATTGCCCCAGGTACCGTTGCGGAAAAACGTCACCATATAAAAATGGGGAAAAATATGCTGCTGCGACAAGGAATGCGTGATGCGAAAAATGCTGAAAAAGGTGGCGTTGATTCCGGAAATAAAGGCCATGACCGCCGCAATGTAAATAAAGGCATAACCGAAGTTACCCAACAGCTTTTTGGAGGCGATGGCCACGGCAGTATTGGCGTCGGCGTTCAGTTCGGGCACGGGAATATAAGTCAGAACCACAAAAGCCAGGCCGATGTAAAGCGCCATGACAATCAAAATCGTGGCATAAATTGAGTGTGTAATGGTTTTCTTGGGATTTTCGACATCTCCGGCCGCATTGGTCATAACACCGTAACCGGCATAAGCGAAAAAGGTGATGCCGATGCTGCCCCAGAAGCTTAAGTTCGGCGTATGGTCGATTCCTGGGATGACTTCCGGCGGATATTCCCAAAAAGCCGCAGCCACCAGTAAAACCAGAATAAAGAGCTTAATCCCCACCAAAAGCATTTCCGTTCGGCCGACGTCTGCCGCGCCCATCATGTTTAAAAAAGCCAGGGCGACAATGAGCAAAACGGCAAAAAAGTTAATGCTGAAATGAAAATGACCGAAATTTTTCAACAAGTCGACGGCATAAATCCCGAAAGATTTGGCCATCATGGAAATGGAAATCGCCGACGTCAGCACATAAATCAAAGTGAAGAAACCGATCAGCCATTTGGATTTGAAGGCAATGCGAAAATAATCGGTCAATCCTCCGGAGTCTGGGTATTTAGCCGCCAATTTGGCATAGGAGTAACCGGAAAACATGGCCACGATGCCGGCAATGACGAAGGAATAATAAGTTCTGTCGCCTGCCATGAGGATGACTTGTCCCAGCAACGCAAAAATTCCTGCACCGACGATTGAACCGATGCCGAGCGAAACGACGCTGAAAAATCCCATGTCAAATTTTTTAAACAACATTTTCTTTCCCGTATTTTTAGGTTGATATAATGGGCGACACGAGGATTTCAATGCCGCTTGAGCAAAAAAATCCCCGCCGAAGCGGGGAAAAAGCTTATTTTACCTTTTGAATATTGTCGACCTCAATTTCGACTTTGCTCCAGCCTTTGTCGACCTCGCCTTGGATGACAACGGTGTCTTCCGGGGTAATTTCCAGGCCGCGCCAGATTTTGTTGTCGATCTCGACAGTGATTTCGCCGGTCTTGTCAGCAAAAAGATATTTTTCATGACCGGTTTTTTTGACGATTTTGCCGTTTAAGGTCACATAGGCCTCGTCCTTCATGTTTTTTGCCTCGGCAACGCTGGCGTATACGTCTGTTCCCTCGGTCGGTCCGACAAATCCGCCGCTTTGGTTGGCCGCTTGGGCGCTGGCGACAAAACCAAGCAAGGCCAGGGCCGTCAAAAAGATTTTATTCATCAGTTGCAACTCCTTTTAAAGTTAAAAATTCAACAATGTAAATATATGTGTTTTTTCATCAAAATCCAACCCTTATTTCATTTTGTTGTCTTTTTCCATCAAAACAAAATGGCACTGATTTTCCAATGGCTTGTCATGATTGAAGTTTTCTGTGCCGTTGCTGATCAACTCAATGACTTTTGTATCATTGTCATAATTGGTATGGGCGCTGACCGGGTTGACGATGCCGTAGCCAAAAGCCGAGATTTCCGGCGCCACGTTTACCGAGACGTTTGTCACCCGCGGACAAAGGCGCGAGTCGATGTATTTGTCGGCAAAAGTCTGCGGAATGGCATAGCTCAAAATATCGTTCGGATCACTGAAGGCGACAATGTTGATACCTTTGAAAATCCGCTCCCGATAATGGCTGCCGCCGGGAGAACAATAAGCATTGATCTGATTATGGACTTTGGGCATCGGATGACTGATTTGCAAAATCGGCAGCTGATTGGCCAGCATAAAAATGGTGATTTCCTTGTCTTGCAACAGTGTTCGGTTAGTGCCGCCAGAGATGGCCTCGCTGCCTTCCGTCAGAGCATCCATCACGATCTTACTGCCCAAACTGTGGGTTACAAACATCACGTTTTGCTCCTTTAATTTGCCGGAAAGCTTGGCCGGATCAATCTGACAGCTGACGGCTTGGCCGTCGGGAATATTGTTCCAGTCTGTGTTGAGCATCCAGCACATGGCCTGTTGGCTGGAATCCAAAATCAAACCGTCGGGATCCGTCACATAAACCAGGGGATCGGGGAGGGTGTTGTCTAAAAAATCCTTCATCACGTTGTTGAACGGTACCCGGAATTTTGAATATTGTTCGTCCGTGTCAAAAGCGATGATTTTCTTGTCCGGGGCGGTGATTTCTGACCAGGTCAGCTCATAAAACAGCAGGTTTTTGCTTTTGTCGCGATTTTGCCAATAGGTGATTCTCAGGTTGCCGATCGGAATGTCGGGATGTTGGGGATCTCGCAAATAAATGTTTTTGGCCAGGCGGGAGCGAACGTTAAGTTTCAGAGAGTCGGCCAGATTTTCCTGCAGTCTTTCCGAATATCCGGGATGATGTGTTCCCACGCCGTGCACCATCAGCATTTTCAGCGGTTGCGGCCCTTTGAAAGCCTGTGATGCGCCGTCATAGTCAAAGCCTTCGATCTCGCAACGTTCCAGCTTAACCTCGTCTTTGGCAATTACCGCGTCGGCAATACCGCGGCCGAAGGAAGCACAATTGCAAAGCGCCGGCAAAAGCAAGAATAAAAAGGTGTTTTTGAACAATTTTTCCCCCTTAAAAAAACAAATGACAGCTTCCATATAGTACTTATTATGTATAAATAAAGAGATCTCCGCTTTATTTTTACCGGAAAAATATTTTATAAAAACAGTTGCATAGGTATGTTTTTTCAAGTAAAGTGGCAAAAATTGCCATTGAGAGGAGAAGAGATGATGCGCAGGATCGCCGTTTTGCTTTGTTTGTGTTTTCTGGGAGCTTGTTCCCGCTCTTACACTTTTCCGACCGCGGTGACGCAAGACGCCGTCACCGAGGGATCCCAGGTGATCTTTTTGCCCTCGGTAGGTGTTTGGAGCAACGGCGGCATGGCCGAAGATCGAATTGTCTTTACCAAACATGTGTCAGTGGGCAGCGGCAGTTATTCCGAATATGTCTCCGACAAGCAAACCCTGTATCTGCCCTCGACTTATGAATTTTTGTATCAAGGCCGGCTGATCGGCTACAGCGCCCATGATCTCAAGTTTTATGAAACGGTGTATAAAGACGGACGTTTTGTGACCGATCCTTTGGCGCCGACGGCGGTTGCCGAGATTTTTCCCAGTCTGCCTCTGGTCTTGATTTCCTCGGCCCAAAACGGGGAAATCACTGTCGACAAACCCTTCTGGCGGGATGAAGTCTTTCTTCTGTTGAATGACACGAATGAATCTTACTACCATTATTCCTTTGAAGATTATACCCCGCCGGCATCGCCGTTTAAGTCGTATTTGGTGGTTGATCGGGCCGAAACGCTGGTCTTTTCCCATTTCGGCAGTTCGGACATGCCGGTTCTGCGCCTGAAAATTTCCAATTCGTGGTAAGTCTTGCCATTTGTTAAAAAATATAATATAAAGCAATGGTAGACGCTATTTTTAATATTTACCATTAATTTTTTATTATATGAAAACAAATGCATTTTGGTTTGGAGAAATGGCCGACCCTTGTACGGAAGCCGTTGCCGGTTCGTATCTTTTGAAAAACGGCAACATGTCGGAGATGCCGGTTTATGATCAGGAAGCCGGGATTTTCATAACCTCCGCTCTCTGTCTGGACTTAATCGACCGCTGTCAGACGACTGAGGCGCTGTCGGCCTATGCTGCCAAAAAAATCTACCGTGCCGCTCGTCGGACTTTGCCGACGCAAAAACAATTGTGGCAGTTGCAGATGGTTGTTGAAGAAGTCAACGAAGCTTTGAAAAAAATCGGCATGTGGAATTACCTGTTGCCGACAAATGTCATGGATCATGTCTGGTGTCGCGAGACGATTCGTCAAAAAAATGCCGGCACAAAGAGGTTGTTGTATTTCAATGAAATAGCCAAAAGGAAGTATCCCGAGGTGGTGTTGTTGGGACATGATTTGGTCCTTTATGACAAAAAGCAACTTTTCCGCACGGAATCCCGGTGTAAGCGGGTAAATTTCCGCTGTATCGGCAGTTACGGCGGCATGTTGCTTTTGCAGACGGAAAACGCCCCTTATTTGTTTGCTTTCAGCGCAGGATCCCTGCGTTATCTGGGAAGTTCTCCCCATCGCCTTGGTCCGGAACTGATCGTTTGTGATGAAGCGGCTTATCAGCTTTGGAACGGGACTCTGTTTGAAGTGGTTAAGTCTGCAGGCTGTTACGAATTAGTCGATGACGTTTTGTCTCTGACGATACGTGATGAGTATTATGGCGGCGGAGAGCAATATTGCATAGACGTAACCGTTTTTTCTTTCCGCAAGGATGAGGAGGGAAAATATGTCAAATGTTCGGAAGACAAAAAGTGTTATTGTCGTTGAAAAAAACTGATCTTTGTTGTATGAATGACCCGGAAGAAAATTCCGGGTCGTTTTTTTATAGGGGAAAACCAAATGGATAAAACCAACGCAATGCGGATATTGGAAGCGCGACATGCGGTTTATCTGGCTCATGCTTATCCTGCGGAAACGGCTTTGAGCGGCGTTGAAGTCGCCGCCGTTTTGGGGCAGGATCCGGCGCAAGTGTACAAAACCCTCGTGACTGTTGCCAAATCCGGAAAAAACTATGTTTTTTTAATTCCCGTAGCCGAAGAACTGGATCTGAAAAAGGCCGCGGCAACAGTCGGCGAAAAGGCCGTTTCCATGCTCAAATCGCGGGAACTTTTGCCGCTGACCGGCTATGTACACGGCGGTTGCTCGCCTGTCGGTATGAAAAAACTGTTCCCGACGGTTGTTGATGACAGCGCCTGCCGACTGCAAACGCTTATTTTCAGCGGTGGTCGCATTGGCTTGCAGATAGAAATCTCGCTGAAGGAATTGGTTAAAGTCATACCCTTTAAAACCGCTGCCTTATGCGAGACGACAAAAAATCCAGGTTCAGATTCTTAAATCCAAGCAGTCCGACTTCGGAACAGGGGCTTATTCGGCGGCTGTCTCCGTCGCGCTGTCCGTTTCCGAATCATAGGGAATATCGTCAAAAAGCACCGGAATTTGCGCTTTCATTTGTTTCAGCAACATTTTCATAACCTCTTGTACGCTGGGATGGGCTGCCGGCGCGCAGCGAAGCTTGAAAATATGGCGCCATTCGCGCAAATTGGCGGTCATGATGACATCGGCCTTAGTCGAGTGTGGCAACAGCATACGCAGTTGATCGGGCTTGCATCCCAGGGCCGCCATGGTGTTGTAGTTCTTTTCGATTTCTTCCATAGTCTTCAGCCACAGCGCATATTCGGGGCTTCCTTTGGCAATGTGGCAAGGGGCGATGACGCTGATCTCGTTGCCGTATTTCCCTTTGGAGTAATTGCAATAACGCGTGCTTTCGATAGCGTAAGACGCGTGGCGATGACGGGTTAAATCCTTATAGACGCCGACGTCGCAAGTCAGTTTGACGGTCAGGTTAAAATGTTCAATCATTGCCTCATGACCGAGGTCCAACAGCTTTTTCACCATTTTGACGGCGGAATCGGAAGAGATTTTGTCTTCGCTTTTGTAACAGTTGCGGGCGCAAAGTTCAATATGCCGCAAAATCGCCTCACCGTTGAGAGGCGTCAGAATTTCCACGCGGGGTTCAACAATTTTAACCATGGTTTGTCCTTTGTTTTTCCGTTGACCAATGCCTTGATCATAAAATTTTACCGCAAAAAGTCCATCGGAAAGAAACGGTTATGCAGACTTATTTTGTTTCTCGGCCGCTTGACGCCCCAAAAACGAAAGCCTATATTATCGACAAAGGAGAACAAGGATATGGCAGTAGGTTGGGCCGGTGACAATGCCGTCAACGAACAGATCGAAGCCTCAATTGAAGATGAGGTCAAACGGGCGCGCCGACAAGTCCCTTGCGGCGAGAGTTTGGAATATTGCGAAGAATGCGGTGAGGAAATTCCTCTTGCGCGTCGGCAGGCCGTACCCGGCGTTCGGCTCTGCCTCAGTTGTCAGGAAGAAGCAGACAAGCAAAACAAGGCCGTTTCGTTGTACAACCGTCGCGGCAGCAAAGACAGCCAGCTGCGCTGAACAATTGCCGCTTCTAACTAAGTTTATATTGACTTTTTGTCTATTTATGGCTAAAACAATCATGTAAATTATATTATTTGTTAAATCCTTTAATTTTATTATTATGTTAAATAAAGCACAAAAATTAATCAAATTTTTCAAGGACTACAATTTGAATCCTGAAGAATTTTGTGTCGTTGCAAAGGCCCCTAAACTTGGGTATTTTCATTTTAAGGACGGAAGCTATTACCCGAAAATTTCGGACAATCCTGCCTCTAACGTGGATGGCATTTATGTCGCTGACGGTTACTGCCTGACTGCTCATCAACTGAAAGAAAAGGTTTATCGAAGCCAAGCGGAATCTTTCTGCAAAGAAATGAAATGCGTCTTGCCGCCATGGAATGTATATTGCAAGTTTATTGACAAGAGCAACAGGGAAAAATTGAACAACGCCATTCAAAAACTGGGCTGGCCTCAAATAATCAAAAGATATTCCGGAAGACCCAACTATTGGTTTGATGGAATCAGTGAAGCCGATCCTTATCCGGCAATCTGTGAGGAAGAGATTGATTTCAACGCCATGATGTCGGTTCATAAAAACCGCGTTCGCGGCTTTATTTATACCGGAAACCATGTTTTTGAACCGACGGAAGAGGATGTGAAGTCAATATTAGACGATCCTTGGCAGATGCTTATAAAACTGAAAAGCAAATATGTGGTAGGAATATTTGAATACTTTTTTGAGGAACGGATGAAAGTTCCTCGTCCCGGAAATTTCCATATCGATAACAACCGTTTTGTCTCCGATATAGAAACGCTCAATGGGCCGGAAAACGACTTAGAACGTTCTCTCAAAGGCATCTATGTTAATTGCAATACATATCTCAATTTAAAAACACCTGTCGAAGCCGTTGAAATTGATCAGATCCGCCACTGTAAGCTTCCCAGTGAAAATGAACTGGCCGCCATCGTGGATAAAATTCCGATAATTGATAATGCTTTGTCTGCCATTGGTCGGGACGACTTTCGTCTGATGGATGGAAACACGCTTTGTCGGCATAGCTGGACAACCGAAAAAAGGACAAGAAGCGAAAACAGAAATTGTCCGGGAGAGCATTATCGTTTGTTGTTGTTGGAAAAAAACGAAAAGTTTAAACCCGAACAAGAGATTCTTTGGGAATTGGAAAATATTTTATTAGATTAGTTTTATTATTAATTTTTTTGTTATGAAAACATTAAAAAAACAATGCCGATTATCAGGCTTTATTTGCATCTTTTTTACAAGTGGCCGGAACAAATGCTGACGATGTGCAAAATTATTTGGACGGCAATTGCCCACAACCCGGAAACTATTTGTTAAAAGACGGTAGCTGTTCCGTCAAGCCTGTCTATGACCAGGAAAGCGGAATTTATTTTACGCCGAATCATTATATTGATTTAGTCGCTTTAAGCAATTGTCCCAAACGACTGTCGGCAGCCGAAGCGAAGCTGTGGTGCAAAATGAATGACTACACTCTGCCTTCTGCCAAGGACCTGGAAAGAATAGCGCCTGTATTGAAAGCGATAAACGGAGCCTTGTGTGACGTTGATATGACTGAGCTGTTGCTGCCTGCCGATTATCTCCAAGAATTTTGGGACGCTGACAGCGTAAGGCAAAGTCAGGATAACGATGAAAAACGCTTGTTGATTCTGGGATATAAGGCAAATGTTCCGGAAATCGTCATCTTCATGGGTGAATTAAAAAAGTTTTTTCATGATTAAAAAAAAGTCTGTCTCCCCACAGGAGGCAGACTTTTTTAGTCGGTGGAAAGCCCAAACCGATATCCCCTCGTTTGAGGACGAGGGGATATCAATAAAGGGCGAATTATTTCCGGATCCATTTTTGCACGTAAGCTTCAAATTCTTCCTGGTTGTTACGGAAGAATAAAGCCGCCAAGGATTTAAATCCCAGCTCTTTTTCATCAATGCGTTTCATGACTTCTTCATGGCTGCCGCTTTTCATCAACTCGATTTCTTCTCTGGAAGAAATCGGGTAAGTTTCCTGAACGTCTTGCAGGAAAAAGACGGAAAGCGCTTCATAATCAATAGGATCAACAGACATTAACTCGTCTAAAAAATAAAGGTTTTTTCCATTGACCCGACAATTGACATAAGCCATGTTCAGCTTATGAGAACGGCGTTGAGCTAATGCATGTTCCGCTTCAAAACATAGATAACGGTGTTTCATGATGTAATGGAGAATTTCCTCTTCGCTTCTTTGCCGAACCATCTCCGCATGCGTCTCATTCCATAAGCCGTGATGAGAGATATAAAACTCAAATCCTTCTTTTGAAACGGTTTTCAACATCCATTGCTGGTAAGGGATAGACAATTCGTGTTTAGAAACAAAGTTGTAAAACTCGTCATAATTTCCATTGTCCTCAATCTGCTTAAACATATTGTCCAACAGTTCGCTGCACCAGCCATGGCGAGCAATGTGCAAGTCTATTTCTTCTTTGCAACCGCGTTGCCGCAATTGATGCTGTTGCCGAGGCGCAAACCCGTGCCGCTCCACATATCTCATAATTTCTTCATGATTTCCGCGTTGCAAAATGATTTCCTGCCCGCGGATGTTAAATCCGTGATAAGTCGTAAAAGCGTCAATTTCTGCCGGGTTGTTGCGCATGAGAATAATTTCTTGGACCTCGTCCGAGAGAAGGGCTCCTCCGTCTTGCTCCGTATCAATTCGCCAACCGCAAAATGGCCCCGATGGCCGAATGGTTTTGCCGTATTGATGAATCATATACATGATTTCTTCATGATTACCCCGTTGGGCAATCTGTTCCGGCATTCCTTCGGGCAATTGGTCAATATGCCAATAGTTGCAATTGCCGTTGATGTAGAAATAAGAATAATAAACTCCTTTGACATTGCTTAAAGCCGTCATAATCTGCTCGTGCATTTCTCTTTCATTCCAAACGGCAGCTCCTTGAGCCACTGTTTGTTTGATTTCGTTTGCTTCCATAATAATAAGAAATTTTTTTATTTGTAATATACCATAATAAGACTTTTTATGGTAAAGATATTATCATCATTTTTGACAAAATCAAGGGAAATGAGGCCCCTTAAAATCCTGCCGGTAATAAAAAGTTTTTTGAGAAAATTGTCCAATCATGCCTTGTTTTGTTTCATACGCGATAGAAGGTGCAGATCAGGCGTCTTTGGTCGGAAAATAAAAAATGCGTATTTTTCAAAAAAACACTTGACTTAGAGTTAACTCTAAAAAATATACTGCATTTAGTTTTGAGATAGAGGGTATGATGAACAGGCGGGATTTTCTGAAAAACACTTTAATTGCGGCGGCTGCGCTTACCGGGGGCTCAAAACTCATCGGTTCGGAAAAGGTGACGTTTTCTCGGGAGAATGACAAAATGAAAATATTGGTTTTAACCGGAAGTCCGCGCAAAAACGGCAACTCCAATACTCTGGCGGACAATTTCATTAGAGGTGCCGAAGAAGCCGGACATGAAGTTGTGCGCTTTGATGCCGCGTTTAAGGAAGTCCATCCTTGCATCGGCTGCAACTCCTGTGGCATGAACGGACCTTGCATTTTCAAAGACGATTTTGAGTTTGTTCGACAGCATATTGTTGAGGCCGATATGGTCGTGTTTGCCACGCCGATGTATTATTTCGGCATTTCCGCGCAGCTCAAAACCGTTATTGACCGCTTTTATGCCGTTAACGGGCAGATCCATCGGCCTAAAAAAGCGGCGTTGCTGATGACTTATGCTGATACCTCGGCTCGGGAAGCCGAACCGATTAAGTCTCATTACAAAACATTGTTAAACTATCTTGGCTGGACGGATGCCGGACAGGTTATCGCTTCCGGCGTTTGGCCGGTCGGAGCGGTTAATCAGACCGAATATCCCAAACGGGCTTATGAACTCGGGAAATCTTTAACTATCTGAATTTAGGAGATCAAATTATGAACAGGCGTGAATTTTTAATGTCAACCTTGGCGGCATTTGCTCTTTCCGCTTTGCCGAAACTGACTTTTGCCGAAGCGATTCCGGTTTCTGATGCCGTCAAAAGCAAAGTTACCCCAAACAACAAGCTTGGATTCGGCTTTATGCGGCTGCCGCTGAAAGATCCGCAAGACCAAACCTCAATAGATTACGAAACCCTCAATAAAATGGTTGATACCTTTCTGGAGCGCGGTTTTACTTATTTTGACACCGCTTGGATGTATATGGGCTACGAGAGCGAAGTCGCTTTGCGCAAGTCGCTGGTAGAGCGCCATCCACGGAACAAATTTACCGTTGCCAGCAAAATGCCGGTCGGTTATCTGAAAAGCGAAGAAGACAAAGAAAACATTTTCAACAAACAGCTGGAGAAAACCGGCTTGGACTATTTCGACTACTATCTGGTGCACAATATTAATGCCAATACCATTGACAATGTCAAAAAATATAAAATATTCAAGTTTCTTTCCGACAAGAAAAAAGAGGGAAAAATCAAGAACCTTGGTTTTTCTTTCCATGATACGCCGGAACTTTTGGAAGAGGTTTTGAAAGAACATCATAATGAGGTGGACTTTGTTCAGCTGCAAATCAACTATATTGACTGGGACAATGCGCATATTCAGTCACGTAAATGTTATGAAATCGCCCAGAAGTACAATAAGCCGGTCGTGGTTATGGAACCGGTCAAGGGCGGCAGTCTGGCTATGGTTCCTCCGGCCGTGGAAAAGATATTTAAGGATGCCGAGCCTAATATGTCGGTTGCTTCCTGGGCCGTTCGCTATGCCGCTTCGCTGCCCGGCGTTATGATGGTCTTGAGCGGCATGAGCAATATGGAACAGCTTGAGGACAACACGTCTTATATGCAGAAATTTAAACCGTTGGACGACAAGGAAATCAAAATTGTCGAAAATGCCGTTAAAGAACTGCATGCATCGGTTTCCATTCCCTGCACGGCCTGCAAATACTGCGTTGAGTTCTGCCCGATGAAAATCGCCATTCCCGATTGCTTCGCCTTGTATAATGCCGAAAAGCAGGAGCGTTCGGACAAGCCCTTTAATGCGCAGAGAGTTTATTATGACAATCTGGTCAAATCGCACGGCAAGGCCTCGTCCTGCATCGGTTGCAGAATGTGTGAAAAGCATTGTCCGCAACATATCGAAATCAGCAAATGGATGAAAGAAGTCGCCAAAACCTTTGAGGCGTAATTAATGACAACAGGATGTTTTGAAAATTTGGACTTTGCCAAGCTGAACATGAGCCGGCAAAGACCTACCGGAAACGGTTGATTGCGTCGGCAAAACGATTACAGATTGTAAGCAATTAAGCTCTCTTTAACGAGGGCTTAATTTCAGTTTTTGAGGAAAGAAGACTATGAATAAAAAATATCGTTATCTGAGAGGCTCAATTGTCGTGGTTGTCGGCATTTTATCGGTTTTGGCATTTATGGGGCCGTTTTATCCGCTGCAGGTTTTTGATGTTCAGCTGATGGCTTTGCTGCAACGAGCTTTGGTCGACCTTTCTTTGTTTGTCGGCATCTTATTGGCCGGATTGCTGATTGTTACTTTTCTTTTCGGACGAATTTATTGCTCCACGCTATGTCCGCTCGGTTTGTATCAGGAGTTTTTGATGTTGCTGTTTCGCCGCAAAGTTTCGCTTCAAAAAAACAAGCCTTATAAATATTTCCTGGTCGCGATTGTCTTTGGCACTCTTGTCGGCGGCACGGCTTGTCTGGTGCGCCTCATTGATCCCTATACCCTGTTTGGCTCGGCATTCAGCGGTGCTTGGTTGGGATTGTCCGTCTTGGCCGTTCTGACGGTTTTGGTTTGGTTTAAGGGGCGGCTGTTCTGTACCAACGTCTGTCCGGTCGGCGTGCTCCTCGGCCTTATGTCCAAACATGCGGTTAACAAGATTTATATTGAAAACGACAAATGCGTCTCCTGCGGTCTTTGTGCGGCCAAATGCCCGACCGGCAGTATCGATTTTAAAAACAAAACTGTTGACAACGAAACCTGTATCAAATGCTTCAAATGTATGGGCGTTTGCCGTCGCAGCGGGATTCGTTATGGCCGAAAACCCGAAGCGCCGGTGCCGTTTAACCCGAACCGCAGACGTTTGTTGGTCGGCGGTGCGGTTATCGCCGTTTTTGCCTTGGCGGTTAAAAGCGGAATTGATCTTGGCAAAACCGTTGCCGCCAAGATCAAAAAAGTCATCGTGCCTGCCGGCGCCGGAAATGCCGAAGAATTCGCCAACCGCTGTCTGAATTGTAATCTCTGTGTGCAAAGCTGTCCGATGAAAATCCTTAAAAAAGCGAACGGGGATTATCCGGCGGTTCATATTGACTATAAGGATAGTTTTTGCGATTATAATTGCAACAAATGTTCGCAAGTCTGCCCGTCTGGTGCTATCAAGCGGCTAGCGTTGGCCGAAAAACAAAAAACGCAAATCGGTCTGGCGATCATTGACGAACAAACTTGCATTAAGTGCGGCCTTTGCGTCATGAAATGCCCGCGTGAGGCCATCAAGAGGGAAGACAGCGATTTCCCGCTCGTTAATGCAAACGAATGTATCGGCTGCGGCGCTTGTGCAAACGGCTGTCCCGTTAAAGCAATAAGCATAATCCCGATTGAAAAACAGAAAATTTTGTAAAGGAGAAAAGACATGTCATTAGGATTAACCGAAATTGCCCTGATTTTAGTCGTCGTTTTGGTCTTGTTCGGCGGCAAACGCATTCCCGAACTGGCCAAAGCCCTTGGCAAAGCGCAGTATGAATACAAAAAAGCCAAAGAAATGCTGCAAAATGAAGCGCAGGATTTGAAAGATACGGTTGAAAAGGCCGCCAAGGAAGAAGAAAAAAAGACTAAAGAATAACTATGGAAGAACAAGAAGAAAGTCTGGTTCAGCACCTTGAGGCTTTACGCTCTGTGTTGATAAAGTGTTTTGTGGCTCTTGGGATCGGGCTCGTTCCGATGTTCTTGGTCGCACCTTTTTGCATGAGCGGACTGATAAAGGTCATCATCGGCGGCAATGAGGTGGCGCTGAATTACTTCTCGCCGATGGAAGTGTTTATTCTGCAAATCAAAATTGCGGTAGTGCTGGACTTGCTGGTATGTTTTCCTTATATTGCCAGGCAAATATGGAAATTTTTGTTGCCTGCCTTGTATGAGAACGAAAGAAAATTTGTCAAGTCGATTGTCCTGACCTCTTCAAGCCTGTTTGTCGTCGGCGTTTTATTTTGCATCTTTTTTATTTTGCCGCTGATTATTAATTTCGGTATCAGTTTTGCAACTTCGGACATTAAGGCGGTGTTCGGCATTTCAAACATTGTCGGCCTGGCTTTGACGTTGTCGATTATTTTCGGCCTAATGTTTCAGTTTCCCTTGATAACTTACTCGCTCATTCGCTCCGGTATTGCCTCTTATGATGGCATAAAAAGTAAAAGGCCGTATATTTTTGTAGGAATCTTAATTATTGCCGGAATTCTTACGCCGCCGGATATCGTCAGTCAGCTGATGTTGACCGTGCCGACTTATCTGCTGTTTGAAGCAGGACTGTTTGCGGCAAAAAGATATAAATAACGCCTCCCCGGCACAACTCCGTCAGAATTAGCCAAAACAGAAGAAGCAAACCGTTTTCTAAATTCCATGATATGGCTTATACTAAACAACTGGCTCTGTTACCTTTAAATGTTCAGGCCGTTTCCTATGATTATGAATTCGAGGATGCCAAAGTGCAAAAAATTTGGAATACAGCGTCAAAATGGAAAAGAAATGTTGAGAAAAAATATAGTACATACGAAGCAAATACCGGTTCATAAATCTGGCAGAATTCAAGGTCGGCGATTTTATTTAATTAATTGTTGCAACCGGTTACCTCTATGTTATTGGACGGCGTATCATTAATAGGGGATAATAAATACTTTAATTAAATGATTTGGAAATGAAGAAATTGAGAAGAATTGTGGTCTGAATGTCTTAATTTTTATACTGGTTAAGAACATACAAAACTTTGATAATGGAACCGCACATCAATCGCTATCCTCAGATCACTAATCCAGATACCCTAGAAGATCTGGAATACATTGTTAATATCGAAAACCTTAATACAGAGAAGGAAAATATATTATATGCCTCTTATTCTTTTATTTTTTATCTGCGCCAATAATTCAAGGGGTTTTATAGGCTCAGGAATAGGAGTATTTCTCATAATGATGCCAAATTCCTTTTTTAGTGAAGCCAAAATATCTTCAATTTTACGATTGGGAAACATTTTCCGTTGATCTGCAATCCAATTCTTAGGGGCTGTAAATTTAACAGCTATTTCACCTTTTTCATCACGGTTTAAAAGGGTAAACTTAACACCGCTTTGATGCAGCGCTTCAAGCTTTTCATAATTGATTTGCCAATTTTCATAAAATTTTGGCTGTTCATCCAGGGAATTACTCATTACAACCTCCTTCTTATATACCTAATATATCTTTAGTTGTTAGTCAATATAGTTCTTGCCAAGAAGAATATGTTATAATATTCTAATTATAGTTGTCTTGTTATAAAGAGAAAAATATGAGCCAAGAATCTTTTGTAAAAAATGCGGCAGAAGGATTGTCAGAACCCGTTGCCATATTTATGGGAGTATCTTCACGGCAAAATCCTAGGCTAAATTTAGTTGATGATGAAATAAATGCACTTGTTACAGGTTTTGAAAAATATGGTATTAAGGCTACTCGTTTTGATGCCAAACAAGCAAAAGAAACATCGAGGTTGGTTGTAAGTGAGACGGGAATTAGAACGCCTTTTGTCCCAGCTGCTGAATTTGCAGATACTGTAAATCTCATTAATAGTATTATAAGCGAAATTCCGCCCGTAGAAGGGCATAAATTAAAACAACATGGGTTTGCCCATCCGGTAACGATTAGCCAAATGATGGATCCTGTGAGAGAAAATGAAACGGAAAGATATTCTTTTGTATATGGTGTCAAAGCTAATCCGGATCCGCAAAAAGCAGAAGACATTATGCAAAAACATGGAGATAATTTTATTCAACATATGCTAGAGAAAGCAAAAGAATTACCTGATGCAAAATTAGATGAAAGTGGACAATCTTATTACAATGGCAGCAATTTCCCTCAACCATATTTGATTGCTCCTAAAACCGAGAGTAGGGCATTAATATATGCCTGTGATGATTATCACATTGCCTGCTATTATTGTTCTACTGAGGGATCTGAGTATGGTTTTATTAAAGAATTTGAATCAATTGAAGGAATAACGGGATATATGGACTTTGGAATCGAAAATGCAGATGGCCCGGTCGCAGGAAATGCTTATGAAGTAGCATTATACCCGGGAAACAGCCGCCTAAAGAATATAATATTGGACCTTAACGAGAATGGAGGGCATGTTTTTAAGGTTATTCCTCAAAATGATCCCGAGTGGCAGGATTTTATGGAACTGCACCGTCCTGGATATATTGCAAATGTCAATATGCTTCATAGAAGGAAAAATCAGAAAAAAGAGGCTGTTGATGGCAGGCTAAAGACGCATTCATTGATATCTCAAATGGAAGAATATGAGAAAATTAAAATACTGGCGGAGCAGCGGGGAATATCTGTTGAAGCAATGAAAAAAAGATCTTTCCCGACGCAATGTCAATACAAGCCAAAAGCAGTTTGTACGGAAATTCAGAATAAATCTCAAAATAACAAGGGGAAGTTATCAAAATTTATAGCTAAACTTCGTGGTTTGGGAAAAAGAGCAAATAAGACCGTAACAAAAACGGCACTGAATATTAGAAATATAAAAAATAAAGGGAAAACTATTGAGTAATAAAGACCTATTTTAGAGTAATGGGAAAACATTATTAATACTGATATAGGCGGAATATCTCCGCAATAGTCAAGTTGTTCGTGAAATATGATATCCAACTGCAAAAACTAAAATCACATCAGATTAGATACTGTTTGATTACAACGGAATGAGACCAATGAAAACGCGAAAATATCTGACGCCAAATGAATTCGAACGGCGATATTTTGAGAAAATCGCAGGTTAAAAACTCTATTCAAACAAATAAAGCTCCGTTTTACGGAGCTTTATTTTGTAGACTAAGTCTACTAAAAAGAGTCTAAAAAATCCTCTGACTTACAATTGGTGAGCTCGGGCGGGTTCGAACCGCCGACCCTTTGATTAAAAGTCAAATGCTCTACCGACTGAGCTACGAGCCCTTTTACTCAACAACGAGGCAATGTATAATTGATATTAAAATGATAGTCAATAAAAAAAACAAAATTTTTGTATTTTTTTTATTTTGGTGTTTATTTATTAATAATTATATGTTATCATTCCCCTAAATTTCGAAGTGATTTTGACAATTGAGGTTAAAATGGAGAAAGATAATTCTGAAAAAGAAGGCCGTTATGACATCCTGCAGAATGCTGATGGCGAAATTTTAATCATGATCAAACAGCGCAAAGGCGGCCCTGAAAATCCCCGTTTTGTATATGACGGAGGTCCCCGTGCTTTGTTATATCGCAGCCGTGAAAGTGCCGTTATCCTCGATTCTATCAATGAAGGTGCGCGCAATCCCATGAAGGCCGTGGATGAGGTCTTGATTGTGGAGATTGATACCGAACATAAGGAAGTCGCCCGCGAATATATGGCGCCGGTCCGTTTGGTCTTAAGTTTGGACAGCGTGAAATAAGAGAAGCGACTTATACACACAATTGCTTAAATAAGGGCTTTAAAAGCCCTTATTTTTTGTTATATTGAGCTATCCTTAGTGTGAATAAAGGCGTTCAGATGCTGATTAATGTTTTTTTGACTTCCTTTTTTGCCGGTCTCGGGGCTGTCTTTCTCTCCCGGGGGCGCTATGAACGTCTGCTTTCGTTCTTGTTGTCTTGCGGTTTTGCCTTTTTGCTGGTCAATTTTGTGGAAAATTGGGCAATCGGCGCCTCGGGAAAGTTGGCCGTTCATTGGTTTCACCGTCAAAACTTGCAGCTGGACCTCAGTTTGGCGTCGACGCTGGAATATTTTCAGTTTTTGGCGCCGTTGGTTTTGCTCTCCTTGCTGTTGATGCTGGTGAACAGTTTTTATAAAAAGGAACCCGCCAGTCTGGAGCTAAACGGAATTTTGCTGTTGAATCTGGCCTGTTATGTTCTGCTTGTCGCCAGTGAGGAGACGATACAGCTGCTCATTGCCTCTAGCGCGATAACGGTGACCGGCTTCTATATTGCCGATAATCTGGAGGCCAAGAAAAAATATGTGTTTTACAATCTGTTGGCGGATGTCGGGCTGCTGACGGTTTTTGCCGTCATCTACGGTCAAGGTAAGATTCTTTCTTTGCATGACTTGGGAGAATATCGCGAAGGCTCGGTTCTGGTGTCTTTTCTGTTGGTAGCGGCGGTAATGATCAAATCCGGCTTATTCATGTTTCAAAATCAGCTGCTTGATTTGAGCGTACTTAATTTCAATCGCTTGATGATGATGTCTTTTCTCTCGGCGCCGGTTGCCGGAATCATAGTCTTGCTTAAAACCTTTGCGCTTCTGGAGCTTCATCCTTATCTTGTCGTCATGGTAGAAGTTGTAGCATTTGCCAGCCTTTTGTGGGGTTTTTGCGGCGCAATGGTGATTGACAGCCTTAAAGAGAAGTCTCTTTATCTGAATATGATGGCCTATGCTTTGTGCTATTTTGTTATGATCCGCGATTATGACTTGGCCGTCAAAATGATTCCGCCGCTGCTGGTTGTCAGTTATCTGGTCGTCACGACGCTGTTTTGGATCAATGTCGCTTCTTCTAATGAAGATTATGTCTCGGCCATGGGCGGCTTTGGGAAGTCTTTGAAGCTCACCTTTTTGTTCTCGCTTTTGGTGGTCGCATGCTTGGTTATGTTTTATTTGAAGGCTTTTCGACAGATTTGGGGTTGGGAGCTGTGGACATGGTTGGCCCTGTTTCTGATTGCGATAAGCCACATTTATTGCAACATCTACCTCGGGCGCAGTGAGGCCGATGAAAAGGTTTTGGCTTTGATTCGAAATCCCGGTTTCATCTTCTGGTTTCCGCCGCTTTTGCTGACCGTTGCTTGGGTTGGTTATCTAAAATGGCTGACGCCGGCATTTTACGGCCTTATGAGTGCTTTCCTGCTCTTGTGGCTGGCAGCGCCGTTTCGCCGGCTGGATCGTTTGGCTGAAAACGAGAGCATCCAAGACAGCGATCCTTTCGCCTGGTTGTATCATTTGCTGATTTTGACGCCTCTGACGATTTTGGGACGCGTCTTGTGGCTGACGGTTGACTTTCTGCTGATTGAGCGAACGGTTATGACGTCGCTGTCACAACTGATGCGGCTACTCGTCCGTTTGGTCGGGAGCTTGCATCGCTCTTCGCTGCCGGTGTCCGTGTTGTTGATGCTTCTCGGCGTGTTGTTAATGTTTGCAATGGTGAGGGCAGGGTCATGACAAGTCCGTTTGAATTGTTGTCGCTGATTATTGCCGTTCCTTTCGTCGGCATGCTGTTTGCCCTCAGCGCAAAGGAGGACGAGGCGCATCCCGGCCGCAATGTGTTTAATGTGAGCATGTTTACGATCATAGTCAATCTGACCGTCTTGTGGCGGATCTTTATGAAGCTGGATCTTGATAAACCTGGTTTGCAATTGGTCGAAAGGTTCAACTGGCTTGCAAATCCGCAGATTGACATTATTTTTGGGGTGGATCTCTTCAGCCTGATTTTGATCCTGGCTTTGCATTTGGCATATCTGATCGGCCTTGTCGGTTTGCGTCATTATCAAATTCCCCGCAAGTCACTTCTGGTTTTTGCCTTGCTGTTTTTGAGCATGTTTACGGGCTTCCTGGTTGCGGCAGATATTTTTTCCTTCTATATTTTCTTCGAAGCGATGCTGTTGCCCTTGTTTATGATGATCGGCATGTTCGGCGAAGTCAGAAAGCCCGGCGCCATTTATCGCTTTTTTATTTATAACCTGATCGGTGCCGTCATCTTGTTCAGTGCCGTCATGCTCTTGTATCAATATCAAAACGGCGTCGTGGCCATCAGGGCGCTGAGCAGCGTTCGGTTGGGGCATCACATGGAATATTATATCTGGACGTCTTTGTTCTTGGCTTTGCTGTCGCGCCTGCCGATATGGCCGTTTCATTATTGGATTTCTTCCATCAACGCCGGTTTGCGCAACCCGTTGGTGTTTGTCATTGCCAATATGCTGCCGTTGACCGGGGTTTATGGCTTTATCCGCTTTTTGCCGTCCAGCCTTCCGGACTTTGTCGAATACTATGTAATGATTTTGGAAA
Source organism: uncultured Alphaproteobacteria bacterium (assembly GCA_934254925.1). Classification (GTDB taxonomy): domain Bacteria; phylum Pseudomonadota; class Alphaproteobacteria; order RF32; family CAG-239; genus CAKQMD01. The sequence continues at coordinate 34,108 of CAKQMD010000012.1, forward strand.
TCGTCGCCGTCATTACCATTTTGTTTATCGCCTTAATCAGCTTCATCAACAAAGATTTCCAATATAAGCTTTTCGCTTTTGTCACGGTTTATTACCTGATGTATCTTTTGGTGATTTTGCCGGGAACAAGCCCTGTTTTGCATAATGTCGGCTTTTCCTTTTTCAGTTTTGTGCTGATTGTGGCCGGATTGGAGGTGCTGACTTATCATATTCACCGCCAGCAGGAGCGCTTGGACAGTAGTTCGGAGGGATTGTTGTGCGCCGTGCCGCGTCTGAGTTTTGTTTATTCCTTCTTTGTTCTGGCGGCGATCGGACTTCCTTTGTCGTCTTTGTTTTTGAACAATTTTGTAATTTTGTCGCGCTTGTTTGGCAATAATCTCCAAATCGGGTTGTTGGTCGTATTGGCGATTTTGCTGATTGCTTCGGCTTTTCTGCAGGAACTGTTCCGGTTGAAAACCCGCAACGTCAACTGTAGCGGAGATCCTGACGACATTTCCAAAGCCAACTTTGCTTTTATGCTGCTGGTGATTTTTATCTTGGTCATGTCGATGGTCAGGCCGTTGTGGTTTATGGGAGTTTGAGAAATGAGTATTCGTTTTTTGGCATTTTCTCCTGAGATTATTCTGCTTTTGGGCCTGGTGGTCATGCTGCTGACCGCGCGTTTTCGTGCTGTGCAGAATACGCCGAAAACCTTTTTTACCTTAAGTCGAATTACTCTGCTGGCGGCTTTGCTGGCCGCGGTGGTTTTTTATGACCGCAGCAGCCTGCCGGCATATTTCGTCAACAACAGTTATACCGCTTTGTTTAAAGGCTTGGTTTATTTGTTGGGGATGTCTTGGTTCTTTTTGTCTTGCAAATGGTTTTTGAACAAAAATCTGCCCACTTTCCGCTATTATGCTTTGGGTCTCACAGCGATTTTATTGTTCAGTTTGCTGATTTCCGCACAAAATTTGCTGATTGTTTGGCTGGTGTTCCTGGGCTCGGCATTGGTCAATTTTTTCCTGATCCGCCTCAATCCGGAAGAGGAAGAGCTTGCCGCCGTACAAGCCGGGCGTTACTTTGCTTTCGCCTTTGGAATGGCAGTGCTGATGGCCGGGGCTCTGGCGGTGTTTTATGTGCATTTTTCGGGATGGAATTATAGCCATTTGTATCATCAGCTCGCCCGGCCGGAAAATTTGACGAACCTCAATCTTTGGGCCTGCGGTCTGTTTTTGTGCGGTCTGTTGTTTGCTTTGGCCATAGCTCCGTTTCATTTTTGGCTGCCGGATGTCATTCGTACGGCTGTCTTGCCGGTCAGCGGCTATTTGATGCTGATCCCTGTTGTGGCCTTTGTCGGCTGCTTTGTTAACTTGATGCTGAATGTCTTTTTTCCGGTCGGAGCGGCGCTTTATGACTGGCTGAATTTGTTGGCTTTTGTCACCTTGTTCATCGGCGCCGTGGCGGCAAACCAAGAAAGGAACATCCGCGTTTTGTTTGCCTACACGGCCCTGTATAATCTGGCGGTCGTGCTGATCGGCATTCTTAATTTTACTGAAGACGGAACGCTCAGCGGCTTTGTCTATATGCTGATCTATACCTTGGCCTATATCGGCATTTATACCGTTTTCCTTGGCTGCAAAAGCAACGGCGATTATGTCAGCGCCTTGCGGGATTTGAGCGGAATTTCTCATACCAAACCCGGATTATCCGCCGCTTTGCTTATTTTCATGGTCTCAATGATCGGCAGTCCGCCGCTGCTGGGCTTTTTGGGCAAGCTTTCGGTTGTCAACAATTTGCTGATAGAAGGGCGCTATGTCACGGCGGCCGCGATCCTGCTGGGAGTCATCTCAGTTGCCAACGCTTATTTGCAGGTTGTTCGAACGATTTATTTCGAGCCGTCGGTCAAAAGTTTTGACCGCATTGACCGCAGCATTTATCTCAGCTTGTTTGTCAATCTGGTTTTGGTGGTGATTTTGATCTTAAATCCCGGCGGTCTGATCAGAGATTTTGAGACTTTGTTGTCAAGTGTTTTTTGAGGAAGGAAAATGAAGAACTTATACGGTTGGAAATGGCAGGATTATGAGGAACTCTGCAGCACCAACGACGAGGCTTGCAAACAAAGCCTGACGGCGGACGGCGGCCCTTTTGTCATTACGGCACGGCGGCAGACGCAGGGTCGGGGGCGGCGCGGTCGTACCTGGAGCAGTCTGGAAGGAAATTTGTTTATGTCTCTGGCTTTGCCGCTTCCTCCGGAAAAATGGCACGAGGTCGTTTTTGTCGTTTCCTTAAGCCTGTTGCAAACCGTAGCAGCTTTGGCGCCGGGGCTGAACTTGCGTTTGAAATGGCCTAACGACGTCCTGCTTAACGGCGGAAAACTGTCGGGAATCTTGTTGGAAAAAGGTGAGGCCGGTTACCTGATCATAGGCATCGGCGTCAATTTAAGCGCTGCGCCGCAAATTTCGGGCTTGATTTATCCGACGATTTGTCTTAAAGATGTAGGACTGGAAGTTGATCGTCAAACTTTTTTGGCCGCTTTTTTGCGGCAATTCAATGCCGGGATGGAACTCTGGCGCCGTGAAGGCTTTGCCTCCATCCGCGACAAATGGCTTGAAAATGTTAAAGGATTGGATCAACAAATTAATGTAACGACTGAAAAAGAAACAAAAACCGGAATATTCCGCGGCCTCTCCGAAAACGGGATGCTTTTGCTGGAACAAGACGGAAATTTAATCAAGATTTGTGCCGGAGATGTCTTTTATTTGTCTCGGCAAAAAGAAAAAACAGAAAGATATCACAATTAATGTTTAATGAGAATGGAATTTATTTTATCGCCCTCGGTGGCGCTGAAGAAGTCGGATTTAATTTATATGCATACGTTGTCAACGGCAAGTTTATCGTGGTTGACGCCGGTTACGGTTTTTTAAACGACGATTATCCCGGCATTGAGCTCGGTTTGGCGGACGCTTCTTTTCTTGAAAGCTATCGCGAGTCGATTGAGGGCTTGTTTATTACCCACTCGCACGAGGATCATTTCGGCGCCATCGCCCATATCTGGCCGAAACTTCAATGTCCGGTCTATGCCACGCCTTTTGCCGCGGCACATATTCACAATCGTCTGCGCGACTATAAGCTGGATGATTTGGTGACGGTTAATGAGGTCAAAGCCGGAGAAGCTGTCGCTTTAGAAAATTTTTCGGTTGAGTTTATCGACTTAGTGCACTCCACGCCCGAAACCTCGGCCTTGTTTATCCGCACGCCTTTCGGCAATGTGTTCCATGCCACGGACTGGCGCTTTGACGACGGTGCCATGAGTATGCTGCCGACCGGATATCAAGCTTTGGAAAAAGCGGCGGAAGAAGGGGTTAAGCTTTATGTTGGCGATTCAACCAATATGACTCACGTCTATCAAGAACCTTCGGAAAAGCAAATTCGCGAAAACCTGATGAATTTGGTGCCGACTTTCAAAAACACCTTGGTCGCCACTTGCTTTGCTTCAAACATCATGCGCTTGGAAAGCCTGATTTTGGCGGCTCATGCTGCGGGCCGCACACCGGTGATTGCCGGATTAAGCCTGATCCAAAACCTCAACATGGCCAAGGACTGCGGCTATTTGCAGAATTTGCCGCCTTATGTCGAAGCCAAGCAGGCCATGGATATTCCTTTGGATAAAATGCTTTATATCTGCGCCGGATCTCAGGGCAACTATCGCAGCGGCCTCAGCCGAATTGTCAACGGCGAAAACAAGGACATCAAACTGGGGAAGGGCGATGCCATCATCTTTTCTTCCAAGATCATTCCCGGAAACGAGCAAAAGATCGAACGCATGCAAGAAAAACTGCGCGATGCCGGTGTGGACGTCATTACCAATGAAGAATATCTTGTTCACGCTTCCGGACACGCCGGGAAAAACGAAATCAAGCGCATGTACGAGATTTTGCGGCCGGAGATCGTTCTTCCGGTTCACGGCGACAAGCGCAACATCCGCGAACAAAAGCGCTTTGCCAAAGACTGCGGTGTCAAAAACGTGGCAATTGCCCGCAACGGAGACGTGGTCAGAATTTTTGACTCAGGCTGGGAAATCGTCGGCGAAGTCCCGACCGATATCATCGGTGTCGACCGCAACCAGTTGACCAGCCTCAGTTCGCAGCTGATCAAAAACCGCAAACGCATAGCTTTCAATGCTTCTTTGTTTATCTCGGTGGTTTTTGACGAGCATTGGCAGTTGGAATATCTGGATATTTCTTCCATTGACATTATTGAAGAATCGGCCTTTGCCGCGCTGAAAGAGGAAATTGTCCGAGACATGGAAAACAGCCTGCCGGAAGAAGTGGCGAAACTGAATTATAAAGAAACCGCGATCAAGGAATACGTTGCGGCCAAAATCCGCAAACGTATTTACAAGGTGACGGGAATCAAACCGGTCGTCTTTATGCATTACTATCAGAAAAAGGCGACGGAACGGGAAGACTAGGCGCTTCGCCTCTTTTTCCTGCCGCGGCGGCAGGAAAACTGTGATCTATTTTCATCATTTGCTTGTCTTTGGCGGTGGGAATGCTATGATTTCCGCAAGATGAATTTGTAATCAAACAACAGGGAAAGTGAAAATGAAAAAAATTGGCGTAGTCGGAGTGCAGGAAGCTGTCGGACGTGAGATTTTGAGCTTTTTGGCGGAGGACGGCATAAAAGCCGCCGATGTTGTGGCACTGGAACCCCGCGCGGTAATGGGCAGCCAAGTGTCTTACGGCGAAGATGACGAGCTGGATGTTTTGAATCTGGACGATTATGACTTAAGCAAGCTGGAGGTGTTGATTTTTGCCACTCCGGCGGAAATGGTCAAAAAATATGCGGTCGCCGCGGCCAAAAAGGTCAAAGTGATTGACTGTTCAAACGCGTTTTTTGAGAACGCCGACGTGCCGTTGCTGGTTGCAGGCGTTAACGACGAACAATTGGAACAGGCCTCCGGAGGGATCATTTCTCTGCCTTCGCCGGAAGTCTCCCAGTTGCTGCAGGTTTTAAGCCCTTTGCACCGCCGTTGTAAACTGCGCCGCGTGGTCGTCACCTCTTATACCTCAACCTCGGTTTACGGTAAAGATGCCATGGAGGAGTTGTTCAACCAGACCCGGCGCATTTTCATGAATGACACTTTGGCCGACGATCAACAGGTTTTTCATAAGCAGATCGCTTTCAACGTTATTCCCCAAGTGGATGAGTTCATCGGGGAGGAAACGGCCGCCGAATGGGCGTTTAATGCCGAGATCAAAAAGATTCTCGGGGCTGACGTCAAAGTTCATGCCAATTGCGCTGTCGTCCCGGTCTTTATCGGTTCGGCCATGTATGTCAATGCCGAGTTTGCAGAAGAAACCGATGTCGACCAGGCGCGAAAACTTCTGGAAAAAACGCCCGGCTTGGTCGTTTTTGACAAGCATGTCGACGGCGGCTATGTAACCATGACGGATGTTCAGGGCGAAGACAATGTCTATGTCAGCCGCCTGCGTCAGGACATATCGGTTGAAAACGGCGTCAGCTTCTGGTGTGTCGCGGATAATCTGCGCGCCGGAGCCGCGCGCAACGCTTTTGCGGTTTTGAAGCAAATTTTAGCCCGCCACTGATCGGAAGGAAGTGTTATGCGTTTTTTTTCTCGTTGGATTGTACTGCTTCTTTTACTGTTGTCGACAGCACCGCTGCAAGCCGAAGAATTGTCCGTCAGCACGCAATATGACTATCGGACCATCAGCAAAGCCCTGACCAAGATTGAAAAAAGTCTCAAGCAAGGTGCGGTGACGCCGGATAACAGCTATGAATACGTCGCTTATGCCAACGGTACCCGGGCGCTGATTGACAATGCCAAAAACCGGTTTGAAGACGATTTGAGATTTGCCGACAAAAAACTGGAAGCCTTGGGAGAAGAACCCAAGGATGGCAGCAAAGAAACCGCAATCATTGCGCAAAAACGCAAAGAGTTTAATGCCGACATCTCGGTTATTAAGGGCCGAATTGCCGAAGCGGACATTTTGCTGACCCAGCTTGACGAGATTGATCATCTGATTTTTAACCTGCGCAATGACGCCCTTTTGGGAGATTTGCTTGTTCGTCAGGATTCTCTGATTCGTCCGAGCGTCTTTCTCCGAGAGACGGGATTGTTCGTTGAATTTTTATTTGACATCATTCAGTCGCCCGTCAAATGGTATACCGGTCTGACGGACGAGAAACGCGCCTATGTCCAGTCGAATTTTGTGCCGGTGAGCCTGATTATTTTCGTTGTCGTCTGGATCAGCATATACATTCGCTTGCTGATCATGCGCAAGCTGGGCTATCGGGCGGATGTCGAACGCCCGCGCTATGGCCGAAAAGTCGTGGCTTCCGTGTTCGTGGCCATTGCTTACGGCGTGATTCCGGCAGCGGTGATCGGCGTTTTCTTGGGCTGGATGATCCAAGCCCGCATTTTGACGGAGGGCTTTTTCGGGCTGGTGGCCGGAAGCTTTCTTTATTATGCTTTTTACGTTGTTTTGGCTCGGGCCGTTTCCCGGGTGATTTTCACGCCTTATAACGAAAAATGGCGCTTGATCAATATCAGTACGCCCAAAGCCAAAAGGGTGACTTCGGCGCTCTACATAAGCGTCACTTTAATCGGTCTGATGGCCTTTTTGCGTCATATTGCTCAGGATGGGCAATATGAAGAAGGGCTGCGCGAATATCTGACGTCGATGGATTGTGCCGTCAAGGCTTTTTGCATTGTTTTTATTATCAAACGCTTTATTTGGGAAAACGAAATGCCCGTTTTTGAAGACTGCGAAGAAAAGCCCGCAGCCTTGACCGAAGATGCCGCACAAAATGAAGAAGATGAAAAACTTAGTCCCGAATTTAAGGTGACTTTTATGGTCGCAAGCTTTGCCGTTGGTGTTTTTGCCTTGTCCTTGTTTGGTTATGCCTCTTTGTCGGAATTCATTTTGAATCGCTTTATCTTGTCGTCGTTGCTGATTTTGGGCGCCGTTATTCTCCGCCGTTCTTTCGGGGAGCTGCTGCATCGCTTTCTGCTTCTGAAATTCTGGAGCCGGATTTTCAAACTGCGTCGCAAACTGATGCATAAGATCATTTTCTGGACCGGTCTGATTCTGGATCCTATTTATATCGTGGCGGTGGGTTTTGCCTTGCTGGCGACCTGGGGCGTTTCGACTGATTTGCTGATGGTGATGATCAATAAGCTGTTTACCGGTTTTACCGTCGGCGGCGTCAGAATCTCTTTGCTGTCGATTATTTTGGGAATTGTCATCTTTTTTGTCGGCATCACCTTGGTCAACGCCATGAAGCGCCGTCTGTTGAACAATGTTTTGGCCAAAATGGATATTGACGACGGCATTCGTCATTCTTTGGCTTCTGGTTTCGGCTTTTTCGGCTTTCTGGCCGCGGCGCTGCTGGCCATAGCGGTTATGGGCGGAAACCTGAGAAACATTGCCCTGATTGCCGGCGCCTTGTCTCTCGGTGTTGGTCTCGGCCTGCAAAATGTAGTCAATAATTTTGTCTCCGGTATCATCCTGCTGTTTGAACGTCCGATCAAAGTCGGCGACTGGGTGATTATTAACGGTGAGGAGGGAATCGTTCAACAGATCAATATTCGCTCCACCGAGCTGCTTACTTGGAAAAAAGCTAGCATCATCATTCCGAACGCCACTTTGCTTTCCACCAACATTACCAATTTGACCCATAATGACAATTGGGGACGTCTGGAAATCGGGGTCGGTGTCGCTTATGGCAGCGACACGCGCAAAGTCGCCGCAATTCTCGTCGATATTGCCGAAAACCAGAAACGAGTGCTGAAAAAACCCGCGCCTTATGTCGTTTTCAAAAATTTCGGTGACAACAGTTTGGATTTTGAGCTGCGTTGCTACACGGCAGATATCATGAACGGTCTGAGCATTTCAAGTGAAATCCGTTATGAAATTGACCGACGCTTTAAGGAAGAAGGCATAGAAATTCCTTTTCCGCAAAGAGTCTTGCATCTGGGAAACGATAAGTTAAACGAGAGCCTCAGCCATTTAATGGAACTGGCGGCCAAGAATAAGGACTGAAAAATGTTGCTTGCAGATTTGAAAGACAAAAGAATCCTCATCTGGGGGATGGGAAAGGAAGGACAGGCCTGCCTGGATTATTTTCAAAAGCATAATTTGAGCGCGACGATAGCGACTTATAATGACGAGGACGGGCCGGAGAAATTCGCCGAATTACTGAAAAATACCGAGGTTATTGTCAAGTCTCCGGGAGTCAGTGTCTATCGCGAGGAAATCGTCCGTGCCAAAGGGCAGGGGATTACCGTAACCTCTTCCTCCGATTTGTTTTTAAATGAAATGCGCGCCAATCATCCGCGCACCAAAGTCATCGGCATCAGCGGGTCAAAGGGAAAGTCGACCAGCGTTTCCATGCTGTATCATATGCTGAAGGCGCTGGGTGTCAAGGCAGCTTTGGGCGGCAACATCGGCAAAGCGCTGATAGACTTGGCCGATACCGATGATGACGTTGTCGTCGGCGAGTTTTCTTCCTACCAGGCGGCTGATTTGACCGCTTCCCCACATATCGTCATGTTTACCAATTTGTTTTTTGTGCATTCGGATTGGCATCACGGGCATGACAACTATTGCAAAGACAAGCTTCATCTGGTCGCCAATCAGAAACCCGGCGACCTCTGCCTGGTAAATGCGCGCAACCCACAACTGCGGCAATATTGCGAAGGAATCGGCCGAAAGGAGTTTTATAACCTCCCCGAGGGATTTCATGCCGAAGGTAAAGACTTGTTTTATAAGAATGACAAGATTTTAAGCATAAACGAGCTCAAGCTTTGCGGTGATCATAACATGGAGAATTTGGCCGGCGTTATGACCATTGTCCAAAAACTGGGATTGGATGTCCGTGCCGCGGCGGCCAGCCTCAAGAGTTTCGAGCCATTGCCGCACCGTTTGCAAAAAGTGACTGTTAAAAAAGGCGTCCTGTTTATCAATGACAGCATTTCAACCGCTCCGGAAGCGGCAATCAGCGCCATAAAAAGCTTTGACAATACTATGGCCGTCATTTCCGGCGGTATCAAAAACGGACAGGATTATACCGAATATGCCAAATGCATCGAAGAGAATCCAAAAGTCAAGCTGGTGATAACTTTGTTTCAAAGCGGTCCGGAAATTGCTGCCGCCATTCGGCAACATGTGACGCGAAAAGACTTCAAATTGATTGAGGCAGAGACCTTGAACGAGGCGGTTTCTAAGGCTTATGAGGAAATGAAACATTGCGGAGGAACGCTGGTTTTGTTTTCTCCGACAGCGCCGAGTTTCGGATATTATAAAAATTTTATGGAACGAGGCCAAGATTTTATTGACAATGTCAATAAACTTCCTTAAGTTAAGGAAGTTCGGAAAATCCGGCGCCGGTTTAGCTCAGTTGGTAGAGCAACGCATTCGTAATGCGTGGGTCGGTAGTTCGAGTCTACTAACCGGCACCAGTTTTTAAGGGTTTGCAAAAGATTGCAAATCCTTTATGTTTTTGTGTTGGGGACTTTTGGTGGGGCCGTCAGTCCATGCTGCAAATTTTGGAGTAGTTGTAAGTTCCTGTTGACCCGAGATATGTTTTGTCGGGGGCGCCGGACCAAGAATTTGCCAAACAGCCGGCAGCACTGAGATTGTTCTCATATGTGCTGAGAACTTTCTGACACCAGTTCTTCCATTCCGGCGTATAATCATCTTCATAACCGGTCGGATATTTTTGAGCCAAGACATAAGTTTTATGAACCACTTCGGCATAATGTGAATAGACCGATGGATTCGGGCAGTTCTTGGTAATGTATTTTATGGTATTGCCGACTTGACAGCTTCTGCAGATGGAAGCGCATTCGCCGTTATTGCAGTACCAGTCGTTTTCATTTTTAACGGCATTGTGATATTCAATGTCCGCCGCCACTTTGCCGGTGAGTACGGCAGAACTGTTGTAAAATCTGGTCGGCGTAAATTCCGTCACATATTGATAACAGGACGTGTAAAGAAAATTCGCACAATAAACGCAAGCGTTGTTAACGCATTTGGCATCGCTGGAACAATCTCCGTCGATACAGCATTGCGACGTTTCTATACAAGTGCTGCCGCAGGTTTTCATCCCTTTGTCTTCACAGGTTGTTTCTTTGCAATAAACTTTAGAATTGTCAAAGGGGCATCTTAGAATCGATCCTGCCGTGCAATTGGCGCTGTTCATGGTATATCCGAGATAATCGCAATCGGTCGAGCAGGCGGCCAAAGCGTTGCCGATACCGGAGATCCCGGCAAAAGAGGCAAGAAGCAGACGGCTTAACGGACGCTTAAATTGGATGTTGGACATTTCTTTCTCCTCATCGATAACAAAAAACGTAACTGGTGTTATAAGGACAGCGAATAACCGGCAGCCCGCTGCAAAGAGACGTATCGGATGTATATCCCAAATCCGAACAAGACGGCGGTTCGATGCAATGTCCGCCGGAAGGGAGGGGGCAAAGCAGGAAAGCCCTGTTCCGCACCATTCCTCATAATCCACCGTCGGCAATGTGCATTGTTGACGAATGCACTGATATTTTATGCTGCAACCGTTATCACAGCTTTGGGCAATTGAGCCGTCCGTGCAGCTGTTGGTGTCGAGATTGTAACCCTCGCAGGTTTTTGTCGGCGTGCATGTACAAGCGGAGTAAAAGGTTGCCCCGTAAAGTTTGTACATTTTTTAGAAGACTTGTCGACGACCCAATTGGCGTTGCCGTTATGAGCGGTCTTACATTGGCTGTTGACGGTATATTTATAAATATCGTAATCGCACATACAGGCATAACAGAGAGAGTCGCCGGAGTAAAGTCCTGTTTCACCCCAATAGGAATTGTCGCCGACCGGACACGATTTTGAAGTATCCGTGGAAGTACCACTTTCGCACTCTTGAGGAGCGCAGGGACCATAACAAGCATATCCGCCTCCGCCGGTCGAAGTTATCAAGTATACAACATCAGCCTTGTATCCCCAATCACAGTTTGAGTATTTGGCATAAACATATCCTTCAGGACATTCCGTACGTCCGACGCAAGTATCGGAAAGGCCGTTGCACTTGTTCGGCCCAGCCATATATCGAAAATCTTTTTCGGCGCATTTGGCGTCGTCATAAACGAAAGAAGCCGGACAAACGCATTTTTTACCGCATTGCAACCCTCCTTCGGGGGTGAGAAGCTTGTCGACTGTCATTGGCGCCTTGCAAACAGACGCGTCGATATAACCGTAACTGGAGCAGGTCTTTTTAACCGGGACGCCTTCTTCAAAAAAACTTGACTGATAATCGGGAAGGAAATACATCTTGGCCAGAAGATAAGAAGCGCCGATCTCTTCTGCAGTCGCCGGCAGAAAAAGCGGAACTTGATTTTGCTCAAGGTCTGACAGCGGCAGATTTTCCGCTTGTACAGCGGAAACGTAAAAGCCCGATAAGATGACGAACAATAATTTTAGCATAAGAGCCACCCGTTGCTGATATAACAAACTTTCTGTCAGTATAGCAATAAAGCCCTTGGCTAAAAATAAGTTATTGTCAACAGCGGACAATTATTTTATTTTTTGTAAACATGTTATGGCTGTAATTAGTACAAAGTTTGTCATATGAAAAAGAGGATTAAGGAAAATCGGGAAAATTCCCCTCCTTGACTGCAGAGAAAAGGAGGGGAATCCCAAGGATCAGCTGTGTCGGACTAACCAATAAAACAAAATAAGACCGCAGAGCTGATTCTTTGCTCTAAGTAAAGAATGTGCTTTACTAAAAATTTAATTTAAAATAAAAATAAACTTTTTAATTTTATAAATCAACAATTTTTATAATAAATTACTAATAAATGTGTATTAATGATAGAAAGCTCTTTTCTGCTGCATTTTTTTGCTTTCTTTTCGGAACGACATATTCCGATTCTTAAAGACACTGCGACTCTTTTTTTCTAACCGTAAAAAAGCTCCCCTCGGGGGAGCTTTTTATCAAATCCCAAACTGAAAACTTTACTTTTTTGCCAACTTATGGTCTTTGTCTTCGGCAAACATGCTGGCATAGGCCGTTTTCAGCTCTGCGACTTGCTTTTTGAATTTAGCCATTTTTTTGCCGGACAAGTTTTCTCCGGTAGCCGCTTTGATTGTCGTCGGATTAACGCGGCGGCCGTTTTTAATCACCTCATAATGCAGATGCGGACCTGTCGAACGCCCCGTGCTGCCGACATAGCCGATCACTTGGCCTTGCTTAACCCGAACACCGGGACGAATCCCTTTTGCATAGCCGTTCATATGCCCATAGGCCGTTGAATATTCCGAATTATGGCGAATTTTAATATAGTTGCCGTACCCGCCGTTGTATTTGGCAACCTGAACAACACCATCGCCAGCAGCATAAATGAGCGTTCCCTTCGGCGCGGCATAGTCAACGCCCCAATGGATGCGTACGTCCTTGTAGATCGGGTGCCGTCTTTTGCCGAAAGGCGAAGAAATGCGGGCCGCTTGAAAAGACATCGGTTTCCGGTGCAGCGTTTTTTTCATAGCTTGGCCTTTTTCCGTAAAGTAGTCAACCTGGCCTTTGTCGTCTTCAAAACGATACAGGGCAATTTTGTCGTTACGCAATTTAAGGGCGGCATAAAGAATATTTCCGCTGCTGACCATTTTCCCGTCGGGAGTGATCTGATTCTCATAAATAATCTCAAACTGATCGCCTTTTCTGACATCTCTGCGGAAATCGACGGAATAGGAAAAGATGTTGATAAACTGGGAAATAACCTTCCGAGGCACGCCCTGGTTTTGCATGGAATGGGACAAAGTGCCGCTAATGGCGCCTTTGGCATTGTTGACCTCGGTGATTAATTCGTCTTTTTCGCTGACGATGCTGAATTGTTGGTTTTTGTCTTGTTTGATAATGTGTCGCACGCCGACTTGAGGTTCAATGACAAGCGCTTCAAAACGAATCATTTCTTGCGTATTGGAATCGATTTTGGCATGCAGCGTCAGCTTTTGTCCGGCCTTTAAGTCTCTCGGGTCCCAAACTTTTCGCAATTCGGCATAAGCATCATTGGCCTGATCCCGGGTAAAGCCAAGGTCGCTGAGGATGGAGATAAGCGTATCGCCTTTTTGAACTTCGACTTCTTTAACGCCGTCCTTTTCTCTTTCAAAATCGCTGACCATCTGGAACAGGCCACGGATGTTTTCGATGGAGCTGGCAGGATAAATGCTGTTGGGATCTTCCATATTGTCGGCAACGTTTGTTTCGATCATGAGGTAGCTCAAACGCTCGTTTTCCGAAACGGAAGCGCTCACGTCGTTATTGTTGGTGAGTGACAAAATAAAGGCAATGGTAATTGCAAAGGCATAACCCATGGTAATCAGCTTATGACGGTGCTTGCCGTTAATCTTCAAATTCATATTTATGTTTTTCAAATTCATCTGCTACTCTCATGTGTTAAGCAAAAAGAAAGTCCCTGATAAAATAAGTCAAAAAGGAACAATAGCAACAATATAAATTTATTCGCCCAAAAAACAAAGGGCTTTCTCATATAAATGTGTATAACTGAAGACTATCATTAGTTTTATTAAAAAAAATATAATTTTATGAAAAAAAGTTCTTGCATTTATGATTTTTGTTGGTTATAAGGAAAATCACTTTTGGGGGTGTAGCTCAGTTGGTTAGAGCGCCTGCCTGTCACGCAGGAGGTCGCGAGTTCGAGCCTCGTCACTCCCGCCATTAACAAAAAAGCACCGATTTGGTGCTTTTTTGTTTTTAAATTAATTTGACGGCTTGAACGAGCGACCGTCGCGAGACGAGGAATAAAATTGCTCCAGTGGAGCAATTTTAGACGCAGATTACGCGTATGTTA
>CAKQMD010000013.1 GCA_934254925.1 uncultured Alphaproteobacteria bacterium
GCCAATATGCTGGCCTTGCAAACCCGGCAGCAACTGGCGGTCAATTCGCTGTCGTTGGCTTCGCAGGCCTCACAGTCGATTCTTAAGCTGTTTTAATCAGAGTTCAGGCTTGTCCGACGGTTTCCATTAATATGGGATAAAGTGCGCGTTTGGGGTCCATCCCTTTAACCAAGACTGCTTTGAAAATCGGGTACATCCGCTCACATTCCTTGATGGCGATGTCTATCATGCGGGAGATTTTGTCTTCAATGTCTTCTTCGCCGGAGCTGAGAATGACGGAATGTTTAAAAACCGGAATGTTTTGTTCGGTCCAATAAGAAAAATGTCCGACCCAGAGCTCTTCGTTGGCCAGAGCTAGGAGTTCGAAAATTTTGCTGCGGTCTTCAATGGTGGTTTCCAGATCCATCAGACAAGACAAATGCAGGCATTGCATGTTGCTTTCCCAGGCGAAAAAAAGAAGCATGTTGTTCCATTTGCCCTGGACTTCAACGACGACTTCGTTGATGTTGCGGCGTTCCAGTTCAAAAGAACGGGTTGAAAAAATGGTTTCGACAATGTCTATCGGGTTATAAACAGGGGCACGATTCTCTGCCAGGTTCATTGACGGTTCTCCAGGTTAGAAAGGACGATTCATTTCGCCGCTGAATTCAGATTGCCTGTCCGAGTCGCAGAAGACAAGTCCCGAGTCGCAGTTTTCCACCAAAATAGTGAAAATAAAAGATCCGTATTTTGTTTATTTTGTAAAATCAATGCGTTATCTTGCGAGTCTGTGTAAAGAATTTTTAAGATGTGGATATATTTTTTTAAATTAATATAGTGTTAAGAAAAACAGGATCTTGGAGAAGTTGCAGATGGAAGGTTTGAGTTTTCCCGAAATTTCGCCGGTGATGTTCAGCATCGGCCCATTGGCGGTACGCTGGTATTCGATGGCTTATCTGTTTGGTATTTTGGCTGCTTGGTGGTTGGCGTCCAGGGTTGTTCGCCGTTATGATTTGGGGCTGAGCAAACAAAATCTGGAAGATTTTGTTTTTTACGTTACTTTGGGGATTGTGCTCGGCGGTCGTTTAGGATATGCGATTTTTTACGGCGGGGCGGCCATGTGGGCGCAGCCGCTGCAGATCCTGGAAGTGTGGAAAGGCGGCATGTCTTTTCACGGCGGGGCGCTTGGAGTGGTTGTCGCGACTTATTTGTTTTCCCGCAAAATCAAATATCCATTTTTGCAGTTAACGGATTTGATCGTGCTGTTTGCGCCGATCGGCATTTGTTGCGGTCGGTTGGCCAATTTTATCAACGACGAACTATGGGGCAGGGTGACAGATGTGCCTTGGGCGGTGCGCTTTCCCAACGGGGGGTATTTGCCGCGGCATCCGTCGCAGTTGTATGAGGCCTTTTTTGAGGGTGTGGTGATGCTGATTGTTTTGAATTGGTTGTGGCGTTATGAAAGCGTGCGCCGTCGTTCGGGGTTGGTTTCGGCTTTGTTTGTTTTGTTTTACGGGATTTTTCGGATTTCCATGGAACAGTTCCGGGAGCCGGATGCTCAGCTGGGCTTTTTGATCGGTGGTTTGACCATGGGGCAGCTTTTGTCTTTGCCGTTGGTGATTCTCGGTGCCGGAATCGCCGTTTGGAAGGTCAGGCAAAAATAGTGGCACTTTCGCTGTAGGCGCTGGCCGGGACCAAAGCCAGATGGCCTTTGGAATCGCGAATGATGCGAAAACAGCTGCCGGAAATGGGGTATTTTTGCCCTTGGACAACGGTTTCTATGGCCGAGATTTTTCGACTGTCGACGATTTTCAAATACCCGTACACAGAGATTAGGGCGGCACTGTGCGAAGCGCTGTAGGTCCAAAAAATGCCGTCGGACAGCGTTTTGTCTAAGAAGCTCAGCTTCTTGAGCTCAAAGTCTCCGGAAAGACGCAGGCCGTATTTGTATGCGATGCGTTTGGCTTTGTCTGTATCTGCAATAAAATCAAGCATGTAAGCCTCTGTGGCTGTTAACGATACCATAGGTATAACATATTTTATTGACAAAATCAATGACGTAATTTGACGAAATATGTGAACTTTTTGTTACAGCATCAGGCTTTTGAGGTGACGTTATGGCTAAATGACAAGGTTTTTGAAAGTACTTTGTGGGCGCGAACCAAAACTTCAAAGGCATTGGCGTCGCTGCGCTTTTTTTCGGCAATGCTGCCTGAGACGGTGATTTTGACCGGACGGCTGCGGCCGTAGAGCTTAAAGGCCGCTGCGGCAATGGAACGGCGGATACTTTCCAGATTGTTGTAGCCTTCGTTTTTATCTTCGTTTTTGAAAATGATAACAAATTCGTCTTCGTTATAACGATAAATCAGATCTTCGGCAGCAGTGTTGTCGCGGATTTTAAGTGAGATCATGCGCAGCAGTTTGTCACGGTTGCGACGTCCGAACATTAGGGAGAGTTTATCGTAGTCGTCAACAGAGAGAATCCCTAAGCTGTATTTTAACGGAAAATCTTTGCTTTGTGAGATGAAGGCGTTGCGGCTGGAAAAACCGGTGAGGTTGTCTTGATAAATGCCAAAATAAACGTCGGCGGCGACGGCCAGAAGAACAGTCAGGGCTGCCGAGGAAAAGAAAATCGTCAGGGCCGTGCTTGACGTTGCTTGGTAAAAGCCGCAGGCGATTTCCAGTCCGGCGAAAGCCAAGGCGTAGTCAAGAATGCTGCCGCTGAAGGCATTGCGGATGAAAGCGGCGCTTATAAACAGAACAAACAGCAGCAGACTTAAGCTCGGCAGGCCGTTTCCCGTTGTCGGATCCAAACGGGGCGTAAGCTCCAGCGCGTGCAGGGCGAGTTTTTCGGCCAGGGCAAATTGGGCAAAAACAATTAACAGCCAATAGACGTTGCTGCGGCGCAACAACCGTTGAGCCGGCAGGAAGTAAAAAACGATCAGATTCAACGGTATGAAAAAGGTCAGGTATAGGTAGGCCGGTTGTTGTAAAAAATCGCTGCCGTATTTGTTTTTGAAAAAATTAATCAAAATATAGGCCAGGGTCGTGATCAGAATATAAAAAACAGGTTTGTTTTGGTTAAAATACAACAGGATGAGAAAAGTGGCAAAGCTCAAAACGTAGAAAGCCCCGTGGTAGGTCAGCTGCAGCGACGTACTGACAGTGCCGGCCAGGCAATATCCGATCAGGGCAACGGCAAAAATCAGCGCCGGAACAAATAAGTTGCGGCAGAGGGGAAGAGCATGATCCAGAGGGGCCAAAAGTTTGTTCACGTTATTTTCCTTTCAATGGCCTTTAGGATAAGCAAGATAAGTTTAAATTTTATTTACGCATTTTAAAATTGAGCTGTCGCCGTAAGAATAAAAACGGTATTTTTCAGCAATGGCATGGGCGTAGCCTTCCTTCATGCGATCTATACCGGCAAGGGCGCAAACCAACATGAACAAGGTCGATTTGGGCAGGTGGAAGTTGGTGATCAGGTTGTCGACGATTTTGAATTTGTAGCCCGGGGTAATGAAGATATCGGTATCGCCGGCGAAGGGATGCAAGGTTCCCCGATTGTCGGCGGCGCTTTCCAAAAGGCGTAGAGAAGTCGTTCCGACGGCAATGACGCGTTTGCCTTCTCGGCGAGCCTGATTGATTTCGGCGACGGCATCATCGGTGATGATTCCGTATTCGGCGTGCATTTTGTGATCTTTGGTATCTTCGGTTTTGACAGGAAGAAAGGTTCCCGCGCCGACATGCAGCGTCAGGAACACTTCTCGAACGCCTTTTTGGCGAAGAGCGTCCAAAACCCGGGGCGTGAAATGCAGTCCGGCAGTCGGAGCGGCGACGGCGCCTTCGTGTTTGGCATAGACGGTTTGGTAGTTTTCTTTGTCATTATAACGGTCCCAAAGGCCGGCACGCGGTTTTTCGCGTTTTATGTAAGGCGGCAGCGGCATGGAACCGTATTGTTCCAGTTTGGCTCCGAGGTGTTGCGGTTGACAGCTAAATTGCAGCATGACGCCGTCGTCTTCTTTTTTTTCAATGACGACAGCTTGAAAATCTGAGCTTTCTGCCGGAATTTCCTGGCAGTAAAAGGTGACAACGTCTCCTGGGCGCAGGCGTTTGGAGTTTTTTACAAAAGCCCACCAGTTTATTCCGTCAACCGGACGGTAAAGCGTAACTTCAACGCGAGCTTCGCCGTGAGCCCCGTACAGGCGGGCGGGGATGACCTTGGTGTCGTTAAAGACCAAAACATCGCCGGGATTTAGAAGATCCGGCAGGTCATAAAAGTGGCGGTCGCGGATGACGCCGGGGTTCGACAAGTCCAGCAGCCGGGAATGGTCGCGCGGAGAAACCGGCTCCTTGGCGATTAAATCACGATCCAATTCAAAGTCAAAAACATCTACCTGCATTCTGATTGCCTCTTTTTGAAATTTTTGTTGTTATAATACATTGAAAAGTCTTTAGCAAGTTTTAATCGGTGGCAAATTGTTTTTAATTGTTTTTTTTGCTTGATTATTTGTCGGATCAATTATAACATGCCAACGTGCTGTTGAATAACATCAACAATGGTTGGAAGTCTTCAGAAACTTTAACGCATTGCGGTGATTGGGATATACATCGTTATCCGGGCCAAGGGTATTTTATGTCGGCAAGGATTATATCCCCCCGATTATGGCCGTTTTTATGGTCGGGGAGCTTTAACTATGTCCAGAAGCTTTTGGGCTTTAAAAGTTAAAGGGTCATGACAATGCATATGATTTCTGAACTCCCCGACTACCTTTGTTTTGCTGCGTTTATTTTTTTCATTATTTTATAACAGCACCGGGAGCATCATATGATTAGCAAGAAGGATCTAATGAAATCCGAAGGCCTGCTGTTATTATTGGCTATCGCCCAGAATGAAGGCAAAAGGAAGGCGTCGGAAGTTTTGAATACCTCGGTGGATACCATTAACAAATATATCGGCAATTTGGAATCTGACCTCGGCATCAAGCTGCTGAGCAGCAACGGACGCGGCAGTATGCTGACTCCGGCCGCCTATAGGCTGATGGAAGCTGCCGGCAATATCAAGCATATTCTTGACGAAGTCGGCGTTTTGAAGTCTTCCAGCACCGAGGTGTCGGGAGAGGTCAGAGTTTCTATGGTTTTGGGGGCCAGCGCCAATATGGTGCCGAAAGACGTTAGCAATTTCTTTGATGACTATCCGAAAGTTAAGCTGGTTTCCCTTTCGACGGATAAAATGCCAAATCTGAGCAATATGGAAGCAGATTTGGCAATTGTTTATGATGTGCCGCAAAATAACGACGTGGTTAAATTGTATGAAAAGACGGTCAAATGCGGTTATTTTGCATCGCCGTCTTATTTGTCGACTTACGGCTATCCAATTGACTTGGAAGATATGTTGGAAAATCACCGTGTGGTGATGAAGGTGAACGAGTATAATCACCTCAAAGGCGTGGATCCAATGCGCCGCGCCAAAAATGTGGTGTTTCGCAGCAATATCAGTTTTGCTTTGATGGAAGTTATCAGAAACGGTTTGGGGATCGGCGTCATGCCCATGCGTTTTAACAACGAAGGTTTTGTGTGTTTGGATAATATTGCTTGTGATGCGACGCTTACCTTTTATATGATCGGCCATAAAAGCACAAAAGATACACCTCGTATTCGGACGGTGATTAATTATTACAAGAGCCTGATGGACAAGATGTAAGGAAAATGCCGTAAAAAAAACACCGGCAGTCGTTTGACTGCCGGTGTTTTTGTTGGCGTTTAACGATCCAGTTTTTCCGGAATGGAAAGAATTGCCCGAGCAATGTCAATCGTAAAATAATAAAATAAGAAGGTCAAATAGCCGGCCAGCGGCAGCAGAGCACCCGACGCGTAAATGCTGATGTCAGACAGATATTGGTAAAGTTCTTCTTTGTATTGGAAGTTTTCAAACATTAGTTTGCACAGCAGATAGGCGGCGCTAAGGACTGAACCGCAGAATAAAATTGGCAAGAGTTTGAGGCTGCCTTTGGCGAAAAATGTCAGCAGACCGATGAACTCTTCTCCGGCAGAGGAATCCTGAGCGATTTTGACGTTAAGAGATTCCGGATTTAAACACATGGCCATCCAGTAAAGGCTGAGGATCGTCAACCCCACTCCCAGCAGGAAATAACTGAAATCGCTGAGGTTAATGGCGATAATCAGGCCGCCGATAAAGCAAATAATGCCGAAGATGGCATTTAGCAGGCAGGTGATGTCCAAAATGGCGACGGTTGAGATTTTGACCGGTGTGTTTTTTATCTGGTTGGTTAAGCAGGGCAGGCTTTTGGCTGCGATGTATTGGAAAAGCAAGATGGTAAAAAACGCCAAAAGGCCAAGTCCGAGGCAGGCTCCCCAGCTGAAGGCCGAGTATTTTGCCGGAATGACAAAAGCAACGATCAAACACAAAGCGGCGATGACATAAAGCATGAAAAGGCCGAGACGGCTGAACCATTTTTCGTTGCTTTCCAGAAAATTGTTAAAGGTGGTTTTTTTGAGCCATTTGAAACAGCTGTCAATGACGGAAACCAGAAAGCCGTTGTCGGCGGCGGATGGGGCGGCGGTATTTTTTGCCATAACGTTTCTCCTTTGAAGATTAAAACATGAGACCTTTTCATATTAAAATATTCTGATGAATCTGCAACTGTAAATGTTGTGGCGGTGAAGAAATGTTAAAAAGGATTCTTAACATAGCTTAATAAAAAAGATTGCCTCGGAAAGCGTTTTTTTTAATTGGTGCGCTAGGTCGGAAATACGGTATTTGTTTTTTGAATCAATTAACATATTAATTTAACATAATATTGTGGCTATTCGTCAAATTCGTATATCGAATTACCAGTAAAGATTAATGCTAAAATGAGAAAAAGTATGACAATAAGTATCGCTTTTTTCCATATTGGAAATGCCTTATCAAGGATAACGCCGGCAATAAAGCTAACCAAAATTGCCTGTACAAGATATCTGTTAAATTGATTATAAAGCACAGAGGCGATCGGTATCCAGCCACAAACCGCAAAATACAGTCCTAATCTTGGCAAATTGGAACTTATTTGATTTAAACCTCTCTCAAACTTGGTCAGAAAAAGATTGCAGAAACCCAAAAAGAAAGCCGTTCCGAACAGAGCATAATCAAAGACAAAATTAAAAATATTTGAAAGTCGGCTTATATTGATAATCTCTATGAATAACAGAATTGGAATTAGCAAAAGCTTTGCAAACAAAAATAACCCTAAAATTAACAAAAAATTTTTAATTTTATTTTGCATTTGGTGATACCACTTCATTCTAAGTAACTTAGAGAAATAATATCACCAAATTTTGTAAAGTAAAGATTTACGGCAATTTCTTCTTTAAGAGATTGTGGCAATCCTTATTTTCGATATAACCATGCTTTAATCCTTTTAGATTGTTAATTATGTCCTTTCCTCCGTCTAATGTTATTCCCATTATGCCATGATATTTTTTTCTTTGTTCAGGACTAAATGTTTTGTAACTAAAATCATAAACTTCTTTTGCGATACCCATTCCTAAACCAGTAGCAGCCATACCTGTTCCTCCTTTTCCAGCTAAACAGCTCATATACTGATGTTTATTTTCGTCAGAAATTTTCATTCTTTCTACATTTTTTCTTTCGTTATTCCAATTTGTCAAGTTTTTAATATAACCATTGTCCTTTGAGACAGACTCTTTTAAAGCAGAGTTTACTGCATTTTGGGTTTCACCATCAGGTTTTATTACCCCATCAATTTTAAGTTTATGATCATTTTGAAAATTCCTAATACCTTCAAACATTTCTCGATCAGAAAATTTTGTTATACCCCATTCTGGTTCCTTGTAATATCCTAATCTTTTTAGTTTTTGTTTAACAGACAATACATCATCTGGTTCAATATCATCTGTTGTCTCAGATACTTCTTTTTTTAGCTTTAAAAAATCAAACATGTCGATCTCCATTATAATTGAGTTTAAAATAAAAAAACTGCTGGATGTACCAACAGTTTAAACAAAAATCACTTGTATTTTAGATACACTAATCCTACGTGATGATTTATTATGTACAGTATATAGTACTTAAAAGCAATTAATTTTTGTTTGTTATCAACATTTATCGTTTTATTTTTAAAAATACACACGTATAAAGTACAAAGATTTTCTAATTAAATAAAACAACTTAACCATAATAAAAAAAACCACCGCGAGGGTGGCTTTTTATTATGGTGCGCTAGGCCGGCTTAGCTTCGCTGCACTACGCTCATCAGCCAATGGCTGACCGGCATACTCCGTCTGCCTTTCGCTTGTAGTCAAACCGGCACGGTGCCGGTTCGATACACTGTCATATCAAACCATAATAAAAAAACCACCGCAAGGGTGGCTTTTTATTATGGTGCGCTAGGCCGGAATCGAACCGGCACGGCCTTGCGGCCAACAGATTTTAAGTCTGCAGCGTCTACCAGTTCCGCCACAAGCGCCTTGTCTCTGTGAGAATTTATACAGATTATTTTCCAGAAATGCAACAGAAAATTTATAAAAAAGCGGCGATGGTTTTCCGGTGGGGAATATTAACCCTCGCATATGATTTTGCGCTTGTTTATTTTGCAAAAATGTGTTTAGCTGAAAATGCTAATTTAACAATCAAAAATACCGGGCGATGCGGCAGTTGACAGCGTCACGGCAAAGACACCGGGTTTTTGACATAACAGAGGATGAAAACAATGAAAACAATAGATATTTCCTGGCGGCGTTATATTCTTCCGAATATTAACAATGAAGGATGGAAGTTTGTCGGTATTTTTGCGGCAGTGACAGCGTTACTGGCAATGATCTGGCAACCCCTCGGTTGGTTAGGGTTGGTTTTGACGGTTTGGTGCTTTTATTTCTTTCGCGATCCGGAACGGGTAACGCCGGAGATTGCCGATGTCGTGGTTTCGCCGGCGGATGGGACCGTGCAGATGATCGCCAAGGTCAAAGCGCCTTCTGAACTCGGTTTGAAGGGGGATTTTACCCGGGTAAGCATTTTTATGAGCGTGTTTAACGTGCATGTCAATCGTGCGCCGGCTTCGGGCAAAATTACCAAAGCCGTTTATGTTCCCGGCAAGTTTTTGAACGCCACGTTGGACAAGGCCAGCAAAGACAACGAGCGTCAGCTCCTGGCCATGAAAACGACAAACGGCAAAGAAATTGCCTTTGTGCAGATTGCCGGTTTGGTGGCACGCCGAATTTTGTGTTTTGCCAAAGAGGGAATGGATTTTAAGGCCGGAGAGCGGTTTGGTTTGATTCGTTTCGGTTCTCGTTTGGACGTTTATTTGCCGGCGGGGGTTGAGCCTCAGGTTTGCCTTGGGCAGACGATGGTCGCCGGGGAAACGGTTTTGGCCAATTTGGCGCATGAAGACAAGGCGGTTGAAGGAGTTGTGCGCTAATGGAAAATTTTAACAATAAACTGGTGTTGTCGCGCAAGAAGCTGACCAGTTTGCCTTTTCGGAAGATTGCGCCGAATATCGTGACCATGCTGGCCTTGTGTGCCGGTGTGACATCTATTCGCTATGCCATTGCCGAAGATTGGGTCAAAGCAGTGTTGTGCGTGTTTATCGCCGCCTTGTTTGACGGTTTGGACGGACGGGTTGCGCGGATGCTCAAAGGGTCGACCAAGTTTGGCGCCGAGTTGGATTCCTTGTCTGATTTTGTCAGTTTTGGCGTGGCACCGGCGATTTTGCTGTATCAGTGGTCGTTGTATGATTTGCCGAAGTTCGGTTGGTTTTTCTGTTTGTTGATGTCTATCGGCATGGCGATGCGTTTGGCGCGTTTTAACACAATGCTGGACGATGAACCGCAGCCGGAATATTGGCATCATTTCTTTGTCGGCGTTCCGGCGCCTGCGGCGGCGGCGTTGGCAATGATGCCGGTGATGATCAGTTTTGATTTTCCGGAGTTTGTGCCGATTGTTCGCTCTCATGCTTTTTGCGCCGTGCTTTTGGTGGTCGTCACTTTTCTGATGGTGAGCCGAATCCCGACGATTTCGACGAAAAAGATGAAAGTTCCGACCTATATGTTTATGCCGATGATGTTGATCGTTGCTTTGTTTGCGACTTTCATCATTACCCAGCCGTGGATGACGCTTGGCGTGATGACGATCATTTATGCCTTGAGTATTCCGATCGGGGTGGTAGTTTTTCTGCAAGAAAAGCGCGCGTATGAAAAGAACTGAAGAAAAGGCCGGAATTCCGGCCTTTTTTAGTTTTTTAGATAAATCTTTTCCAGTTCTTTTATTTTGTCACGATAGATCATGGCCTGTTCAAATTCAAGATTTTGAGCGGCTTCTTTCATCAGCTTGTTATATTCCTTCAGCTTTTTGTCGATGTTTTTGACTTCTTCAATTTCCTGAGGTTTGGTCTCTATGTAATCAGCTGCGGTCATCTCGCTGAGCGCGTTTGAAATCTTTTTCTTGATCGTTTGAGGTGTGATGCCGTTTTCTATGTTGTAGTTCAGCTGTTTTTGACGGCGTCGGTTGGTTTCGTTGACAGCGTTTTCAATGGATTTGGTCATTTTGTCGGCATAGAGGACGACTTTGCCGTCAACGTTGCGTGCCGCGCGGCCGATGGTTTGAATCAGCGAACGTTCCGAACGCAAAAAGCCTTCTTTGTCGGCATCAAGAATAGCAACCAAGGAACATTCGGGAATGTCCAGACCTTCGCGCAGTAGGTTAATGCCGACTAAGACATCAAACACGCCGAGGCGCAGATCGCGGATGATCTCAATGCGTTCGAGCGTATCAATGTCCGAATGCAGATAGCGCACTTTTACGCCGTTTTCGTTAAGATATTCGGTGAGGTCTTCAGCCATTTTCTTGGTCAGAGTGGTTACCAAGGCGCGCTCGCCGCGCTGAGCGACTTTGCGGCATTCTTCCATGAGGTCGTCGATTTGGTTTTCGACCGGACGAATGACGCAGATCGGATCGGCCAAGCCGGTTGGACGAATGATTTGTTCGGTGAAAATGCCGCCGCTTTGCTCAAGTTCCCAGTCGCCGGGAGTGGCGGAAACGAAAATCGTCTGGCCGCGCATTTGGTCCCATTCCTCAAACTTTAACGGTCGGTTGTCGACGCAGGAAGGCAAGCGAAAGCCGTATTCCGCCAAAGTTTCCTTGCGGTTGCGATCGCCTCTGAACATGCCGCCGATCTGCGGGACGGAAATATGGCTTTCGTCAATGAACACAATGGCGTCGGGCGGAATATATTCAAACAAGGTGGGAGGCGGTTCGCCGGGTTTGCGTCCGGTGAGGTAACGCGAATAGTTTTCAATGCCTTTGCAATGGCCGGTTGTTTCCAGCATTTCCAGGTCAAAGCGCGTTCTTTGTTCAATGCGCTGCGCTTCCAGGAGCTTATTGTTCTTTTTAAAGTTTTCGATCGTTTCGGCCAATTCGCGCCGAATGCCGGTCATGGCCTGAGAAACGGCCGGTCGCGGTGTGACGTAATGATTGGCCGGATAAACGGTGATTTCTTTTAAGTCAGCGGTCTTTTTTCCGGTCAGGGAATCGAATTCGGCAATGCTTTCAATTTCGTCGCCGAAGAATGAGATGCGCCAGGCACGGTCCTCATAATGGGCTGGGAAAATGTCAACGATATCGCCTTGTACCCGAAACGTACTGCGGACGAAGTTCATCTGATTGCGTTCATATTGCAGTTCGGCTAGGTGCTTGAACAATTGCGGCGGAGCGATTTCATCTCCGACTTTGAGCGGAATGGTCATGGCGCTGTACGAATCGACGTCGCCTAAGCCGTAAATGCAGGAAACAGAGGCGACGATGATGACGTCTTTGTTTTCGAGGATGTTTCTTGTGGCGGAGTTGCGCATGCGGTCGATTTGTTCGTTGAGCGCCGAATCCTTTTCAATATAGGTGTCGGTTTTGGGAATATAGGCTTCCGGCTGGTAGTAGTCATAATAGGAAACGAAATATTCCACGTGATTATGCGGAAAGAACTCTTTCATTTCCGAATAAAGCTGAGCGGCTAGAATTTTGTTCGGCGCCATGATCAGGGCCGGGCGTTGGGTCTGTTCGATGACTTTGGCCATGGTAAAGGTTTTTCCGCTGCCGGTGACGCCGAGCAGGACCTGGTTTCTCACGCCTTTGTTGATGCCGTCGCAGAGCTCTTTAATCGCCTGCGGTTGGTCGCCGGCCGGCGCAAAGGGACTCTCAATTTTAAATTTTGCCATGAACTCTTGTTTGTCCGTTATTCGATAATTTTGCTCAAACTGCCGCTCTTCAGGGAATTGTTGTAGATTCTGGCAAAATTGCCGAAAGCTGCAATATCGTTAATCGCCTGACTGATGGCGTTGATGTCTACCGTATCATTATCCAATGAATTTGTTAAGACACTAAATGCGCTATAATATTTTGTTTTAGCAAAATAAGGCAAAAACTTGGCGCGCAGGCGAACCAAAACCGTTTCCCTGCCTGATTTTTTAAGTGCCGTGGCCCAGTCGAGAATATAAGAAATCTGCTCGTCGCTGAGCTCTTTTCCCGGTTGCGGTTTTTGGATCAAGTATTTGATGTTGTCGGCGGCTTCTCCCCAACGGCCGGCGTTCCAATAAATTTCGCTCTTGAGCAAAAAGGCGTTTTTGGAAGTGTCGTCGGTCAAAAGATCCAGCGCTTCCTGGTCCCTTTCCAGTATGGACAATGTCTTGGCGCGGATAATCCGGCGGTGGGCCTGCAGCGTTTCGGGCAAATGCGGATATTCCGTCGCGTCCAAAATGGTCAGCGCTTCGATATTTTTATTTTCAAACAAATTGATCAGGGCCAAACGTGTGCCGATTTTGCTTTTTTCCAGGTTGGACAAATTGTTTTGTGCCAGTTGGTCAGTCAACAGTTCAGCGGCTCGCGGTAAAAGGTCGACAGCCACCAAGCGGTCGGCCAGCTTTTCGATAATGGCGTTATAATGCACTGATGTCGGCGCCAGCCATTCAAAGTCTTGGAACAAGGCCAGAGACTTGACCGCAGAAAGGTTTTCACCCTGGTTGTAGAGATAAATATCTTCAAAAAGTTTGGTCATTTTGGCCAAGGTTTTCTGTTTGGCGGCTTCATCCAGCAAGGGAAGCGTTTCCTGCTGGGTCTTCAAAGCGTTGTAATAGTCTTTGTTGCGGGTATATAAATCCGTCAGACGATTGAGTAAGTTAACTTTGAAGTTTTTTTCGCCCCAGGCAAAGCGCAATTTTTCCAGTTCGGCAATGGCGTCTTGCAGGCTGATCATTGACAGGTCCTGCTTGAGGAGGGCGTTTTCATAGCGTGCCAGAGAGGAATATTTCTGATCGTCCGAAACTGCGGCTTTGTTGTATTCCTGTACGGCGTTGCGCGGGTAGCCCTGCATAACATATTTTTGCGCTGTGAGGTAGCTGATTTTCGGTTGGAGGTCAACCAAGTCAAGGGAAGAGGTTTTCAAAACGTCGATAAAGTTTTGTGCCGAGATGTCGTCATTGGCGTTTAAGGCAGCCTGGGCACCGATTTCGGCAATACGGTCTTTAAGTTCCTGCGGATAGTCGCGAATGAGGGAGATAAAGGAGAACAAGACGGCGCTGTCTTCCTTTTTGTATTCGACGGCGCTGGAGGCGAGCGTTCGCCAGAAAACGGCCTCGTTGATGTTGGGCAGATTGCCGTAAGAGAAATTGCTGATGGCTTCGTCGTAACGGCGGGCCAGAAAATTGGAAACGCCGAGAAGCGCATAGAAACGATCCGTTTTGGCTTCGGAGACGTTGTTTTCCTGCAATTGATGCAGAATATGCAGCGCATTGGTTCCCAAGCCTTTGGCCGCATAGTATTTGGCCATTTCGAGCTGCGCTTTGGTGCGTTCGGGGCCGTTGGCGGCATAAATGACCTGTTGCAGCTGTTCAACGGCCTGGTTGAAGGGTTTGTTCAGCAGCTGCTGGTCAATGGAAAGGTCAAAAGAAGCGGCGGCTTGCTCCGGTTGAGCCAGTTGCTCTTGGTGTTTCAGAATATCAAGATCTGGCGTTATGTTCAGGCTGCGGGTTAATGAACGAATAGTCAGACCGGTGTTGCCGCGGTTGAGTTTGACGTCAGGCGCGCGGGAAACGATGGCCAGACCCTGGCGGGATTTTAAAATGTCAAATTCGGGATAATGATAAGGCGCATTAATACCGACGCCAATGTCCGTCGTGGGAGCAACGGTAACGGCGTCGCCGATTTCGGGGTCGACGATATTGATGATGTTGCCGGCGGCTTCTGTCGGAATGTAAAGGTAAGAGTGTCTGAGGCTGTCATATTGTGTAAACAGCGGCATATCCTTGGTTCTTTCCGGGAGGTCTTCGTTGAACAAGTCGATAATCCAGAGCAGGCCTTCCTTACGAATAATGCTTTTGACACCGTCTTTTAACTTCATGCGCAACAAAGTGGCACGGTTGTGGGGCATTTGTACGATTTCTTCAGCCAAGCCTTCGGCATCTTCGTTCAAAGCAACCAGATCAATATTTTGGCGATGATCAAAGGCAATCCACAGATAAGGCGGACGTTCAAAAACCGCCAGGCC
Organism: uncultured Alphaproteobacteria bacterium; assembly: GCA_934254925.1. Lineage (GTDB taxonomy): Bacteria > Pseudomonadota > Alphaproteobacteria > RF32 > CAG-239 > CAKQMD01. The sequence continues at coordinate 14,526 of CAKQMD010000013.1, forward strand.
GACCGGCATGTTCCAAGAGAAGCTGAGGCTGGCGACCTTGGTCGGCATTTTGTTAGGGGCCAGTTGCGCCATCGACAAAGGCGCCGAATGGGAAATTCCTTTTGAAGTGGCGACGCTGATGCCTGCGTTGACAGGTGTTTGCTTGGCGTTGAGGTCGGTACTTTGCGCCTCTTCTTCAAAAGGGGAAATGTCCAGAATGATCTTGTTTTTGTATTCAAAAGACTGCAGCAGTTTGGCCGGAATTTCAAAGTCATAACTGCCGAAACGGTTCAGCGTGATTTTGACGTCGTGGCCTTTTTCATATTTGGAAAGATTGGCGGCATCCAGTCTGATGTCGCTCATGAAAACCAAGGTGGTGGTATCGGCGGTCGTTTTGATCGTATAGCGCGGTTTGCTGCGGTAATTAAAGGCAAAGCGAGAAAAGTTTTCATGATTGCCGAAGTCCAAGCTGATCAGTTTTTGTGACTGGTCCAAAGGTGTACTGAAAACGGCTTCCGGCTTATGGATGCTGATGCTCAGCTCCCGACCTTTCAGCGTATTCTTCAGAGTGACAGGTCCGGTAAAGTCAAGGATGGCACTTTTTTTGTCTTTGGCCAAGGAAACGGCGCTGATAAAATCAGGCAGTTCTTCCGCTGCATTCCCTAAGGCTTCGGCTGTTGTGTCGGAGAATTTGACAAAGAGGCGGTTATCCTTATGATTAAGGTTGTAATCGCTGTCTTGCGGCAAAGTAAGACGAATTTCGGCATTTTCATGACTTTGGCTGTAGGTTGCTTCCGCCGCGGCGGACGGTGAGTTCCAAAGCAACCACAGGCCCCAAAAAACTATGATTTTTAGGTTGAAATGACGAAATATGCGGCGGCTGACAAACAAAATCTTCCCCTTTTATCAGAATTGGTTGCCCAAGAGTTCGGTGGTGACTGTTTTGGCGCGTTCGGCATTCATTTGCGACAAGATTGCCGAAGCGGCGGAAGGTTTCATTTCCTTCATCAGGGCTACCAGAATGTCCATGTCAAGCGTATTGAAGATTCTGGCGGCGTCTTTGGGTTTCATGGCCGTATAAAGTTTCACCAGGGAGTTCAGCTGTTCTTGTTCCTGCTGATTGTATTGATGGATGAGGTTTTCCAGCTTTTGTTCATAGGTTTGCAGCTGTTTGAGCTTTTTGTCGATTTCCTCTTCGGCGATTTTCAGCTGAATAGCTTTCTTGTCGATTTCTTTGGCACGAAGGTCCAAGGCTTCACGGCGCTCGGCCAGTTCCTGCAAAATGAGAATTTCCGACTGGGAAAAGGCGCTGCCGCTTTCTGCCACGGCGCTGCCGGCCGGACCGGAAGAGGCTTTGCCGCCGCGCTCTAAAGCTTCGCTGAGTTCGGCAGTTTCCCGATTGAGCTTTTCTTCGGCGGAAGCCGTGTTGGGGCTGATGCTGAGCGATGCGGCCGCCGGATGCCGGAACTGGTCGAAGACGTTGTTGATTTTGACCGACAGGGTCAGTGCCGCAAAAAAGATAAACAGCGGCAAGAGACGGAAATGAGTTTTGTTTTTTGTGCTTTTTTGCATCTTAAACCTTTATTTAATTGAGCGCAGGGCTTTTAAGAGTTCCATTTCGGCTTCGGAGCGGGCGTCTTCCAACGGTGGTTCTCCGATCGAAGATTTTCGAGTGTTTCCGCCGACGGCAAAAGCGGAGGCTGCCGGCAAAGGCTGATCGGCCTTGAGGCCGCGGCTGTCGCGAATGACATGTTCCAGGCGGTCGGCCAAGTTGTCTGCCCGCTCGTTGATGAACATCAGGTCGTCTTTGAGCTCTTTGGCGTTGTCGACGACTTCCTTCAACCCTTCGGAGGAGTGTTCAGTCACGGATTTGAGTTTGGGAATCGAGTTTTCGGCTTTGAACGTGGCTTCGTTCAAGGCCTGCACGAGTTTGGCCAGAGAGTTTTGGTTTTGGCGCAGAATGGTCAGGTTTTTGTTTAGCCTGTAGGCATAAATGATCATCGGCACCAGGAGGGCAATGATAATCAGGTTAATGATCAGCTCAAGACTAGCCATTTTTTTCTGCCTTTCCTTTGACTTTTATGACGATATGATCGGCTTTGCGGCCCATGGAACCATAGAGCAAGGGGACGTCGCCGCAGATCAGGGTGACGTCTTCATGCGGGGCCATTTCCAAGGGGAGGAAGGAGCCTTTTTCCCAGCCGGCGATCTCGCCGAGGTTGACAGTACGTTCTTTTAAGACGGCCCTGATTTCGACTTCGGTGTCCCAAAGTTCTTCCATCAGGTGATTTTCCCAAATGGCATCGCGGCCGAGGCGTTCGCCCATGAACATTTGCAGCAGGAGCTCCCGTACCGGTTCCAAGGTGGCATAAGGAATCATCAGGTCTATTTTGCCGCCGCGGTCTTCCATGTCAATGCGTAGGCGGGCGACGATGACGGCGTTGGACAAGCGCGAGATGGTGGCAAAACGTGGGTTGGTTTCCAAGCGGTCATAAATGAAGTTGACGGAGGTGACGGGATCAAAAGCAGTGGACAAATCAGACAAGATCAGTTGGATCATGTCTTTGACGATGTTTAATTCAATCGTTGTATAGGGACGGCCTTCAATACGCATGGCCGCGGTGCCGCGGCGGCCGCCGAGCAGGACGTCGACCATGGAGTAAATGATGGAGCTGTCCAAAGACATCAGGCCGTAGTTGTCCCATTCTTCGGCTTTGAAGACGGTCAACAGGGTCGGCAAGGTCAGCGAATCGATATATTCGCCAAAGCGCATGGACTCGATGCTGTCCAAAGAGACTTCGACGTTGTCCTGTGTGAAGTTGCGCAAAGAGGTGGCCATCATGCGGATGAGGCGGTCGAACACGATTTCGAGCATTGGCAGACGCTCATAAGAGACCATTGACGAGTTTAAGATGGCTCTGACACCGGTTTTGAGCGAACGAAAATCCGTTTCGTCGTCGGAGGAATAGCCGAGTAGGGAATCGATCTCTTCCTGATTGAGGATTTTAGAATCGCCGTCTTCGGCGGGATTGGCGCCGTCGCTGCGGACTTCAATCATGTCCGTCCAATTGCCGGCCGTTTCATCCTCTTTAGCGGCGGGAGCTTCCGGCGTTGCATTTGCCGTTGCGGGCTGCGGCGTTTCCGGAGCGGCAGCTGCCGGGTTTGCTTTTGCTTCAGGTTGTTTTGTTTCTTCAGCCACGATACGTATCCTTTTAGTTGTTTTTCACAATTTCAAAAGTTTTGAAATTGAGGTTTGAAACCTTGACCGGTGCGGTTATCAGGTTAATACGGTACAAAAGTTCCTGTTTGAGCCAATAGAGGCCGGCGGTGTTTCCGACTTCTTCGGGCGTCAGTTCGACGGTGTGGGCCAATATGGCGTCATTGATTTTTGGGAGGAGGGCTTCCAAAAGCGGAATGTCTTCCATACGCGACAATTCAAGGTTAAGCTTGAGTTTAAGCAGACTGTCTTTCCCGGGGTCTCCCTTGAGGCTGACGCTGGTTTCCGGCAGGTCGTAAAAAATGGTGATTTGTTCCGGTTCTCCATTTTCGGCCGGGCGTGTTGCGACGGAATAAGCCAGGTTGTCTGACGGGGAATGGCTGTAAAAGGCGTAATAAGCGCTGACGGCCATTCCGATGACGATGACCGCCGGTATCAGAAAAACCAGGATTTTGCGACGATCAATACGTTTTTTGGGCGCGTTGTCTTCCAAATCGTCAAAATCATCGTCGAGTTTTACCATCTGAATTTTCCTCTGAGTTGTCACAGAATCTTAATCTGGCACCAGTCTATACCATTTTTTCCAAGAAATAAAAGTAAATCTCGCAGTTATTAAATGCAATATGCATAAAATGTGAGGTTTTTTTAACCAATAATTATAAAATTAAGTTTAAAATTAAATATCAGGGCGAGAAGGCCGAAAAACATTTGTTTCAGATTTGTTAAATTTGCGGTGAAAAGGTGTTAAAGGCTAGGTCTCAGCGGGATTTTGTGCTACAATAAAAACAGAGTTTCAAAGGTTTGAAAAAAAGCGGGAAAAGCCATGTATATCTGGGTGATTTTAGCAACGTTCATTGCCATGCTGGCAGCTTTTAACCTGCCGGTGCGCGAAGACATGCGCGCTCTGACGGTTGAGCCTTTGGCCGAGGCTCATGCAGCCAAGCTGTTGGCAAAGCATCGTGCCGCTTTGGCTTTTGCCGGTACCCGTTTCCCGCCGGACAACGGTTCGGATTTGCAGACTTTGTGCGGCAGCGGTACGACGGGGTGCGAGATTATTGATACGGAATATTTGCCTTATGCGCCGTTTGGCTTTTATGATGATCCGACCTTCCGGAGCCGGGTTTTTTGCCTGAAAAAAGGGGATCCGAACGTTTTGGAAGACTGCGACACCTCCGGGGCACGCTATTTGGTGACTTACGGACCGGTGCCGCGGAAATGGCGCAGCATCAGCGACGGTCGGCCGAGTGTGGATTTGGTTAACGCGATGAACCGGATGGCAAGCAAGGTAAAGCGTTTTGGCTACGCGGTGGAAGTGGCACAAGTGGAGGAAGAAACCGGCCGACCGGTGGAAAACAACCACTACGGTGCGGTGATGATGATTCGGGGACGGGAGACGGAAGGCGCCTTCATTCCCAACGCCATTGCCGCGGATGCGGATTTTCAGAACCAGTGCGTGGAAAATTATTGTTTGATGTATATGAGTGAGATCGGAAGTTAGATCGGGAGGAGAAGATGAAAAACTTTTGGAAAGTTATCGGTCAGAAAGGCAGCCTGATGGTGGAAGCCCTGGCCATGCTCGGCCTGATTTCGATGGTGACGCCGATTTTGTACAAAAAGGCGGCGGAGCGGACTTCCGAGTTGCAGGACATTGCCTCCGCGGCGCAGATCCGTACGGTGGTCAAAGGTCTGGAAGACTATATGAAGGATAATTACAACACCTTGGCGGCTCTGCCGGAAGAATATTGGGACAATGACACCCTCGGGTTGACAATGGACGATTTGAAGGAATATTTGCCTTACGGCTTTAGTACCGATACCAAAACCTTCAGCAAATTTGACATTTTGATTAAGCGTCAGCTGACTGCCGAAGATGACCGAATCACGCTCAGCGGCTTTGTCGGCGCGCCGATTCGCAACGACATGCCCAAGCCCCGAGTTTCAAAACTGGCGGCGATGATCGGCGGTAACGGCGCTTTGATTGAGAAACCGATCGGGTCGGACAAGTTGGTGGTTGAAGGTGTGCAAGGCGCTTGGGGGTCGGATGATCCGGTGGCCGACTATGGTTTGAATGCCAATGATTATGCCAATGCCTCGGTGGCGGCTTCGACGATTTATTCGGTGTCTTCGTCTTCACAGGCCGGCGGCGAAGACTTGTTGCACCGTACCGACCAGCATGACAACGGCGTTTTGAATACCATGCTGACCGATTTGCGTTTCAGTGACAATTCTGACTTGGTAAACGTTAATAACCTGATTGCCGGCGCCAACGGCATCAGCTTGTTGCCGAACGGTCAGGAAGCGGCGGACGGCAGGGACGATTCCTTGTTATTTGTGCAGGGAAAAAGCAAAATCAGCGGACTGATGGAAGCGGCATCGGCCAACGTGTTGGGTGAGTTTAACGCGTCGCCGCTGACCGAAGGCGGAACGGATTATATTATCCATGCTCGGGACGGTAATATCGAGATGGGCGGAGGAGCCGACGATGCGCCTTATAAGATTAATTTCAGCAGCGACGGTACGGTCAAGATGAAGGCAAGCAATAGTGCAACTATGGCCGGGCAGGAAGTCTATCTGCGGACGGACGCCGATATGGGAGACCTTAGCAAAGGGTCTTATTTGGCTCTGAATCGTTGTGAGTCAGGTGCCGGATGCAATGGATTTAAGGTGGCGGCCAGAGGCAATGCGCTTATTGAGACAAACGATAACGGGGAGTCAAATGCGGTTTTGAGCATGGGTAGCGGCGGCGCAATGTTAGGCGGCAGAGATTTTGCCGCCGTCGGCGATATGGATATGGCTTTAAAGTCGGCTAACCGTTTGTTGCTTGGCGATACCATTCCGCAGACATTGGCCAATTATATGAGCTCAGATCTGGGGATGATTTTGGAAACGACCAAAGAGGGGTATATTACTTCGCCGAAACAGTTGCAAATGAACAGCGGCAATGCTGATATAGCTTTAGCGCCGGATACGCTTGCACTGAAAGTTGAAGACGAAGATGCATCGCTTGTTGGACTTACGTCTTCCAGTATAGGGTTGTTACAAACGGCAGAGCATGGTTTGTCTACAATTGAAATGAGTGGTGGAGAAATAAAGCTTAATGCGGATAAAAAATTATCCATGCAGGGGGATGGGATAAGCATTCAAAATAATGATTCTGAAGGGAAGATTGACGTTACCTCTTTTAAAGATACCGTTTTCACGACTAAAGAAAAATTTGAGTCTACTGCTAACGAATTCTTGCTTAGTACTTCCTGGTCAAACGGAGTGTCTAAGATTCATGGTGGCAGCGGAGGATATTCATCGCCGGAGTCATTAGAGGTATCTTATGCGCAGGGTGGGACAACTTCATCTGCTTTATTTGACCAAGAGACGGCCAGGATGGGAGTTAGTAATGCGAATGCTTCAACTTATGTCGAGGTTGGGAAAAAACATCTCAGCAATAAATTGATGTCAGGCAGTGGCGGCCATTTTACGGTTAATACCGATGGAACGACCAATTCGGCATTGTTTGATGTTAGTGAAGATGGCACTTATTTTAATGCTGTTTATGGTAACGTGAAATCCGGCCCTCCTCTTGCAATGGTTTATGATGGTGGTTTGGATGTTTTCACAGATGATGCCCATAATTATTTCTCTCCGGGTTCTGACCGAATCAGTATTTCCCGTTCCGGGGCTATTGGAGTGCCGACGGCACATGGATCTTCAGTGAGTGGGGATGTTCGGGGCTTGATTTCGGCGGACCGTTTTGTCGCCAACGGTGATTATACCGCCGATTTGGCCAGAAAAGCCAGCGGACAAAGAGGATCGGTACCATATGATAAATATATGGTGGATCCGGCTTATACTTCGGTCATGCATGACATTAAACTGACGACCCGCGGCGGAGCCCGTTTGAGCGATATTTTGCCGGAATTCATCAATAAGGGAATTTACGTGATTGACAATACCTATACGGCAGATTCAGTTAAGGACTGGGAAAAGCTGGTTCCGACGTCTTCCGGGGTGATCAGCGGACCGCAGGAGTGTACGAGTAACAACTATGCTTGCGAAACTTCGCCGTGGCTGGGTTTTATTCCGACGCCGCAATGTCCGCCGGGCTATTCCAAGGTGGTGACGATTGCGCCGATCCGCTGGAAAATGTCGGAAGCTTATAAAGTGGTCAGTGATGTGGCCGGTGCCGATTTTCAAAACAGATTTTGGGCGGCTCGTTATCCGGCACGGTTTAACCCGTCTTATTCTACCGGATCGGGAAGTGCTAGCAGCGGTCATACTCACAGTGTCGTGATGGATTCTGACCCCGGCGAGAACGGCATGCCGTTAACCTTCCAGACCAATACCTGGCTGAATACCACGGTTTCGGCAGCTCGCGGCGGCGCTGACAGCGATAAGAATGCTTCTTTGTCGGAGGAAGTTTTCATGGGTTGGCATGCGGTGATGGGTTTCCTTTATATCGGGGATTACTACAGCCAATATACGCAAGAGATCGGCAAAGGCGATTTGTCGGGGCAGATTATTTGGAACCTGTTCCCGGTTTATAATAAGGAACTGGTGGCTTTGTCCAACGTCTATTGCTACTTTGACCGTCGTCCGGGAACAACGGCTTGGAATTCGTCAGTGGTTGATACCACATATGATCAGATGCAGAATATACGAACTTCTACGGATAAGTCGGCCGACAGCAAATATTTGGAGCGGTTACATAATCCGACCCTGGATTATGACGATCCGTGGTAGTCGGGGGATCGTTTCTTTTCCCGCCATCGGCAGCTGCCGACGGTGGGAATTTTTTTATGGCTAAGTTTTTTTTGGAGAGATTTACGGCAGTAGCAGAACAATGCCGTTTGTCAGACTTTGGAGAATATGAGGTATGAAAAAGCATGACAAAAGCCCTGCACCGTTAGGGTCAGGGCTTGTGGCACGAGTTTAGGTGTTTTTTAAGAGATCTTAGCAATCTTATCGATGGAGGCGTCAATCAGCCGTGCCTGATCAGCCGTATTCAACTTTTCCGCAAGTGCCAAGCGCAGGGTTTTGATGCTCAGGCTGCTGGCCAGGGCGGTAATTTCGGCGTCGGCTTTGGCACGGGCGGCTTCAATCCGGGAGGCGGCCTCGTTTTCTTTGATCTTCATTTCCGCTTCCAGCTTCTCCAGGGTTTCTTTTTTCAGCAGGGCAATTTCGTCTGCGGCTTTATTTAAAATATCCTGCGCTTCGTCGCCGGCGTTGATGAACTTTTTTTCATATTCGACCAAAAGCTTTTGGGCGTCTTCCTTTAGGGTAGCGGCGTCTTCAATCCTTTGAACGATCGTGTCGATGCGTTTGCGCAGCATGGTGTCGAGCAGGCGGGAAACCGGGCGGAAAAGCAAAACTACCACTAAAACGAAAGACACGCCGACCCAAAATTCCGGGCTTTGATAAAAGCTCTCATGCGAGGAGAGTTGTTTGGCGGTTTCTTCAATCATGTTGCTGACGTTGTCTGCCGCGTTGATGACCGCGTTTTGCGTTGCGTCGATAATTTGTTTGCCGGTTGCCGTTTCTTCAATAGCCATGGCGATGTTCCTAATCGTTCGCCGCCTTTTGCAAGGCGGACTTGATGTCGTTGGTTGAAATTTTTTGTTTGAGGTCAAGACGGGAAACCAGTTCCTCGGCAAGGCCGGCCGAGAGTTCTCGTACGTCTTTCAGAGCTTGTTCCTTGCGTTCGGCGATGGCTTTTTCGCCTGCAACGATTTTTTTCTGCAGGCGCTGTTCCAGCTCTTCCTGTCGGCGGGTGATTTCCTCGTTTAGGCGGCGTTTGGTTTCTTCCAGCTCGGTTTCTGCCTGTTGCCGGGCTTCTGCCAAGGCAGTGTGATAGCGTTCCAGGGTTTCTTCCGCCTGTTGTTTGGTCTCATGCGCCTTGTTGAGGTATTCGTCGATTTTGCGCTGGCGCTGCGCCAAAATGTCAGCAATTTTGGGAGTGATGAATTTGCTCATAATAAACAGCATGGTAAAAAAACAGATTACCAGCCAAAAAAGTTGCGAGGTAAAAGTCGAGGCGTCTAACTGAGGCATCAATAATCTCCCGTTTGTTTTTCCTTTGGCTCCTTCCGGTTTTTGGGGCCGGAAGGAGAGTCAAGGAACTTTTATTAATTGCCGGTCAGCATGACCAGGGCGATGACCAATGCATAAAGCGCAATCGCTTCAACGGCGGCAAAACCTGCCCAGCCGTAGATGTCAACGTCTTTTTTGACTTGCGGGTTGCGGCCGACGGTGGAGATGATTGTGGTCCAAACCTGAGACACACCCCAAGCGGCGACCATCATTGACAGAGCGCACATACCGGCTCCGATATAAGCCATAGGTTCCATTTTATTTATCCTTATAAAAAATTAATCCAGTTCCTTAAAAATTAATTTAAAGCATGTTGACATAATGATATTAATGCTCGTGAAGAGCATCACTCAGATATATACAGCTCAACACCGTATATATGAATGCCTGCAGCAATGCGATGAACATCTCAAAAACTACAATGCATCCGTTAAAAGCAATCGGCACTATTCCGCCGACGCCTAAGGCAACCACAAACCCGGCGATGATTTTCAGCATAATGTGGCCGACCGTCATGTTGGCAACGAGACGGACCGTGAGGCTGAAGGGTTTGGACAAGAAAGAGATCATTTCAATCGGGACGATGAGCGGCGCCAAAGCCAGCGGAATCCCCCGCGGCAAAAAGGTGCGCAGGTAGCCGAGTTTTTTCTTTTTGATGCCGACGGCCATGTTGAACAACAGCGCAATGACGGACAAACCGCCGACGGCCGCCAAATGTGACGTAAAGGTAAAAGCATAGGGAAACAGGCCGAGGAAGTTGCCGAAAGCAACAAACAAAAACAAAGTAAAGATGAAGGGAAAATATTTCAATCCTTCGTGGCCGATGTTTTCCCTGATTAGGCCGGCAATGAACTCATAGAGGCTTTCCGGCACCGACTGTGACAGCGAAGGAACAATGCTGCGCCGACGCAGGCACCAGCCGAGAAGCAACGTCGAAAGAACCACGGTAATGACCATAAACAAAGAGGAATTGGTGAAAGAAATATCATAACCGTGGACATTAATGGGAATGAGCGGTTTGATTGTGAATTGTTCCATCGGGTTAGACAAAGCCGTTACTCCTTCGGTTCTTCCTGGCTTTTGGCAAAGCGGTATACGTTTAAAAACCCGGCGATGCCGCCCAAGAACAAGAAAATAATCAGCAACAGGGGAGCCGTGTGAAAAAGGCGGTCTAAAAAATAGCCGAGAGCCGCGCCGACCAAAACCCCGGAGACTAGTTCCGTCCCAATGCGAAAACCGGTTTTGGATGCGTATGAAAACTCTGATTCCGGGCGGTCTTTTCGATATTCGGCCTCCTGCCGGCGGAGCTTTTGCAGACGTTCCTCAATCCGGTTAATATCGTCTGGTTTTTTTTTCATGCTTTAACCTATATCACACAAAATATTACCGACTTATTAAAGAAACGGAAAAATTTTATTGTGCGGCCAATTTTTCCTGCAGCAGTTCTTTGAACGCTTCATAAGAAGGGGCTCCCTGCAGAACCTCCCGTTTTCCGCCGGCGCTGATGACAAAAGACGGCGTGCCGCGGAGTTTGAGCTCATCCATGGCCTGTTGGCGGACATTTAAGATCTCTTTAGCTTCGTCGTCGTCATTCAGGCAGGCGTCGGCTTGTTCGGCGGTGATGCCGTTAAGCAAGGCATATTGCTTGAAAAGTTTTTCGGAGTTGTGGCTCAGGCCCCATTCGCGCTGTTTTTTGAACAGCAGGGTCAAAAAGTCAAAATATTTTTTCTCCGTCGGCATGCAATGGGCCATCAGAGCCGCCTGCATGGATTTGCGGTCAATGGGAAAATCTGCAAAAACAAGTTTGACCTTGCCGGTGTCGATGAATTCTTTCTGCAGTTTGGGCAGGGTGTTTAGGTGAAAATCGGCGCAATGGTAGCAGCCGAGAGACGAGTATTCGTAAAGGGTGATCGGCGCGTCTTCTTTGCCGAGGTAGGGTTTTTGCGGAAAGATGATATTGGTCTTGGAATCAAGCGTTTGGGTGACCGGTTTGTTGTCTTGCGCAGCGGCGGCCGAGACCAGTGAGATGTTTCCGTCCTCATCCATTTCAAACCCTTTGGAGGATAAGTACATTCCGGCAATCAGCAAATAAACTATGATGCCGGCAACAAAGGCACTGATTTTCTTTACTAAAATTTCAAACTTCATCGTCTTCTAACTTCCTAACCTCTTTATTATGACTAAAAATGCTTTGGCCAAGTTTTTCGAGCGTTTTTCTTAGCTCTTCGTTTTGCACGTCCTGACTCAAGTCCCTAATATAAGCGTCTTCCTCTTTAGTTACAAGAGTTTTTTGCGGGTAAGGGCGTTTGGGCAAAGCCGCCGGCAGCGGGAGATTTTGGCTGAGGCGGATTTCTTTGACTGCGGCATAACCGAAATAGGTGTTTATTTTGGCGATCAGCTGCGGTTCGCGGTGTTGCAACTCCAGAGCGAAGGCGCCGGAAGGAACGGCGATATGGAGAATGCCGCCGGTCTTTTCGCCTTTTTTAAAATCAAGACGTTGTGGAAAACTATAAGCGGCCAGTTTAGCACCGACGATTTGTTCCCAGGCGGAAAGAATGTCGATCTCCAGGAAGCCTTTGGGGCCTAAAAGCTTTTTCACGCAAGGCAGAAGCGTTTGTGCCAGGGTGGTGAGGTCGGTGTTTTTGCGCCGTTCTTCAAATATGTCGCTCTTCTTTTTGTTCATGTCGGGAGCTTAACAAATTAAAAAACAATTTGCAATAATTATGCAGGCGATTATAATCAGGCCAATGTTGAAAGGGGAAGAGCGATGAGCGGTTGGCATATCTTACAGGCTGTTTTGTCCCTTGTCGTCGTGCTGGGGTTGCTTTTGCTGACGTTTTGGACAATCAAATATTGCGAGGTCAAGGGCTTGAAAAGCCGTTTTATGCGTCGATTGACCGCCGGACAACGGTTGGAAGTCGGAGAAATTCGCCAGTTGGATGCCAAAAACCGTCTGGTTTTGGTGAAAAACGGCAAGCGGGAATATCTTCTCTTGCTCAGCAATGGGCAGAATCTGCTGGTGGACAAGTATCTTACCGAATATGAGGAAACAGATGACTAAAAAAATTATCATGTTGGCTTTGATTGCGGCGTTGGTCTGGTTTTTCAAAACCGAGACGGTGGCGGCCCAGACCCTGAGCCTGAATGTCGGCGAAGGGACGGACGGGTCGACGACGGCGCGAATCATTAATGTAATTTTGATGATTACGGTTTTGTCGGTGGCGCCGTCCATTTTGGTGATGATGACCTCTTTTACCAGGGTTATCGTCGTGTTGTCGATCACGCGGAGCGCCCTGGCCACCAACTCGACGCCGCCGAACATGGTGCTGATTTCTCTGGCGCTGTTTTTGACCTTCTTTATTATGGCGCCGACTTTTGAACGCTCCTGGAATGAGGGGATCAAGCCGTTGATTGATGAAAAGTTTGAGGTGACCGAAGGTTTGGAGAAGGCTTCCGTGCCGTTGAAAGAGTTTATGGTGGAGAATACCCGAGAGAAAGACTTGCTGCTGTTTATGGACCTTTCCAAAAGCCAGCCGGTGGAAAAAGTCGCGGAAACGCCGCTGAAAGTGGCGGTGCCGGCTTTTATGATCAGCGAATTACGCCGGGCCTTTGAGATCGGTTTTTTGATTTTCGTTCCTTTTTTGATTATTGACATGGTCATCGCTTCCGTCTTGATGTCCATGGGTATGATGATGTTGCCGCCGACGGTGCTGGCCCTGCCGTTTAAGGTGATCTTTTTCGTGTTGGTCGACGGTTGGTATCTTTTGGCTGGGTCATTGGTGCATTCTTTCAAGTGACGGATAAAAAATAAAGCTCCCGGAGGGGAGCTTTATTTTTTCTTACGCTGAGTCGAGTTTAGAAGTATTAGCGTGTTTAGAAAGTGTAACGAAGACCGGCATAGGTCTCATGAGCATTCAGATTTGCATCCGTCAGCGTTCCCATATCCAGGTAACGGTACCCGGCGTCAAAGTTGAGGCAGCGGTTTAGACGAACGCTCAGACCGGCACCGAGTGCCCAAGTGAAGTTGTTCTTGTCATATTTATAATCCGCCGTGCCGGTGGTGCTGTATGAAAGCTTCAGATCAGACCAGCCTAAGCCGCCCATAATATAGGGGCTGACAACGTAGTTGGGCATAAAGTCAATATAAGCGTTGAACATATAAGACGTATTCTCCAGCTCTGCCTTTCTGCTAAAGCCGGGGGAGAGCTCTTTCCTGTCGTCATGATCACCGCGGGCAACGTATTCCGCTTCAATCCGGAACCAGGATTTTTTGTAACCTAAAGCGCCGCTGGCCATCCAGACATAGTCCAGGTCAATGTTCGATTTGGTGGTGATATTGTCTTTTTTGTTGTCCATGTTTTGGTTGGTGACACCGCCGCGGGCTGCAATATAAAAACCGTCGCGGGCGGCTGCTTCACCGGCCAAAGCCGTCGTCAGAGCCAAAGCGGCGGCAATGGTGAAAATTTTATTTGTCATAGTTCTCTCCGTCATTGTTTTGTCTAATTGTCTATATACCCAAAAAGCCTAATGATCAAGTGTTTTTTTTCATTATTTACCGTGACGTTAGCATGATATGGTTAGCATTTCATTAACGGTATGCATTTTTTTACAACAAGCGGAGGACATTCGGTTTTTAAAGATAACGATAAGGGTGTGCCGGATATGTGCCTAAAATATGCAGGGATTGGGCGAAGAACTGCAGTTCCTCCAAGGCGTTTTGCCAAGCGGGAGAGGAGGGGTGCGCTTCCGCTTCCAGATAAAACTGGGCTGAAACGAAGCGTCCTTCCAGAAGGTAGCTCTCCAGTTTGGTGATGTTGATGCCATTGGTGGCAAAGCCGCCGAGCGCTTTGTACAAGGCTGCGGGAATGTTTTTGGCCCGGAAGATGAACGAGGTGATGAAACGGCGGCCGTCGTCGGGCAGAAGTTGCGGTTGAGCCGCCATGATCAAAAAGCGGGTGGTGTTGTTGGCTGCGTTTTCAATATCGGGCGCCAAAATTTCCAGTTGATAGAGTTCGGCTGCCAAACGTGAGGCGATGGCTGCTTGAGCGGGATCTCCGGCATTGATGACGTCTTGGCAGGATTTTGCGGTATCAATTCGTTGTACCGCTTTGATTTGGTGCTGTTTTAGGAATTGCGAGCACTGTGCCAGGGCTTGGGGATGCGACGAAGCGGTCAGGACGTTTTCCAGTTTGGCACCCTTTAAACCGAGAAGCTGGTGCCTGATACGCAAAAAATGCTCTCCGACAATAGACAATCCGGTTTCCGGAAGCAGAAAATGCACGTCGGAAACGCGGCCGGCGTTGGAATTTTCCACCGGAATCATGGCACGGTCGGCCTGATTGGTCTGCACCAGATTCATGGCGATCTCAAAGGTATCGCAAGGAATGTATTGAGAATCGGGAAAGACTTCGCGGGAAGCAATGTGTGAATAAGCGCCGGGGACGCCTTGATATGCAATTTTCATGGGGGATCACTGGAGTTTTAGGTTAATCTTGTTCCAGCCGGCATTGGCTTTTTCTGTTTTTTCCTGCTCCTGTTGTTGCCATTTGCGGATGGGTTCGTTTTGCCGATTAAGAAGCTCTTTTTGTTCCTGCGTTTGCGCAACACCGATCGGCAGCAACTGGTTAAACAGGGCTGGCGAGGCAAATTCCACCCGGCCGCGGACCAAAGGATCAATCAGGGCATCAATCATCATGGCCGAAGGCTTGGCATTGAAAGCGGTAATGTTACCGCCGTAGATGACGGCATAGGAATGACAAGGCGACGACAAAACGACGTCGGTGGAATCGACACCGCGGAAGAAGCGCAGCATGATTTTGGGGCTGATCTCGCAGTCTTCGGTATGATTGAAGTCGAGATTGTCGGGATTCATAAACAGTTCGGAGAGAATCATGTTTTTCAGCTCGGGGTTGACGATGCCGCAAAAACCGGTGACGGCAAAGTTGTCTATGGTATAGCCGGTATAGTTTTCAGGCGGAAATGCCACCTGGTAGCAAAAAATCTGCTCGGCGCCGGTGATGTTTTGTGCGGCCGCCGGGGAGATGTTGCTGGTGATCTCGGGCAGGATGCTGCCGTTTTGAGCCCTCTGGCGCCAGATTTCCTGATTTTGTTCCAGGGTGTTGGCGGCAGGATTCTGCAGACGCGGCGTTTCCTGCGAAAATGCGGGGAAAACGATTAATGACAACAATAATGACACAGGCCATAATTTCATGTTATTCATCCTTTTGCTTAATTTCTGACAAGTAATATATAGGTTTTGGCAAACTTTTCCAGTGAAAATTTTTTAGTGGGGAGAAATAAGAATGTATCTTGTACAAAAAGGGCAGGGATAAAGAAACAGCCGCGAGTCTGAACTCGCGGCTGTTTCGAATAATAATTAATAAACCCGAAATTTCCAGGCAACGCGGGCTTGAAATCCCCAACCTGATTTTCCGGCTTCTTTTGCTTCCTTGTAATAATAAACTGCATCTGCTCCAATGGCGAGACGATGGTGGTTCATTATCCTGAAGGACAATTCTGCCCCGGCTT
This sequence comes from uncultured Alphaproteobacteria bacterium, assembly GCA_934254925.1. Classification (GTDB taxonomy): domain Bacteria; phylum Pseudomonadota; class Alphaproteobacteria; order RF32; family CAG-239; genus CAKQMD01. The sequence continues at coordinate 30,331 of CAKQMD010000013.1, forward strand.
TGGCGGCAGGATTGATTGCGTAAGTTGCAACCATGAATTTTCCGCCTAAGGAGGTTTCGTGCAATTCGCATCCAGAAAGCTGAACGGCTGCTCCTACCCCGATCCTCGGCGCAAAAATTACTTTTTTTCCGAAGCCGTAAGAAGCAAAAAGCCCCATATAACTCCGGTCAAAACTTTGGGCAACTGTTCCTGTTTCCAGGATTTTTTGGAAATTTCCATCAGGTAATTCAATGGATCTTTCCAAATCTGCCGTTTTCCCATAGGAAATGTGAGCTTCGGCTCCCATTTCCCAGCCTTTGTGCCGATAAGATCCTTCCAAATGGAGACCTAGTTTTTGAGCATCGTTATAAGCGATACCTGCGGCAAATCCCCAATTGTGGTCTGCATCCCAATTGGAAGCGCGACCGTTGACTGCTGTTTGAGCAGATACTGAGAATGAAAGGCAGGAAATTATGGCTAAATTTAATAATATTTTTTTCATTTTTTTTTAAATTACGCTCTGGGGAGTAAATCAACTTGCGCTGATTCCACTTCTGCACCCCATAAGCAGATACATTTTTTCTTCTTCAACCGTTGCAGAAGACGATTAAAAAAGTTAATAATGAATTGTTTCCAAAACCGGATATACCAAAGTAAAGTCAGCAACTTCCATGTCTGCAATGAGACGCGGTTGACCTTCGTTGTTCAGCGGCGTATAAGTCCAGCCTTTTTTGTAGTTGTCTTGATCGACAAAAGACAAAACGGCCGGAGCAAAGTTTTTGCCGTTTGAACAATAAGTTCCGCTGATTATTTGGTTGCATTTTCCGTTTTGAACGGGTGAAGAGCATACTCTTGCACCTTTAGCGGCAGCTGTTGCAGCATCGTAATAGAACGTTTCAGATGTATTGTCTGTTTCGTTTACCAAAACGATGACTTTGCTCCATACTTCAGTTGCGATAACCTTTTCCTTGCGGGCATGGTCACCATAACCGTGAGTGCGGAATTTTGCAATCAGAACGCCTTTTTCAGGATCTTCGGGAGTGGGCTCTTCTTTTTTAGGAGCTCGCCAAGTGATTGTTGCGTTTAAGGATTTCTCCTGTCCGGCAACAACAACTTTCACCGTCAGATTTAAGATTTTATATTCGTACTCTGCATCACTGCGAGTAGAATATGCTTCTTCTGCCAAAACGATATTTTGAGTCAGGCTGTTTAAGGCCATCGTCTTACCGTTTTCTTTATAAGTTACTTCCGTATTTAATACAGAGGTAACGGTTTGGTTGTTTCCTCCAGTGAAAGAGAACACCTGAGAAACAGTCTGGCGACTGCCTTCATATGTTTCGTCAGAGAAAGAAACTGCAGAAGAAGAAACGGCGCTGCGGTTCATGGCGGCGTTATCCAAAGAGGTAACGTCGATGAGTTGGTTAGACAGTCCTGATACCATCCAGTTACGATTATAATTCAATGAGAAAGCTTCGTCACCTTTCATTGTCCAACGGCGTACGGCGTCAACCGTCGAAATTCCGTCAGCGTTAAACACTTCTACGAGTTTAACCAAGTTATAATCGTCTTCAATGGTCGGAATGTCTTCTCCTTCCGGTACAATGACCAGGCGGAAAGGTTTCCAAGTGAAGTTGCCTTCACGAGGTTCGCCGTTGCTCATAATGATGATTTCTTCCGAAATCACATTATAAGAAGTCCAGGCTTTTGCTCCCCAAGCTTCTGTCATTTCCAAGCGGTTTTCGCCGTTTTCAACGGAAGCGATCACTGCCGGAGTGAAAGAAACTTTGTAAGCGGTTCCAAAATTCAATTCGAATTTGCTTGGGTTTTCCAAACGTAAAGAATTGAAATATTTTCCGTACTCACAGTTAACTGTTTGTTCGGAAAAATTGAAACTGTTTACATGGGATTTAAAAACTTCAAGTTCGCTTTCGCGGATGAATTGAAGTTTTGTGGCTCCGAAGTGAGCTTTGGCAATCGTTTCATATTTCACACTGTCTTTTACCGTAAAGGTTTCGTCACCTTTTTGGTATTTGACGTTGGCAAAATAATAAGCGCTGTCCAAAACTTGTGCTTCGGTTTCGCTCTGAGAATATTCCCGGAAGAAAATCTCAGAACCAAGGGCTGTTAACCCAATGGCATCAGCCTTGTCAACATTGTCGGGAATTTCCGGTAGGTCAAGTTCTGCAAAGACTGTTTGATCAGAACAAGAAGATACCATAACCATAGCAGCGATCATCATGATGATCAGACCTGCAACATTTTTCAAATTTTTCATAATTGTTATTTTTTTTTATTATTTTTACTAAATTAAAAAAAATCTTAAAATTTGCCGGTTGTCATAATGATGGCAACGGTTTTAGAGTCCCTAAAATTATTATTATGTCAAAATGTATCACTTTTTTGTAATCTTCAAAAAAATGTTTTACATGTATTCGTTCATAAAAATAAAATATAAAAGGACCTAAAAGGAAATAATAAGATTTTGTCAATTATTACTATAGCAGATTTTACGGGGATTGGCAATAAAAACTTGAATCTAAAAGAGAAAAAAACGTTTTTTTTAAGGTTTTGTTAAGGAATGATAAAATTGACGGAATTGCAGAAAATAACTTGCGCGTTACTGAAAAAGGGTGTATGATTGTGCCGTCATCACGGGGGATGAGGCATGAAAAACTTTGGGTATAAACAGATTTGTTCATTCTGGAAAAGGCGCCTACCGCTTAAAAAAGCCGCCCTTGCCGTTTGCTTGGCCGCTGCGGCGGGTTTGAGCGGCGGTTATCAGTTGGCAAAAAGTGTTTGGGGAAAGAAAATTGCCGAAAAAGAAGAATTTTTAGAGCAAAAAAATGCGGAATACCAAGCCGGAATCGCGGAAAGAGACGCTCAGATTCGCGAGTTGGAACTCAACAGGCTCTGGCGCGAGGAACAAAATCAGGCAGCGCTTGATTCGGTTGCCGCAACCTCCTTTCACTATACACCGGCTAATAACTATTTGAAATATCTTATGAAAACTCCGGGACAGGAATATAGGCTCTGGCAGGAAAAGGCTGCTTCCGAGTCGCGGCGGCAAATTTATCATTACACCGAACGGGAAAGGCAGGCTTTTTTGAAAGAAAGCAGCGCTAAGGCCGCCAAGAAGATTAAAAGCGGGCAGCGCGACTCGGTGTTTTTGGGATTGGCGGAATATAAAAATGCCAGGTTGGAGGATATGGACCGGATTTATCAGTTGGGTGACAGCGAGGCTCGGAGGGAATACAGACGTTATCTGAGAATGGGGAAAAGGTCCTTGCGTCGAGAATTGGAGGCGGTGTCGGCTTTGATGGAGACCAAGCAAAAGGCTCAGATCTATCAGGAAGTCGGAGAAATCGTGGCCGATTATCACAAGGTTTGGTTTTTGCGCGATTTGCTGCGGGTTGCCGCCATCGTCGACGAGAACAACAAAATGGTCAAAGAGCTCAGCACGGTCGACAAGGCACAGTATCGTCGGGATTCTTTGGCCTTTGAGGTCGAAAAAATAAAAAAACAGGAGCTACTGCGGCAAAAACAGCAAGAGGCTTGGCAGAAGTTCAGGCAACAACACGGATATTATTAAAGTCAAGAAGGATACATCATGCATATGAGATCTGCCGAAGAGCTCGGCTATTTTGTAAAGAGGAAGCCCGAAATCATCAAACAGTTGCCGGTTATCGATGTTTCGCAAAATTTGAATGATCGTTTGCCGGACGTTTTCGTGCCGGCGTTTGGCGCCAATTTGTTGCTCGAAAAAGCCAATTATTGCTGTTTTCGGACGGAACCGGTCGTGGCGGAAGAAGTGCGTTACGATGCTTTTCGGTTGGTCGCGCTGCGGGATTTCAGCACGGCCATGGGACGGCGCGTCGAAGCCGGAACGCTCGGCGGAATCATGGATTGCAAAAGCCATTTGTCCCATGACGGCTCCTGGATTGAGGAAAACTCGGTGATGTTGGCCGGGGTGATGACCGGCAGGTCTTTTTTGGGCGGAGAAAGCGTCCTCTGCCATGCCCGGCTCAAAAACAGCCTGGTGACGGAAAAATCGCTCATTTATCAGAGTTGGTGCGAGGAGGCCATCGTTAAACGCAGCGATATTCGGGAGAGTTGTTCGGCAACGGCCTCTTTGGTCGAAAACAGCAGGTTTCGGGATCGGGTGCATGTTTACGGCAGCGCGTCTCCGGCGCAAGGGAGCGGCCGATTGTTTCTGTCTTGCGTTTCCGACTGCGATTTGCGCTTTGTGCACGCCAGCGATTGCATTTTGCGGCATGAAAAGCTGAGTGGCGAGGCGACGCAAGCGAAAAAGCTGCATCAATACGTCAGCGGTAGCGGGGATATGCAGCGTCTGCTTGAGGCCATTTGGGAAAACGTTGAAAACAAGACGCCGAAAGCCGGGCGGAAGAAAGACGGCTTTTGGCGGCGGTTGAAGGACTGGTTCGGCAACCAACGTTAAAAGCTTGAGAAAAATCCTGATTTATGAATCGGTTAGAGACTTTTCTTTTTTGTGGGTAGAATCGGCTTCATGACATTTTTTGCTTGAAGAATCTTTTTATCTGTTATAAATTCTCGACAGTTTGTGACTTTATGTCGTTTGGGCCGCAAGTGAAGATTTCTCCCGGATTTGCGGTGTCGGTAACACCTGGAGGCCTTGTGCCGAGGGTATGACGGCGCTCCGATGAAAGGTTTGCGAATCTTGGCTGGCGGCCGAAGACATAAGTTTTTGGGAGAGACGGATTTATCTTGATCTCTTGTTTTTAACCTAATCAGCTTGAAGGAGCTTTATAAACCATGAGTAAATGGGTATATACATTTGGAAACGGCCAAGCCGAAGGCGACGCCAGCATGAGAAATCTCCTCGGCGGTAAGGGTGCCAACTTAGCGGAAATGAACAAAGTCGGCTTGCCTGTTCCTCCGGGGTTTACCGTAACAACAGAAGTTTGTACATATTACTACAACAATAACAAAACTTATCCCGCTGACCTCAAAGACCAGGTTAGAGAGGCTGTTGCCAGCGTCGAAAAGATCATGGGCAAAAAGTTTGCCGACGCCAATAATCCGCTGTTGTTCTCGGTTCGTTCCGGTGCTCGCGTTTCCATGCCGGGTATGATGGACACTGTGTTGAACCTCGGTTTGAACGACGAAACAGTCAAGGCTTTGGCCAAGGCTTCCGGTTCCGAAAGATTTGCTTATGATTCATACCGCCGCTTCCTGCAGATGTTCTCTGATGTGGTGCTCGGTGCTGATCTTGAGCTCTATGAAGAAGCTTTGGAAAACATGAAGAAATCCAAAGGCTACAAAGCCGATACCGATCTGACAGCCGAAGATTTGAAAGAACTGGTCAACGAATATAAAGAAATCGGCAAAAAACTCGGCAAAGTTGTGCCGCAGGATCCTTGGGAGCAGCTGTGGGCCGGTATCGGCGCCGTGTTCGGTTCCTGGATGGTCGACCGTGCCATTACCTATCGTAAATTAAACAATATTCCGGGTGACTGGGGTACTGCCGTTAACGTTCAGACCATGGTGTTCGGTAATGCCGGCGACGACTGCGCTACCGGCGTGTGCTTCTCGCGCGACCCGGCAACCGGCGAAAACGTTTACTACGGCGAATATTTGGTCAATGCTCAAGGCGAGGACGTGGTGGCCGGTATTCGTACGCCGCAGCCGATGGCTTCCAAAGGCGACGGAACTTCCCTGGAAGAAAAATGGCCGCACCTGTATCAGGAATTGGTCGATGTCCGTAACAAGCTGGAAGACCACTATAAAGACATGCAGGATATGGAATTTACCATTGAACACGGCAAATTGTGGATGTTGCAGTGCCGTAACGGTAAACGCACGGCCGCTGCTGCCGTTCGCATGGCCGTTGAGATGGTGGAAGAAGGCTTGTTGAACAAGGAAGAAGCCATTATGCGCGTCGGTGCCGACCAGCTTGACCAGCTGTTGCACCCGATGTTGGATCCGAAAGCCAAGAGAAACGTTATCGCCACCGGTTTGCCGGCTTCTCCGGGGGCCGCTGTCGGCCGTGCCGTATTCAGTGCCGAAGATGCCGAAAATTGGGCTGCCAAAGGTGAAAAAGTCATCCTTATCCGTAACGAAACTTCTCCGGAAGACATTGGCGGTATGCATGCCTCCCAGGGCGTGATTACGGCTCGCGGCGGTATGACCTCTCATGCGGCGGTGGTTGCCCGCGGTATGGGTACTCCCTGCGTTTCCGGGTCTCATGAAATTCACATCGATTATGCCAAGAAGACTATGACGACCGATAGCGGCGTGGTCATTAAAGAAGGCGATTGGGTCTCTTTGGACGGTGCCAAAGGCCAGATTATCGAAGGTCAGGTTCCGACGGTTAAAGCCGACACCAATACCGGTAACTTCGGCAAATTGATGAGCTGGGTCGATGAAATTCGCACCATGGAAGTTCGTGCCAATGCCGAGACGCCGAAAGACGCTCAGCAGGCTCGTGACTTTGGCGCACAGGGTATCGGTTTGGCTCGTACGGAACATATGTTCTTTGACGCCGATCGTATTCCTGACATGCGCGCCATGATTTTGGCTGACAACGAGGAAGGCCGCCGTGCCGCTTTGGCTCGTCTGCTGCCGTATCAGAAACAGGACTTCAAAGACCTGTTCAAGATCATGGAAGGTCTGCCGGTGGTTATCCGTCTGTTGGATCCTCCTTTGCACGAGTTCCTGCCGCATACCGATGCTGAAATGCAGGAATTGGCCAATAAAATGGGCATGACCTTGGAAAAAGTCAAACAGCGGGCAAATGCTCTGCACGAAGCCAACCCGATGCTTGGCCACCGCGGTTGCCGTCTGCCGATTACCTATCCGGAAATCTGCGAAATGCAAACTCGCGCCATTTTGGAAGCCGCTTTGGAATGCGATGCCGAAGGCATTAAAGTGTTGCCGGAAATCGAAGTTCCTCTGACCGGTTCCAAGAAAGAGCTGGATATCGTCAAAGCCATTATTGATACGACTGCCGAGAAGATCTTTGCCGAAAAAGGTAAAAAGATCAAATATGAAGTCGGTTCAATGATTGAATTGCCGCGTGCGGCCCTGAAGGCTGACGAATTGGCTCAATCTGCCGAGTTCTTCGGTTTCGGTACCAACGACCTGACGCAAACGACTCTGGGTATGAGCCGTGACGATACCGGTGCCATTTTGGACGAATACCGCGCTCGCGGCGTTTATGTGGCTGACCCGTTTGCTTCAATCGACGTCGAAGGCGTCGGCTGCCTGGTGAAACTGGCTTGTGAAAAAGCTCGCTGCTCCAATCCGAAGATTTGGTTGGGTGTTTGCGGCGAACACGGCGGTGATCCGGCATCAATCGACTTCTTCCAGACTTGCGGCATGAATTACGTTTCCTGCTCGCCGTTCCGCGTGCCGGTTGCCCGTTTGGCTGCTGCTCAGGCTGCGGTTCGTCATAAAAACGACAAGAAGGAAGACGGTTCTTGCTGCTGCAAGAAGGCTTGCTAAGCAACATTTCCCGGTTTTCCCGCTTTGAGGCGCAGGTCTGAAAGTTGAGGAAAGCTCGGAAAGCCATGAAAACTGCCCGGTTTTTCCGGGCAGTTTTTTGTTTTTAAAACAAGTTGCTTTTTATGAAAATATCTTCTATTAATATAGGTGCAGGTTTCCGAACGATTTTGTTCGTTAAGCCTCCAATCTTTAACTTGTACAGAGATGTGGGTATGCATTTGACATTTTCTGCTGCGGCGGAAGAGAGGTGTATTTTGCATTTCTGTATGTGAAATGCAATTTTTTTTATGGAGATTTGGATATGCCTATCTTTAAAATGAATGTCAAAGAATTTAAAAAAATGTCGGATCCGGTGGATCGGGAAAACGGTCATGAAAAGTATGTCTGTTACATTCAGGCCGCATCTATTCCGGAAGAGCTCAGCGATTGGATGGAGACCAATCCCCGCGACCAAAAAATGACGACCGGCGTGGCAAGGGCCATTCGCGAGAGTTTGGAAGAAAATCAGAATTTTCATGAGTTAAACCGCGGCATCGTTTTGTCGGCCGAAGCGGTTCGTTATAATAATCAGACCGGGGTGATGGAGGTCGAGTTTTTGAATAATGACATTCACGGCAATATTGACGGCGGCCATACGATGCGGGCAATTTTTGAAGCGCAGCGGCAAGGCAGCTTGGTGGAAGAAAGATATGTTTTTGCCGAGATTTTTACCGGGATTTTGTCGCCGGTGGATTTGGCGGCGGCTCGCAATACGTCGGTGCAGGTGGATTTGAAGTCGATTGAGGAGTTGAAAAATAGCTTTGCGGTCATCAAGCATATTTTGAAACCGTTGTCTTTTAATCATCGCGTGGCCTATAAGATGAACGAACATTACGGTGACGGGGTTAAAAATCCGATCGACGTGCGTGAGATCATAACGATTTTGAACATGTTTAACCAGGCCTTGTATCCCCTCGGCGTGGACGGAACCTCCAATACTGCGCAGCCGATTCAAAGCTATACCGGCAAGGAGGTCAGCCTCAAGCGGTTTTTGGACCTCGGTAAAGAAAAAAGAGAAGAAATCATTTTAAATATGCAGCCGATTATCGGGGACATTTTTAATCTGTGGGATCAGGTCGAATGCGAGTTTGCCGGAAAGTCTTCCTTGATCAAGCGCAAGTACGGCAGTAAGAAATATTCCAAGTATGACAACGGCAATGTGGTCGGTCAGGCGTTGTTTTCGGAGCGGGATTTGTGCTATTTGGTTCCCAAGGGGATTTTGTATCCCGTCGTCGGCGCTTTTCGGGCTTTGGTGAGGATTGATCCAGTCAGCAAAAAATATTATTGGAAGACGAATCCCTTGACGTTTTGGAAAGAATCGGGGCAGCGCTTGGTTGCCATCGTCATGGACGAGAAAGAGGACAATCCCGAATATCTGGGCAAAAGCAGCAACCTATGGAGCAATTTGTTCAAAGAGGTTTTGATCAATACCATCAGCTTCATCTAAATGCAAAAGGCGGTAAAGAAATTTACCGCCTTTTTTAACATTAGAAGGGTCAAACGCTGATATCCAGTCGGCTGCCTTTGGTCTGCGAAGGAGAAACTGCAGCGGAGGTATTGACATTTTTGATGATCTCAACGGCTTTTTCCTGCAGTTGCAAAGCGGTGTTCAGCTCACTGATCCGTGCGCTTGCCGTTACGGCCGGAGAATGTGTAATCGCCGAGACAGCCATGATAAGCCTCCTTCAGTTTTTTAATATAACATGTTTTGCGTTTTCTGGCAACGGTGATTTTTTATTTGACATCTTTTGTCTAAAGCGTTATTTTTAAAACTGGTTTAGGCTATTTTGTTGATTAGAGAGATATCATTATGACATTGTTTTAAGATCCGGCGGTCAGGTTAAAATTTCCCCGGATTGGTGATGGACAAACATTATTAATTTTAAAATTTCATAAAATGGAAAAAATCGTGTTTCCGCAAAATGCGGAAGAATTGGACATTTACAAAGTCCAAAACGGCAAAAGTTTTTGGGAAGTTTTGGCCAAAGCTCCGTCTTTGACCAAGGGAAACGAAGAAAAGTTTTGTTTGTTGTGTGATGACCTCGCCGCTAAAAACCTTGACTATCCGCTGGGACTGATCAGAAGGTTGGTGTTGCGTCCCAATGTCTGGTCTCATATTATGACATTGGTTGAAGAGCAGTTGAACAGGGGACAACAGGTGCTCCTTGCCGACGAGAGGCCTTTTTAGTGCCAAAAACGCCGACGACGACCGGAAAACTCCGGTCGTTTTTTTGTGTCTTTTATAAACCTTTCGGCCAGGTGCATTCGGTGGCTCGGGCTGTTAAATAATATTTGTTTGAGGTAGCAGAATTCGTTCCGAGAACAGAATCGCTGAAACTATACTAATTGATTGTGTATGAAGACCGCTTTGCTGCCGGAAATTTTTTTGAAAGCCTTTTACGCTTAAAAAATATTGAACAGATGGTTTTTAGTATACTTTTTGCAGTTTTTTTTGAAGTGACGTATTTTTGTTATTGAAAAATAAATTTTTATTGCTTAAGTTAAAGCTGTATTAGTTGTTTTACAATTAAACGGTCTTATCCCTCCGGGGAGCGGACCCATATTAAACCCATATGGAGATTAAAATGAAAAAGCTTTTAAGTTTGTTCGTAGCTATCGTAGCATTGTCCGGCTGTTCTTCAATGAGCGAAAGCGCATTGTTCGGCGGCAGCGAATGTGATTCCAGAGAAGCACGTGATTTTATGGCCAATGCCGAAGACCGCGTCTTCTTCGCTTTTGACAGCTCTGCCATTAGCCCGGATTCTGCCGAAATCCTGAACACTCAGGTTAAATGGCTGAAGAAACACGAGAAAGTAAATGTCATCGTTCAAGGCTATTGCGATGAAAGAGGTACTCGTGAATACAACTTCGCTCTGGGCGAACGCCGTGCCAACGCTGTTAAGCAGTACCTGATTTCTCAGGGTATTGCCGCTGACAGAATCTCTACCATTTCTTATGGTAAAGAAAGACCGGCTGTTCTCGGCAACAATGAAGCTGCCTGGGCTCAGAACCGTCGTGCCATTACTGTCGTAAAAGCTAACTAAGCTTACGCTAAGGTACAAAGAAAAAACGCCCTGATTTGGGGCGTTTTTTTTGAGGAAAAACGAAAAATTTTTGCAGAAGATGGGGATGGGGCGGTTTTGGGCTTGTCGTTGCGTTTTTTTTCCTTTATGGTAAAAACAATGATGTATTTTAATGAGGTATGGTTATGCGAAGCATGAAAGTTTCTCTTGGGTTTTTGGGCGGTTTGTTGCTGGTGGCGCCGGCACAAGCACAGCTTGGCAGCGACGGCGTTTTGCAGCAGGAAATCGCCGACATTAAGGAAGATCTGATGGTGCTGCAGCGTCAGGTTTATCGGACGCAAAGCGGAGACAGGGCTCCCGGCGTGGTGCAAATGGGGCAGTATGACGAGATGATCCGTCAGACGGCCGGCAAAGTAGACGAGTTGGAATATAAAATCAAAAGTTTGGAAGAAAAAATCAATCTGATTAACAAAGATGTGGATGTTCGCCTGAAAATGATTGAGGGGAAATCTCTCAACAATCCGGGAGCCGAGGCAGCTCCGATTCCGGAAAAGTTTGCCGCGCCGGTGGCCAAAGACGCACCGAAAGCGGTTGTCGGCGGAAGCATCGCAAAAGGGGATGATCTGCCGCCTGTGAAGACAAAATCGGCCGCAGAGCTGTATGAAGCCGGTCAAGCGGCTTTGAAGGCCGGCAACAATGCTGCGGCGGAGGAAAATTTTAATGCGATTTTGAAAAAATATCCCGAAGACAAATTGGCCGGCAACGCTCAGTACTGGCTCGGCGAATCTTATTACGGGCGCAAAGATTTCAAGAAAGCGGCGGTGGCTTTTGCCAAAGGTTATGAGCAGTATAAGGGCGGCGCCAAAGGGGCCGACAGTTTGCTGAAGTTGGGAATGTCCATGCGCGAACTCGGCAAAAAGGACGAAGCCTGCGTGGCGTTTGTCAATTTGCCGAAAGAGTTTCCCAAAGCCGAGGCTGTTTTGAAGGAGAAGGCTCAGACACAGGCGAAAGCTATCGGTTGCAAATAAGCCGACTGAAGGTGACGCATGTCCGGCATTGAAACGGAGATTGAAGCGCTTTGGCAAGCCTCGGAACAGGTCGCGGACTGTTTGGTCGTCGGTGTTTCCGGTGGGGCGGATTCTTTAGCTTTAGTCTTTTTGCTGCAGGAATGGGCCGAGAAAAATCAGAAAAAAGTCGTGGCTTTGACGGTTGATCACGGGTTGCGCCCTAGTTCGGCCGAGGAGGCGCGTTATGTTTCCGGTTTGATGAAGGTTGCCGGCATTGAGCATCATGTTTTGGTTTGGTCGGGAGACAAGCCGACCAAGGGGATTGAGGCAGCCGCCAGAGAAGCGCGGTATTGGCTGATTGAGCGATGGTGGCAAGAGCGTTTGCCCGGGAAAGAGGTTTATCCGTTGTGGGTGGCGCATCATTTGCGGGATCAGGCGGAAACGGTGTTGATGCGCTTGCAACGCGGCAGCGGCGCGGACGGTTTGGGCGGCATGGCGCCGATCAGCAAAGTGGGATGTCTGCAGTTGCTGCGGCCGTTGCTGAAAACAGATCCCCGGTGGCTGCGGCGTTATTTGCAAGAAAGAAACATTGCCTGGGCGGAAGACGAATCGAATGCCTGTGACGATTATCTGCGGGTGCGGGTACGCAAGTTGTTGCCGGTGCTGGAAGAAAAGATGGGGTTGAGCATGCGGCGTTTGGGTGAAACGGCGGAACTTCTGCGCCGCACGCGGGCGTATTTGGATGAGCAGACCGAGGCGTTTTTGGCGCAAAACAGCCGTTGTTTCGGCAATGCGGGATTGGAAGTCGATTTTGCGGCTTGGCAGCAGGAGCATGAGGAAATGCAGCTGCGTGTTCTGCGCGAAGCCTTAAAACGCGTTGCCGGGCAGGTTTATCGTCCGGAGCGGCTTGAGACGGAAAGATTAAGAAAGTCTTTGCTTGAAGATGCCGGGGGAAGGACTTTGGCCGGTTGTGAGATTTTTAAATTTCAAAAAAAGTTATGGTTGGTGCGGGAGAGCAGAAACGTGCCCAAACTCAGCAAGGCGGCGTGGAAAGCTTATGTTGAAGCACATCCGCAGTATTGCCGGTTGCAATTGCCTTATAAGTTACGTCGGATTTTGGTTTTAGAATGATTTTTTTCTGTCTAATAAATAAAAAGGCTCTTTGGGGTTTTTAGCATTATTCCTGCAGTCAAAAACTAGCCTACCCCAAAGAGGTCTTCGTGGTAACGAAGATATTTTCATATTAAATGACTTTAATCTTTTGGCAAACAATATTTGGACAATAATTATCATGTATTGACATCGTTGTTGACAAAAAT
>CAKQMD010000014.1 GCA_934254925.1 uncultured Alphaproteobacteria bacterium
GTCTTTCCGTGGTCTACGTGTCCGATCGTACCTATGTTGCAATGCGGCTTCGTACGCTCAAATTTCTCTTTTGCCATTTAGATTACTCCAAATAAAAAATTAAATTACAAATTAAAGTTAAAACTTTCTCGTTATAACGAACAAAACAGCATTTTGCCGGGACGTCCGTAACTTTTAACCGATCAAAAGCCTCGAACGCCCGCAAAATACAATTTGGCTCTATGCGTTTTTGGCTTTCACCTTCTCCGCAATATCCTTCGGCACCTCAGCATAATGATCAAAAACCATCGTAAACTGAGCACGGCCCTGAGACAGCGAACGCAACGTGTTCACATAGCCAAACATGTTGGCCAGAGGAACCTGAGCGTCGATAACCCGGGCATTGGCACGCTGATCCATACCGTTGACCATACCGCGGCGAGAGTTAAGGTCGCCGATAATGTCACCCATATATTCTTCCGGAGTGACGACTTCGACCTTCATTACCGGTTCCAGCAACTTCGGATTCGCTTGGCGCATACCTTCACGGAAAGCGGCGCGTGCAGCGATTTCAAAGCACATCACGTTCGAGTCGACTTCGTGATAAGCACCGTCATAAAGGGTACATTTCACACCGCTGACCGGATATCCGGCAATAACACCGGCATCCATAGCCGAACGCAAACCTTTTTCAACACCGGGGACATATTCCTTGGGAACATTACCGCCGACAACCGTATTGGCAAACTCAAAACCGTTGTAACCTTCAATTGGTTCAAACTTAATTTTGACTTTTGCAAACTGACCGGCACCACCAGACTGCTTCTTGTGGGTATATTCAATATCACAAGGTTTGGTAAAGGTTTCGCGATAAGCCACTTGCGGATCACCGACGTTGGCATCGACCTTAAACTCACGTTTCAGACGATCAACGATGATCTCCAGGTGAAGTTCGCCCATTCCCTTAATGATGGTTTGTCCGGAATCCGGATCCGAAGAAACCCGGAAGGAAGGATCTTCCATCGCCAAACGCGACAGGGCCAGGCCCATCTTTTCAACGTCGGCTTTGGTTTTGGGTTCCACCGCCAATTCAATCACCGGATCGGGGAAAGTCATGTTTTCCAAAACGATCGGATGAGCCTGATCGCAAAGTGTATCACCGGTCGTCGTATCTTTCAAACCGGCCAGGGCGATAATATCGCCGGCATGAGCCTCTTTAAGCTCTTCACGTTTGTTGGAATGCATCAAAAGCATGCGACCGACGCGTTCTTTTTTGTCTTTAACCGAGTTATAGATGTAAGAACCGGCTGACAAAGTCCCCGAATAAATACGGGTAAAGGTCAGAGAACCGACAAACGGGTCGTTCATGATTTTAAACGCCAAAGCAGCCAAAGGCTCGTTGTCATCAGGCTTACGCTCGATAACCTCGTCGGTGCCGGGTTTGACACCGTCAATGGCAGGAACATCCACCGGAGAAGGCAGATAAGCAACAACGGCATCCAACAACGGCTGAACACCCTTGTTTTTGAAAGCCGTTCCGCACAATACCGGCACAAAACTCTGAGCAATCGTTCCTTTACGGATGCACTTTTTCAAAGTTTCAACGCTGACTTCCTTTCCTTCCAGATAGTCTTCCATGGCCTGTTCGTCTTCTTCAACGGCCATTTCAACCAACTGATGGTGATATTCTTCAGCTTTTTCCTTAAGATCAGCCGGAATTTCCGTCACTTCAATCGGGGAATCAGCCGTATCGCCGGTATAAACGATCGCCTTCATCTCCAGCAGATCAACCACGCCTTTGAACTCCGCTTCGGCGCCGATCGGCAGCTGAATAGCCAACGGACGGGCCCCCAAACGGTCAACGATCATATCCAGGCAGCGATAGAAGTTCGCGCCGATTCGGTCCATTTTATTGCAGAAGCAAATACGGGGAACGCCATATTTGTCAGCCTGTCTCCAAACGGTTTCAGACTGCGGCTCCACGCCGGCAACCGAATCAAACACCGTAATCGCACCGTCCAAAACGCGGAGAGAACGTTCGACCTCAACCGTGAAGTCCACGTGTCCCGGCGTATCGATGATGTTGATACGGTGATTCTTCCAAAAACAGGTCGTTGCCGCAGAAGTGATGGTAATACCGCGTTCCTGCTCTTGTTCCATCCAGTCCATAGTGGCGGCACCGTCATGGGTTTCGCCGATTTTGTGGTTAACACCGGTATAATACAGGATACGCTCGGTGGTCGTCGTTTTACCGGCATCAATATGCGCCATGATACCGATGTTTCTGTACATTTCCAGTTTATGTGTACGAGCCATTTTCTGTTTCCTATATGACGGTTAAAACTTATAGTGCGAGAAAGCTTTGTTCGCTTCGGCCATTTTATGGGTATCTTCGCGTTTTTTAACCGCGGCACCCTTATTGGCGTTGGCATCAAGCAACTCGTTGGCCAGTCTCTCGGTCATGGTTGTTTCCGAACGTTTCTTGGCGGCATCAATGATCCAGCGGATGGCCAGAGCCTGACGACGGTCAGCACGGACTTCACACGGCACCTGATAGGTGGCACCGCCGACGCGACGAGACTTAACTTCGACTAAAGGTTTAACATTTTCAATTGCTTCGGAAAAGATTTTCAAAGCATCTTGTTTAGATTTCTGGGCCATAATGTCAAAAGCCGAATAGACGATCTTTTCGGCCACGGCTTTTTTACCATGCTCCATAACATTGTTAATAAATTTTGCGACTACCTTGTCTCCAAATTTGGCATCAGGCAGAACAACTCTTTTTTCAGCTGTATGACGACGTGACATTACCTGATCTCCTATTTAGGTCTCTTAGCGCCGTATAAAGAACGACGTTGACGACGTTTAGACACACCTTGGGTATCCAAGGTACCGCGAATGATATGATAGCGAACACCAGGCAAGTCCTTAACGCGGCCTCCTCTAATCAGCACCACTGAGTGTTCTTGAAGATTGTGACCTTCACCAGGGATATAGCTGATTACTTCAAAGCCGTTTGTTAAGCGAATACGTGCCACTTTACGCAAAGCGGAGTTCGGTTTTTTCGGGGTTGTGGTATAAACCCTGGTACAAACACCGCGTTTTTGTGGGCAAGCTTTCAAAGCCGGAACTTTGTTTCTCTTCACTTTTGGTGTTCGTGATTTACGAATTAACTGATTAATTGTAGGCATCACTAATTTCCTTAAAGTATTAAATTACAAACATAAAACCTCATTTAAAGAGAGTCCTCCCCTAAATGAGTCTCGGCATACTAGATTCAGAAAAGCGTTTAGTCAATCATTTTTTACAAAAATTTTCATGAATTGAGTCCAACCTCGCTCTCCGAACAAGCCTCTGCGATCGGCTGTAGCTCCGAAGCGGCCAAACGCGCGTTTCTCTTTTGAGTCTAAATGAGTCTAATCGCTTTTCTGTCTATATAGACGGATCTAAGGCCAATAGATTATATCCAAAACGCCGATTGGCTGAGGAAAAACTTTGTAAGGTTTTTGAGCCGATTTCTCATTTCTTTTATACTCCTGATATTAAAAAGGAGAAGAAATGAGCAACAGTATCAGTTTAACCGCCTCGATGCGATCGAATTTGTTGAGCCTGCAGAAGATTGCCGGCCAAGTTGACTTGACTCAAAATCGTCTTTCGACCGGTTTGAAAGTTAATTCGGCGATTGACAATCCCTCTTCTTATTATACGGCAGTTTCCTTGAACAACCGCGCCAGTGATCTTTCTTCCCTCCTCGATTCCATGGCGCAAGGAATCCAAACCATTAAAGCGGCCACCGAGGGACTGCAGGCCGGGGCTGCTTTACTGGAACAAGCGGCGGCCACGGCGAGCCAGGCTTTAATAGCTCCTCTCGTTGCCAGTAAACCAATCGACTATTATGTGGAACGAGGGTACACCGTCATTAGTTCGGACATGAGCAGCGCCGAAATTGAAGCTTTGATGGTTGACGGGGCTAAATTGGCCTTGGCTGACGATGTAGTATTGGATGCAGGTTTAGTTTTGGCAGCTGATAATGTGACAATTGACGGGAATGGTTATTCTTTAACTTATAAAGGCACGGATGATCTCTTGTCCATCTCAGGTCAGAATACGACAATTACTAATATCAAATTGAATTATGAAAATAACACCGGCGGCTCGGTAATTGAGGTAACGGGATCAGCGGATATTTCTTTGATTGAAATTGAAGCTCAAGGCAACAAAGTTTACGGTATTCATTGCGGTAAAGATGCAACAGTTCAATTGGACAACACTCTGGGAATTAAGGTCAGCGGTAACGGATCACATAATTTGATCAACGGTAATACGGAGCTCTATGACGGTAAAGGCAATACCCAAGCCATTGTCGATCAGATCGGTGCAGATGGTTTAGCGGCCATGGCGGCACACCAGTTTTATGCCCCGGGTGTTTCCAAAGGCGACGCCAATTTCGGCCAAGGACAATGGTATTTACCTTCCATCGGTGAACTGATGGACCTTTACGGCACGGATTATGAAGCCATGACCGAAGAAAACGGTACATCGGGGGCTGTGGGAGATAACAAGGCGACAATTAATGAAGCGCTAAACAGATTAAAAGCCAAAGGAGCCGATGCGGCTGCTTTAAGCAACGTTCGGTATTGGTCGTCTTCTGAGTATAATCATAACTTTTCTTGGAAACTCGATATGGCTGAAGGTCTCCGGAACTACTACGCTAAGTCAAACAACCTCTACAGTTACGTGCGGAGTTTTCAGCTTCTAGAAAATTGTTTTTATCCCTCAGGTAATACACCCAAAATCGGCGACGTGATGTATTCGGATTTGAGTTACGGTTCAGCCGACGATTATGACGGCAGTAAAACCGCCGTAGGGGTGGTGACTTGGGTTTCGGAAGACGGCCGCTCAGC
Source organism: uncultured Alphaproteobacteria bacterium (assembly GCA_934254925.1). Taxonomy (GTDB): domain Bacteria; phylum Pseudomonadota; class Alphaproteobacteria; order RF32; family CAG-239; genus CAKQMD01. The sequence continues at coordinate 4,884 of CAKQMD010000014.1, forward strand.
CAAGATTATGAATTTGAAAGACTTGAGTTTCAGTTCTAATGATCAGGCGGGAAATTTTAACCCGGACAAGCCTTATGACACCTCGGCAGGTACGGTTGCATCAACACGCTGGACAACGGATACCGACGCCAAGAATACCAATATTACAGACATAACAGATTATGGCTATTCACAATTGTTGGAAGCGGCGCAATCGGGCGGTGAGATCTCGGTCAGCAACACTAATCTTGAAGTAAACAACAAAATCTACCTTGCCGTAACGGATCAAATTTCTTCTTACAACGAAATCTTGTCACAATACGATTCTCTGATCAAAGACACTTCTTATAAGGGAGTTAATTTGTTGTGGGAACAGGATTTGACTGTAACCTTTAACGAAGACCGTTCGGCACAGTTGTCCGTCAAAGGCAAAGACGCCTCGACCCAAGCTCTGGGCTTAAACGCCGCCGATTGGCTGGTGATTGAGGACATTGCCCAGTCCATGCAGGAACTCTCCGAGGCTTTAACGCAGATCCGGCAGATGACCAGTGAATTGGGCAACTATTATTCGATCGTCACCACGCGGGAGAACTTCACCCAAAACTTAATCAATGTCCTCACCGAAGGCGCCGACAAGCTGACCTTGGCGGATATGAATGAGGAATCGGCCAATATGTTGGCTCTGCAAACCCGGCAGCAGCTGGCTGTGAACTCTCTCTCCTTAGCTTCCCAGGCCTCGCAATCCATCCTCAAATTGTTTTAACCTAAAAACTGTATAATGAATAAAAATTCCTTGCCTTAAGGCAAATAAAATACTAGTTTTTAGAAAGATTATAAAACGATTAAGGAACTGCCATGACTACTTTCGAACAAGATTTAGCCTCGGCCCGTCATACGGTCGACAAGGAAATTGAAGCCCTGCGTCTGATGGAAGATTCTTTGGATGACAGCTTGACCCGGGCGCTGGACATTTTGCAAAACATCAAAGGCCGCGTCATCATCAGCGGCATGGGAAAATCCGGACACATTGCCCGCAAGATTGCTGCCACCATGGCCTCCACCGGGACACCGTCGTTTTTTGTACATCCGGGTGAAGCCAGTCACGGCGACCTCGGCATGCTGACGGAAGAAGACGCGGTAATCGCCATCTCCAACAGCGGCGAAACCAAAGAACTCTCCGACATTATTATCTATTGCAAAAGATACGGCATTCCCCTGATTGCCATTACCAAAAATCCCGACAGCGCCTTAGGCCGCGCCGGCGACGTCTTGCTTAAGCTCCCCGACGACGGCGAAGCTTGTCCGCTTGGCTTAGCGCCGACCTCATCCACCACCGCCACCATGGTTTTGGGCGACATTTTGGCCGTTGCCCTGCTGGAAAGAAAAGGTTTTACCAAGACCGATTTCAAACGACGCCACCCCGGCGGTAAACTCGGTTCCTTTCTGCAAAAAGTCTCTGACCTCATGCATAAGGGTGACGAGGTTCCCCTGGTCGACGAGCAAACCCCCATGCAGGATGCGCTTTTGGTCATGACGTCCAAAATGCTGGGCTGCGTCGGTATTATCGGAAAAGACGGAAGTCTGCAGGGCATCATCACCGACGGTGACTTACGCCGCTGCCTCAGCCCCGATATGTTAACCAAAACCGCCGGCGAACTGATGACTCGCAATCCCAAAACCATCGAACCGGACGTTCTGGCTTCGGAGGCTGTTGCCGTCATGAACGAAACCGGCAAAGGGATAACCCAACTTTTTGTAATCGAAAACCGGCAGCCTGTCGGAATCATCCATCTGCATGACTGCCTTCGCGCCGGAGTAGCTTGACTTTGTTTGACAAGGAAAAACTGGAAAACTTTTTTAATTTGGATGCCAATACCAAAGAACCTGAAAACCGCGGTATGGTTTCCAGGCATACCCGAATTGTGCGGATGACAAAACTGCTGTTGCCGTGCTTTGCCGCTTTGCTGCTGGGATTGTTGCTGTTGTATCCCAGCCTGCGCAACTCCGCTCGCGACTTTCGCCTGGACATTACCAAACCGACTAAAGGCGAACTGGAAAAGCTCCACATTGAAAACACGGTTTTCTACATTACCGACAAAAACAATAAAGTTCATAATTTTACCGCTGCTAACATTGACGAAACAGCCCCCGGGTCCAAACTGGTGCGCCTGAGCAAACCGGAAGGCATCATGCCCGTCGGCGACAGCGCCTGGGTCAACATCAAATCCCCCACCGGCTACTATAACCAGACGGAAAACGAGCTGCAACTGGTCAACGGTGTGGAAGCGATCTACAGCGAAGGGATGATTGTCAACGCCGACGATATTATATTTGACTTTAACGAGTCTTTCGGCTACAGCCGCAAACCGGTCACGGCCCAGGGGCATTTCGGCAACCTGGACTCGCAGGGATTTGATTTTTACGGAAAGGAAAATCTTTTGATTTTCACCGGAAAAACCCATATGACCATCAAAGAAGAAAGCTTTAAGGGAAACTGACGCATGTCTAAACTTTTCTGCCTTGTCACCTTGATGACGCTCCTCACTTTCTCCGCCCGAGCGGAAGACATTAACCTGACGGCCGACGAAAAGGTCGAATGGCACCAAAACGAACAAAAGATCGTTGCCGTCGGCAATGCCGTCGCCAGCAAGAAGGATCTGTCCGTCCGTGCCGACAAAATGACCGCCTTTTACAAAGAAAACCCCAACGGCGGCGACAACAAAACCTCAATAGACGTCGTCTACGCCGCCGGCAATGTCAAAATGCACTCTCCCAAAGCAGACGCCTTCGGAGAGACGTTGGATTATGACCTCACCGCCGACAAAATGGTGCTGCGCGGTCGGCCGGCAAAAATAAAAACCGATCAAGACACCATCACCGCCGAAGACAGCATCACTTATTACCCTGGCAGTCAGAAAGCCGTTGCCAACGGCAACGTCATCGGCGAGAGCAAAGACAACAAAGTCTATGCCGACCAAATGATCAGCTATTTTGAAAAGAACGCCGCCGGCCAGACGGAAATGAAACGAGTCGAAATTTTCGGCCATGTCAAAATCTCCACACCCAAAGCTGACGTCACGGCCGAAAAAGGGCTATATTTGCCCCAGACCGGCATTGTTAAATTGTTCAACAATGTTGAAATCACCCAAAACGGCAATATCCTCAAAGGAGATTATGCCGAAACCGACCTCAACACCGGCATCAGCCGCCTGGTATCGCAGAAATCCAACCGCGGCCGCGTCACCGGTGTTTTCAAGGAAAAATCAAAATCAGACGAAAAGAAGTAAACGCTCATGACCCAAAACACCAATTGCAGTGATTCCAAACTCGAAATATTTAATATCGGCAAAAAATACAAAAAGCGGCCGGTTCTGCGCAATGTTTCGCTCAACGTCAGACGCGGCGAGGCCGTCGGTCTGCTTGGCCCCAACGGCGCCGGCAAAACTACTTGCTTTTACTGCGTCACCGGACTGATCACGCCCGATTACGGCGACGTCCATATTGACGGTCAGGATATTACCAATCTTCCCATGTATCGCCGCGCCCGCTTGGGAATCGGCTACCTGCCCCAAGAGGCTTCCATTTTCCGTTCGCTAAGCGTGGAAGACAACATTAAAGCCGTCTTGGAAATCGTCATCGACGACGAAACCAAGCGCGAAAATCTTTTGGAAGAACTCTTGTCGGAATTTTCCATTGCTCATTTGCGCAAATCTCCGGCCATAGCGCTTTCCGGTGGAGAGCGGCGCCGTCTGGAAATCGCTCGCGCCTTGGCCAGTCAGCCGCATTTTATTTTGCTGGACGAACCGCTGGCCGGTATTGACCCCATTGCCGTCGGCGAAATCCGCAACCTGGTGTCACAGCTCAAACACCGTGGCCTCGGCGTCCTGATCACCGACCACAACGTTCGCGAAACACTTGACATCACCGACCGCGCTTACATCCTCCACGGCGGTACCGTCCTCATGGAAGGCACGCCGGAAGAAATCGTCGCCAATCCTGAAGTGCGCAAAGTCTATCTCGGCGACAGCTTCTCCTTATAATCGCAAACGGCGGGGCATTGGTCATGGCGCTGACACCCAAACTCGAGATCAAAACCTCCCAATCCCTGCAGATGACCCCGCAGCTGCGCCAGGCGATCAATCTGCTGCAGCTGTCCAACCTTGAACTCAACGAACTGGTGGAAGCCGAACTGGCGGCCAATCCCCTTCTTGAAAGGGAAGACGATCGTCTGGCCGATGCCGAAATTGCACCCGATGCGATCAATACCGTCAACAACGACCTGCCGTTGTCTTCGGCCGAAACAATTGATACGGACTATGACAACCAATTCGACGACTCTTTAAGCGACCGCGAAGGCTACGAGCAAGCGGAAGACTATTCCTGGGAAGATTATAATCGTCGCAAGGGCGCCGCTTCGGAAGATTTTGATTTTTTTGAACAAAAACTGGCCGCAGCACCTTCCCTTTACCGTCATCTTGAACAACAGATCGACCTGCATTTCAAAACCCCGCGCGACCGTCTGATTGCCCGCGCCTTAAGCGAACACCTCGATGCCGCCGGTTATTTCCGTGGCCAAACGGCAGAGACGGCAACCCGCCTGAACGTGCCTGAGGCTTTGGTCGAACAGGTGCTGCAACAAATGAAAAACTTCGAGCCTTCGGGCATTTTTGCGCAAAATTTAAGCGAATGCCTGACTATTCAGCTCCGCGACCAAAACCGCTACGATCCCCAAATTGCCGTCTTGTTGGACCATTTAGACCTTCTGGCGCAAAAGGATTTCAAAACCTTAAAGAAATTATGCCAAGCCGGAGACGAAGATTTGGCCTCAATGATCGGCGACATCAGGGCGCTTAACCCCAAACCTGCGGCAGCCTTTGAACATGACCTCACGGCTTATGTCATTCCCGACGTCTTTGTCCGCACCAACGCTTACGGCGAATATCTGTTGGAACTAAACAACATGTCGCTACCTCGAGTTCTCATAAACCGCCGCTATTATGCCGAGGTTAAAGATGCGGCGGCACAAGACAAAAACGCTTCCCGCTACCTGCGAGAGCAAATGGGCGCCGCCAATTTTCTGGTTAAAGCCCTGCACCAGCGGGCCGTGACAATTTTGCGCGTCAGTGAAGAAATCGTCAAAGCCCAGCGCGATTTCTTCGAATACGGCGCCGAACACCTGAAACCTTTGTCCCTCAAAGACATTGCTGAAAAGATTGAAATGCACGAAAGCACCGTCAGCCGCGTCACCAACCGCAAATACATGCACACGCCGCGCGGAACCTTTGAACTCAAATACTTTTTCTCGGCCGCCGCCGGAACTTACACCGGCGCCGAAGACGTCTCCACCCAGGCGATAAAACACAAAATCCGCCAACTGATCAACGCCGAAACGCCCGACGACGTCCTCTCCGACGACAAACTGGTCGAGCTTTTGGCCCGGGAAGGAATCAAAATCGCTCGGCGGACCGTCGCCAAATACCGCGAAGCCTTAGACATCCCCACTTCCGCCGCCCGCAAACGCCAGAAAAGATCCCCTCTTTGAAGGCCTTTGCCCCGAATGCCGGCCAGAAATTTCGATTGACTTTTAAGTTTATTGGGGTTATTTACAATCTTGCATTTGCGCTGTGCCCGAAAATGAACTATATTATAAGGGTACACTGTTTTATTAATACATTTTGCAAGGAAGAATTATGAAAATTACATTGACAGGCAAACAAGTTGATATCGGGGACAGACTCCGCAATCATGTAGAAGAAAACATCTTAAATTCTGTTAACAAGTATTTCCCGGCTCCCATCAACTGCAACGTCTTTTTTTCGAAAGAAGGAGACGATTTCAACGCTGAAGTAACAGTTCATCCTGCTAAAAACATTGTTGTCAAAGGGTCGGGCAAAGCCGGAGACCCCTATACCGCATTTGACAACGCCAACGAACACATCGCGACCCGTCTGCGCCGTCACAAAACCAAATTAAACGACCACAAAGGCAAAACCGGCCTGGCCGAAATGGCCAACGAAGCCGTTTTCGCCCTGGACGAGAGCAAAGAAGAAATCGATATTGACGACGCTCCGCTTACCATTGCCGAGTTGGAAGCCAACATTCCGGTCTGCACTGTCAGCGAAGCCGTGATGTATATGGATCTCGTCAACGAATGTGCCATCATGTTCAGAAACAGCGCCAACAACCACATCAGCATGGTATACCGCCGCAAAGACGGCAATATCGGCTGGGTTGAGCCGAAAGCTGAAAACTAAATCTCACTAACTTTGAGGCCTGATTTATGAAAATATCAGAAATAATGACCGTTGATAGTATTGTTACCGGATTAAAAGCCGGCAACAAACGCCAGCTTTTGCAAGAGTTGTCCGAAAAAGCAGCTGCTGTTACCGGCATTAACGACAGAACGATTTTTGACACGCTGCTTGAGCGTGAAAACTTGGGATCGACCGGGTTTGGCGGCGGCACGGCTTTGCCGCACGGCCGTTTTGCCGAAGCGGGAAAAGTCTATGCCCTGTTAGCCAAAACCGCACCGGTTGATTTTGAGGCGATTGACGGCAAACCGGTAGACTTGGTCTTTGTCCTGATTTCGCCGGAAGGCAGCGGTGCCGACCATCTGACGGCATTGGCCGGCCTGTCAAGAATCCTTAAAGACGAATCTCTGTGCGAGCGGATCCGCAAAATGTCTTCCGCGGAAGAAATTTTTGCTCTTCTTAACAGCATGGATTGACAAGTGAGAGCTTTTCTCAAAAAAAACAACGCCTTTAGGCGTTGTTTTTTTATCTTACTCTAAAAAAGCGTTGCCCTATCCGGACAACGCTTTCTCATTAAAAGCAAAATTTCGTCGTTTAATGAACGCTGTATGGAGTAAAATCGTTTTGACGAGCCACCAAAAAGGCAAAATCCCGATTGTCTGTCGCAGCGATTTTCACGCCGTCCGCACCATAAATAACCCACATGTCTTTGCCGTCACACACGTCTTGTTTTATAAAGGCTACTCGGCGCTCGTCTCCAAAGCACATCTCATCAAAATCATCCAATTCTTCAAAGTCGTCCATATCATTCTGATCAAAATTCATCATAATTTTCTCACCTTCATCATAATTTTCAGACATCTTAATACTATTTTATTAAATAATGACTAAAATTTCCAATATCAATATTTCTAAAGGACACATCCATGTTTGTCAGCTTAAACAAAAAAATCATTTATACCATGCTTCTCTTCTTTTTGCTGACCGCTGTCATTTTTGTGTATACCTTTTATATTGTCTATGGCAGCAAAATTCAAGAAGAACAACGCTCAAATATTCAAAGAAGTCAGCAATACCTCGAACTGTTGGTCGAAAACATAAGCTACGGCAGGGAGTTGCAGCAAATTATCTCCGAAAATAAAGATATCCACATCGACGCGAGTATAAAAGACAAAATTTTCTTCCGTCAAAACGCCACCAACCAGCAATCCGAAGTCTCGCGAGCCCGAAAACAGATCGACGAGCTCAACAAAAACTACAATGAACGCTATAAGATCATTGAAGAAGGAATCCACATCGTCATTGCCAGTACGCTGCTGATTACCCTTTCCGTCATATTACTGTGGGCATTAATGCAGCGTTGGGTTCTGGCACCGCTGGCGCGTCTGGCCGAAGTCAGCGAAGAAGTCGCCAAAGGCAACCTTTCCCGCCGCATTAGTTTGCCCAAAACCCATCTGTTTCGAGACGAGCTTGATGACCTCGCCGCCACATTTAACCACATGTTAAACGAGCTGGAAAAAAACATTTCCGAAATCAAAAACAAAGAAGCCTTCTTACAATCGCTCATCGACAGCATCCCTGACGGTATTTGCGTTCTGGACGAAAACTATAAGATCGTCATTGCCAATAAGGAATATTATCGCCAAACCAAAGCGCCGACCGACTGCCGCCAATGCTTTGTCGCTGCCCACCGCCTGAACGGCAACTGCCCCAAGAGCATGTTTACCTGCCCTGTGCACGAAATCATCGTCAACAAAAAGAACAACATCCGCGTCATCCAGCAATTCGCCGCCCATCCCAACCGCCATTTGGCCATCAACGCCGCCCCCATGCGCCTGCCGGATCAAACTTATGTTGTCGAGGCCATTCGCGACCTCAGTGACGACATCAACTTCTCGCACCAACAAAAGCTTTCTTCCTTGGGCTTTCTGGCTACTTCCGTCGCTCACGAGATGAAAAACCACCTCGGCGCCATTCGCATGATCACCGAACGCCTGCTGGACAAATTCTACCAAGACAAACCCGACAACAGCGAAGAAAAACAGCATCTGAACATGATCTACAATCAGCTGGTAGAATGTCTCAAAGTTCCCGAGCGCCTGTTAAAGCTTTCCAAGATTTCCGGCGATGACGATCAGATCATCAACTGCTACGACAGCATCAAAGAAGTCGTCGCCCTGTTGGATTTTGAGGCCAAAAGCAACGGCACCGTCATCACCGTCAACGCCGAAGAAACGCCGCTCTTTGTCAAAGGGCTGGAAGCCGACTTCAAAATGATGGCGGTCAACCTGATCTTAAATGCCCTCAAAGCCATGAAATCAAACGGCGTCCTAACCATTGACCTGAGCAAAAAGGGCAAAAACGTCGTCATCAGCTTCACCGACAACGGCGTCGGCATTGCCGAAGGCAAACTCAACCGCATTTTCGAACCTTTCTATTCTGACGGCCGCAACGCGCAAAACAAAGGTACCGGCCTCGGCTTGTCCATCGTCAAGTCCATCATCGAAAAGTTCGGCGGACAAATCGGCGTCACCAGCCAAATCGGCATCGGCAGCTGTTTTAGCGTAAAAATACCCGCAACCGCCGCGGATTTGCCTTGCCAAAAACAAAATTAAGGTTTATAAGATCAAAAAAAAGAAAAATTAAAGGATTTTTTAATGAGTAAAGAAGAACTTCTGGAGTTAACCGGAGACGTTATTGAAAAGCTGCCCAACGCCATGTTTCGGGTTCGTTTGGAAAACGGCGTGGAGATTTTGGCCCATACCGCTGGCAAAATGCGCAAATTCCGCATTCGCGTCATGGTCGGTGACAAGGTCGACATTGAGATGACCCCTTACGATCTGACCAAAGGCCGCATTACGTTCCGGCATAAAGATTAAAAAAAGCCCGCTAAAGCGGGTTTTTCATATAGTCCCCCGGCTATGCCAAAATTATTAATGGATCTTTAAGTTATTTTGTGCTAAACTGAAGAAGTAACTTAAGGAGCAAAAACATGTCTACAGACTTGGGAGCGCTAAGCTCTTATACCTTGGCTGTCCAACAGATGCAGATGTCTCTGATCAAGAATGCCGTTGACATGCAGAAGCAGATGGTTGAGACTTTATTTGAAGACAATCGTGTTGTGCTTTCTTCCTCAACTGTAGGACAAAATGTTGATACCTGCATTTAAGACAATAAAAAATCCCGTTTAAGAAATAAACGGGATTTTTTGCAACATTAAAAAGAAATCATCCAGACAAACAACACGGCCATAACGCTGCTGAATACCAGCTTGACGCCATTGAACAAAATTTCAAAAAACATCGCCGTCAGATCAAGCTTTTGTCCGCCTTCATGATAAACCCTCTTAAAGCCGAAACTGTAAACGGCGGCAGCAAACAAGGCAAACAAATAAAGATGATAATCTTCATAAACGCTCAGAACGGCCTCATCTTCCAACTTAAAAGCAAGCAGAAAGCCCAAAATGACTCCACCCCACACCATGGGATTCAAAATCACGCCAGTTGAAAATAACGCGCGTAAGCCTTTTAACATTAAACCGCTCGCCCCCATACCCGGCGACTGATGACCCGTGATCCGCTGTTCATGAAAGAATTGGGCCAAATGCAGCGCTGACGCGGTTCCGCCTCCTGCAGCGGCGCCGAGGTAATTTCCATGCTGACCAGAGACATAATACCCCTGCTTTTAATTTCTACAGGCTTGTTTTTATGCCAGTCCAAAGCTGCGCGATCAATGTTACTTAATGTATCCATCCAAACATCCTCCTCCTTCCGCCGGCCTCTCCTGAAGCCGAAAGAAAGCATGATCTTAACTTTCTGTAAAAACAGCTTACTTGGGAAAAGTAAAAAAAAGTTTAACCTATTGAAATTTCGAAATTTCAGCCACCAGCTGCCTGCTCAGACGTTGAACAAGATCCGCATCTTTACCGCCGACCCAGATTCTGATCAACGGTTCCGTCCCCGAAACGCGCACCACGACCCGTCCCTGCCCTTCAATGGCTTTTTTGCTCTCCTCAATCAAACGGATGACTTTCGGATCCTCCATCGCCCGTTTAATCTGTTCGTGAGAAGCAAAGCGCGGATTAACAAAAACAAAAGGATCAAAATCAAACAAAGGAAACAGCTCGCTCATTTTCTTACCGCTCTCCGACAAGCCTTTGCAAATCATCAGAGACACCACCAAGGCATCGCCGGTTTTAGAATAATCAGCCACAACCATATGCCCGGACTCTTCGCCGCCGACACTGCCGCCGACTTCCTGCATCTTGGAAATCACATGGCGCTCGCCGACCTTGGTGCTGTAATACGCCACCCCCAGAGAACGAATATAGGTTTCCAGAGCCGTATTGGACAAGACGGTCGAAACGACGGGACGCCCGTTTAACCGTCCCTTTTCCTGCAGATATTTTGCCAAATAGGCAATCACCTGTTCGGCATTGACCTTCTCGCCCTTCTCATTGACCACGATAATGCGGTCACCGTCGCCGTCGGCAGCAATGCCGATATCGGCCTGCCGTGCCTTGACCGCCTCACACAAAGCCTCAACATGTTGGGAACCGCAATCCCGGTTAATGTTATAACCGTCCGGATGATCGGCAATGGCGGTCACCTCGGCTCCCAAATGCCGGTAAACTTCCGGCATAATGTCTGAAAAACAGCCGTTAGCACAATCCAAAACCACCTTTAAACCTTTGAGCGGCTGCGTTCCACTTAAAACCTTTCCGATCAGGGCAAGATATTTGTCTTTCCCGTCTTTCGCCTCATAAACCCGACCGACGCTTTTGCCTTCGGCAAACACTCCTTCGGCAACAAGCTCCTCTAAGCGGGACGTCACTTCGTCAGAAAACTTGTCACCGGCCGCATTAATCAGTTTAATGCCGTTGTCCTGATAAGGATTATGCGAAGCCGTAATCATCACCGCCATATCCGCCTGCAGCTCAGAAACAACCATTGTTACCGCCGGCGTCGGCAAAACCCCGAGTTTGACCACGTCAATGCCCTGGGCGGTAAAACCGGCCGTCAAAGCCGCTTCCAGCATATCGCCGGAAACACGGGTATCTTTGGCAATCGCCACTTTTTTATGCTTTTGACAAAGCAGATCTGCACAAGCCTTGGCCAGGTTTAACGCAAAATCGGCCGTCAGCGGATAAACGTTTGCCACACCGCGAACACCGTCGGTTCCGAATAGTTTTTTTGCCATAATGCCATCCTTTGTTTTAGTCAAATTTTTCTTTAGTTTAGAAGACTGACGCCAAAAGGCAAACAAAAAGAACAGATATCCGCCTCAACAGATGTAAACAAATATTACATAAAAAAACACCCCCGTCAGAAACGGGAGTGTTTGAACGGCTCTAAACCTCGGGAACAGAAGCCTTGGTTCTTTTGTCCTCGGCAACCGGAGATTCATCCGTCCGATCAAGCTTTTCGCCGGCCAAAACCTGTTTGATTTCATCTCCGGTCAGCGTTTCATACTCAATCAAAGCCTGAGCCAAAAGCTCCCATTCCTTTTTTTTCTCCTGCAGCAAAGCCACCGCCTTGTCATGTCCTTCCGTCACCAGACGCTTAATCTCCGCATCGACAAGCTTGGCGGTTTCTTCGCTCATGTTCTGATTCTTGGTGACTGACTTTCCGAGAAAAACTTCTCCCGAATTTTCGGCATAAAGCACCGGTCCGAGAAGATCGCTCATTCCCCATTCCGTTACCATGGAACGCGCCAGATTCGTCGCTGCAGCAATATCCGAAGACGCGCCGCTCGTCACTTTATCATGGCCGAACTTCAGTTCCTCGGCCGCCCGACCGCCCATGGTAATGACCAAACGGGACAACATCTTTGCTCGAGAATAAGAATATTGGTCTTTCTCCGGCAATTGCTGCACCATACCCAAGGCACGCCCTCGCGGAATAATCGTCGCCTTGTGAATAGGATCCGTCTCTTCCACAAACAAGGAACAAATGGCATGCCCTGCTTCGTGATAAGCCGTCAGCCTCTTTTCGCCTTCGTCCATTGCCATGGACTTGCGTTCATTACCCATCAGCACCTTATCTTTGGCTTCGTCAAAATCTTTTGACGTTACTTTGCGCTTGTTTTTGCGCGCCGCAAGCAACGCCGCCTCATTGACCAAATTCGCCAAATCTGCACCGGAAAAACCCGGCGTCCCCCTAGCCACCACCGACAAATTGACATCCTTGGCCAGCGGTACTTTTTTAACATGCACTTTCAAAATCTCTTCCCGGCCCTTTTTATCCGGATTGTTCACCACCACCTGGCGGTCAAAACGTCCGGGACGCAGCAAAGCGGGATCCAAAACGTCCGGGCGGTTGGTCGCGGCAATCAGAATTACGTTCTCATTATCGTCAAAACCGTCCATTTCCACCAGCAGCTGATTCAGCGTTTGCTCGCGTTCATCGTTGCCGCCGCCGAGGCCGGCACCGCGATGACGCCCCACCGCGTCAATTTCGTCAATAAACAACAAACAGGGAGAACTTTTCTTGGCTTGAGCGAACATATCCCTCACGCGGGAAGCGCCGACGCCAACAAACATTTCCACAAAGTCAGATCCCGAAATTGAGAAAAACGGCACATTGGCTTCCCCGGCCACAGCTTTGGCCAACAAAGTCTTGCCTGTTCCCGGAGGGCCGACCAGCAACACACCCTTGGGAATTTTTCCGCCCAATCGCTGAAACTTTTCCGGATCTTTCAAAAAGTCTATGACTTCTTCCAACTCCTGCTTGGATTCGTCCACGCCGGCCACATCGGCAAAGGTCACTTTTTTGGTATTTTCAATCAACCGCGCCCGCGATTTCCCAAAACTCAAAGCCCTGTTATTGCCCGAGCTGGCCTGACGCATAAAGAAAATCCATACCGCGATCAGCAAGATCATCGGGAACCATGAAATCACGACGCCCCAAAACGTATTGCCGGACGTATCTTCCGGCTTGGCCATCACCCGAACGCCGTTGGCGCGCAAATTTTCCACCATGGACGGATCATAAGGTGAATAGCTGTAAAATTTGCTGCCGTCCGTCAGCGTGCCGGTAATCTCCGGTCCGGCAATCACCACATCGGTCACAGACTTGTTTTCAACCTTGTCCATAAAGTCGGAAAAAGCCAAATCCTGCAAGCCCGCTTTTTGCGTTTTTGCTGTAAAGACATTCAAAATCGAAGACAGCAGCACAATGGCCAACAACCAAATAATAAGATTTCTTCCTCCGCGCATAATCCACCCTTAATTCAAAAATTGTACCTGAATTTATATATAGGGTTTATTTATCCAATAATCAAATACAATCTCCGCTCATCACCATAAAAAGATAAATTGCGCCTTCAAACACAAAAAAAACCTCCGCATGTTGCGGAGGTTTTTTCACTTGCTTTCCGAATTATTCGGCAGGTGTTTCCTGAGCTTCCGACGCAGGAGCGGCCAAAGCTTGCTGTTCGGCTGCAGCCTCCTCTTTGAGGGTCAGGATCTCCTTGTCGTTCTGAGCTGCCACTTTCTTCAGGGCTCTGAGCACCGTGCCGGTACCGGCCGGAATCAGACGGCCGACGATCACATTCTCCTTCAGACCCGACAAATGGTCGACCTTTCCGGCAACTGCCGCTTCGGTCAGAACGCGGGTCGTTTCCTGGAAGGAAGCTGCCGAGATGAACGACTTGGTCTGCAACGAAGCCTTGGTAATACCGAGCAAAATCGGATCGGCTTCTGCCGGCGTACCGTTCTCGGCAATAATCTTGGCGTTTTCGGCTTCAAACTCATCGCGGTCAACTTGTTCTCCGATCAGGAAGGTCGTGTCGCCGGGAGCGGTAACTTCGACTTTTCTGAGCATTTGCGAAACAATGACTTCAATGTGCTTGTCGTTGATCTTCACGCCCTGCAGACGGTAAACGTCTTGAACTTCCTTCACCAGATATTCCGCCAGTTTCTCAACCCCGAGAACACGCAAAATATCATGAGGAGCCGGCGTTCCTTCAACCAGCATGTCGCCTTTTTTGACCACATCGCCGTCTTGAACCACCAGATGACGTCCTTTCGGGATCAGATATTCCATAGCCTCGCCCTTCTTCGGCACCACGGTAATCCGTTGTTTGGCCTTATAATCTTTGCCAAACTCGACAATACCGTCGATATCCGAAATAATGGCGGGATCCTTCGGACGGCGGGCCTCAAACAACTCGGCCACGCGCGGCAGACCACCGGTAATATCTTTGGTCTTGGAGCTCTCGCGCGGAATTCTTGCCAAGACGTCACCAACCTGAACTTCCTGACCGTTGTCAACCGACAAAATCGCGTCTGCCGACATATAATAACGGACTTCCTTGCCATTATCACCGTTCACCGGCTTTCCTTTGGCATCTTTGAGCACGATACTCGGCTTCAAACCAGCGGAAGCGGAAGAAGAACGCCAATCAATCACCACTTTGGAGACGATACCGGTCGTCTCATCGGTTGTTTCTTTAACCGAAACATTATTGATCAAGTCAACCAATTCCACCTTACCGGCTTTCTCGGTAATGACCGGAATGGTAAACGGATCCCACTCGGCAATCTTTTGGCCTTTTTTCACCTTAGCGCCTTCAGCAACCAAAACTCTGGTACCGTAAGGAACATGGTGGCGGGATTTTTCGCGTCCTTTATCATCCACGATTACCAAATCGCAGTTGCGGGACAACACAATGCCGTGGCCGTCGGAATTGGTAACCATATGCTTGTTTTCGATATTCAAAATACCGGCAAAAGGCACCTCAACCGAAGCCTGTTCGGCAGATTTTGACGCCGCACCGCCGATGTGGAAAGTTCTCATCGTCAGCTGGGTACCCGGTTCACCGATGGACTGGGCGGCAATCACGCCGACAGCCTCGCCGATGTTGACCGGCGTTCCGCGTGCCAGGTCACGACCGTAACAAGCCGCGCAAACGCCGTCTTTGGTTTCGCAGGTCAGAACCGAACGGATCTTCACTTGTTCGACACCAGCCTTCTCCACGACTTCGACGTCGTTTTCATCAATGAGCTTGCCCTTGGCCACCAACAACTCGCCGGTTTCCGGGTGAATGATATCTTCTTGAATCGTTCTTCCCAAGATTCTTTCACCGATCGAGACAATTACGTTACCGCCGTCTACAACCGGACGGACGATGATGCCGCGTTCGGTGCCGCAGTTGGTTTCCGTAATCACCACGTCTTGAGCCACGTCAACCAAACGACGGGTCAAATAACCGGAATTGGCGGTCTTCAATGCCGTATCGGCCAAACCTTTACGGGCACCGTGGGTAGAATTGAAGTATTCCAACACCGTCAAACCTTCTTTAAAGTTCGAGATAATCGGCTGTTCAATAATTTCGCCGCTCGGTTTGGCCATCAAACCGCGCATACCGGCCAGCTGACGCATTTGGGCGGCAGAACCGCGGGCACCGGAGTGAGCCATCATGTAAACGGAATTGATGTAGCCGTTTTCGGTCTTTGAAATGTTTTTCATCATTTCGTCAGCGATTTTATCGGTACAGGCAGCCCAAATATCAACCACTTTGTTGTATTTCTCGCCTTTGGTGATCAAACCGTTCTGATACTGCTGTTCAAATTCCTTGACCTGCTTCTCGGTTTCTTCGATCAGCCCTTGCTTGGTATCCGGAACAATAAGGTCATCCTTACCGAACGAGATACCGGCCTTGCAGGCATTGGTAAAGCCGAGAGTCATGATCTTGTCGACAAACAGCACTGTTTCTTTCTGACCGCAGTGACGATAAACCGTATCAATAATTTCGCCGATTTCCTTTTTCTTCACCAAACGATTGACCAAAGAGAACGGCACGTTCTTATGCTTGGGCAAAATCTGCGAAACCATAATCCGGCCCGGAGTGGTTTCGATCACGCCGTATTTAATCTCGCCGTCATCGGCCACATATTCCATCCGGCATTTGATTTTGGCATGCAAATCGACCTGTTTTTCAAACAAAGCCATCTCGATTTCGTCAAAGTCGGCAAAGACCATACCTTCGCCTTTCAGCCCATCGGCTTCATAGGTCAGGTAATAGATACCCAACACCATATCCTGCGACGGAACGATAATCGGCTTACCGGAGGCCGGTGACAAGATGTTGTTGGTAGACATCATCAACACGCGGGCTTCAAGTTGCGCTTCAATTGACAACGGCACGTGAACGGCCATTTGGTCACCGTCGAAGTCGGCGTTGAAAGCCGTACAAACCAACGGATGCAGATGAATGGCTTTACCTTCAACCAAAACCGGTTCAAAAGCCTGAATACCCAAACGGTGCAAAGTCGGCGCACGGTTCAACAGAACAGGATGCTCGCGGATAACCTCTTCCAGAATATCCCAGACTTCCGGACGTTCTTTTTCCACCATTCTCTTAGCGGCCTTGATCGTAGTGGCATGACCGTAAAGCTCGAGTTTGGCATAAACGAACGGCTTAAACAGTTCAAGCGCCATCTTCTTGGGAAGACCGCATTGATGCAGCTTCAACTCCGGACCGACGGTAATAACCGAACGCCCTGAATAGTCGACGCGCTTGCCGAGCAGGTTCTGACGGAAACGTCCCTGTTTTCCTTTCAGCATGTCGGACAAAGACTTCAGCGGACGTTTATTGGTACCGGTAATGGCGCGGGCGCGACGACCGTTGTCAAACAGAGCGTCAACGGATTCCTGCAGCATTCTCTTTTCGTTGCGGATAATGATTTCCGGCGCATGCAATTCCATCAGTCTCTTCAGACGGTTGTTGCGGTTGATCACCCGACGGTAAAGATCATTCAGATCAGACGTTGCAAAACGACCGCCGTCCAACGGCACCAACGGACGCAACTCAGGCGGAATCACCGGCAAAACGTCGAGAATCATCCATTCCGGCTTGGTGTTGGAATTGATGAAAGATTCGATAATCTTCAAACGTTTTACCAATTTTTTGCGTTTGGCCTCCGAAGCGTTATCTTTCAACTCCTCGCGAATGGCTGTTCTTTCCGCTTCCAGATCAATCGAAGCCAGAATTTCCTTCAAAGCCTCGGCACCGATACCGGCCCGGAAAGAATCTTCGCCGTATTCGTCCACTGCTTCCTGATACTGTTCTTCCGTCAAAAGCTCATTGACTGACAGCGGAGTCAACCCCGGCTCAATCACAATGTAGCTTTCAAAATACAAAACGCGTTCCAAAGCCTTCATCGGAATATCGGTAAGAAGGGCAATGCGGCTCGGCAGAGACTTCAGGAACCAAATATGCGCCACCGGCGCTGCCAGTTCAATATGCCCCATGCGTTCGCGACGAACTTTGGAAAGCGTCACTTCCACGCCGCACTTCTCACAGACCACGCCGCGATACTTCATGCGTTTATATTTGCCGCACAAGCACTCGTAATCCTTGACCGGACCGAAAATCCGGGCGCAGAACAAACCGTCTCTTTCCGGTTTGAACGTCCGATAGTTGATCGTTTCGGGCTTTTTGACTTCGCCGTACGACCAGGAACGAATTTGTTCAGGCGATGCAATCGAGATCTTGATTTCGTCAAAGGACTCGCCTGCAACCTGTTGTCCAAAATATTTCATTATATCATTCATATTTGTATAACTCCTCTGCCTTAAACTTCTTCGTTCAACAGTTCAACGTTCAAACACAGCGACTTGATTTCCTTCACCAACACGTTGAAGGATTCCGGAATACCGGCTTCAAATCCGTCATCGCCGCGGACAATTGACTCATAAACCTTGGTACGGCCGTTAACATCGTCGGATTTAACGGTAAGCATTTCCTGCAAAGTATAGGCAGCACCGTAAGCCTGCAGGGCCCACACTTCCATTTCACCGAAGCGTTGTCCGCCGAACTGAGCCTTACCGCCCAGAGGCTGTTGAGTAACCAGAGAGTAAGGTCCGACCGAACGAGCATGCATTTTTTCGTCAACGATATGATGCAGCTTGATCATGTAGATAATACCGACAGTCACCTTGCGATCAAACTTCTCGCCGGTACGACCATCATACAGGTCAATCTGTCCCGAAGTCGGCAAACCAGCTTTGGTCAACATCATGTTGATGTCTTCGCCGCTGGCGCCGTCAAAAACCGGAGTTGCCATCGGCACGCCGTTTTTAAGGTTAGAAACCATTTCAAGTTTCTCGGCATCGCTCATGCCGGCGATATCCTCTTTATACTGTTTCTCGCCATAAATGCTCTTCAGTTCTTTGTTAAGGTCTTCAATGGTCTTTTCGCCTCTCTTATAGGCCTCCGTCATCTCATTGAGTTGACGGCCCAATTCTTTGGCTGCCCAACCGAGGTGCGTTTCCAAAATCTGCCCCACGTTCATACGAGAAGGCACACCCAACGGATTCAACACAATATCGACCGGCGTACCGTCTTCGGTATAAGGCATATCCTCAAGCTTCAAAACGCGGGAAATCGTACCTTTGTTACCGTGACGGCCGGCAATCTTGTCACCGGATTGAATCTTTCTCTTGGTAGCAATGAAAACTTTGACCATCTTCAAAACGCCCGGCAGCAAATCGTCGCCGCGCTGAACTTTTTCGACCTTGTTTTCAAAATGTTTCTGAACTTTGTCAATACGGGCGTCATAAGCGGCCAGCAATTCTTCCACCCGAGCCATAACTTCCTCGTCCTTCACCACGATCTTGCGCCATTGCGAAGACGGCAGTTCGGCAAAGGTAGCCTCGGTCACGGTTGAGTTTTTGGCCACGCCTTTCGGCGCATCGACAACCTTATGTCCCATCAGCATAGACTTCAAACGAGTTTCAAAACTCTTGCGCACGATGGCAATTTCATCATCGCGGTCTTTGGCCAGTTGAGAAATCTCTTCCTGTTCGATTGACAAGGCACGCTCATCTTTTTCCACGCCGCGGCGGGAGAAAACGTGAACGTCAACCACAATGCCTTCAATACCCGGCTGAACACGCAGTGACGTGTCGCGAACGTCGGAAGCCTTCTCGCCGAAGATGGCACGCAGCAGTTTTTCTTCCGGCGTCACCGGCGATTCGCCTTTCGGCGTCACCTTGCCGACCAGAATATCGCCGGCTTTCACCTCGGCGCCGATATAAACGATTCCGGCCTCGTCAAGGTTACGCAGTGCTTCCTCGCCGACATTGGGAATATCACGAGTAATCTCTTCCTGTCCGAGTTTGGTATCACGGGCCATGACTTCAAATTCTTCAATATGCAAAGAAGTAAAGACATCATCGCGCGAAATTCTTTCAGACAGCAAAATCGCGTCTTCATAGTTCAAACCGTTCCACGGCATAAACGCCACCAACACATTGCGGCCGAGAGCCAGCTCACCCATATCCGTGCAGGGACCGTCAGCCATAATGTCACCGGCCTTCACTTCATCACCGACTTTAACCAAAGGAACTTGGTTAATGCAGGTATTCTGGTTGGAACGGCGGAACTTCTGCAGCTTGTAAATTTCCACGCCGACATCCTTGGCCGATTCGTCATGCGAACGCACCACGATGCGGTTGGCATCAACCGAGTCGACAATACCGTCGTACTTGGCCACCACCGTCGCACCGGAATCTTTTGCCACCGCGGCTTCCACACCGGTACCGACCAGCGGAGCCTCAGATCTCAACAAAGGTACGCCCTGACGCTGCATGTTCGCACCCATCAAAGCGCGGTTCGCGTCATCGTTTTCCAGGAACGGGATCAAAGCGGCAGCCACCGACACCAACTGTTTCGGCGACACGTCGATAAAGTCGATCTCTTCCGGATGAGCAAATTCAAACTCGCCGGCCTTGCGGCAGGCAATCAGGTCTTCTTGGAAATGCCCGTCGGGTTTCACCGCGGCATTGGCTTCCGCAATCTTGAACTTGCCTTCTTCGTCCGCCGACAGATAAACCACTTCCGAGGTTACCTTGCCGTTAACCACTTTACGGTACGGACATTCGATAAAGCCGTATTTGTTGATGCGGGCATAAGTCGACAACGAGTTGATCAAACCGATGTTCGGACCTTCAGGCGTTTCAATCGGACAGATACGTCCGTAATGGGTCGGATGCACGTCACGGACTTCAAAGCCGGCACGGTCACGAGACAAGCCGCCCGGTCCCAAGGCCGACAAACGACGCTTGTGCGTAATTTCCGACAACGGGTTGTTTTGATCCATAAACTGCGACAACTGCGAAGATCCGAAGAACTCGCGAATCACCGAAGCGATCGGCTTGGCATTGACCAAATCCTGCGGTTTGACGTTGTTCAGATTTTCCGAGCTCATTCTTTCGCGAATGGCTCTTTCCATTCTGAGCAAGCCCATACGGTATTGGTTTTCCATCAATTCGCCGACGGAACGCACCCGACGGTTGCCCAAGTGGTCAATATCGTCGACTTCACCTTTGCCGTCGCGTAGCTCGACCAGTCTTTTTACAATACGCAAAATATCGTCTTTCCGCAACACGCGATAATCATCCGGCGCTTCGTCAAACGAAATGTCCAAAGCCACGTTCATTTTCACGCGGCCCACCGAAGACAGATCATAACGCTCATTGTCAAAGAACAATTGGTTAAACAACTGGTCTGCAGTTTCATAGGTAGGCGGTTCGCCCGGACGCATGACGCGATAAATATCAAGCAAAGCCTCTTCCCTGCAGCTGTTTTTGTCGGCAGCCAACGTATTGCGGATATAAGGACCGACGTTTACGCCGTCAATGTAAAGCACTTTAATTTCATTGATTTTGGCTTTGGCAATTTTTTCCAACAATTCTTCATTCAGTTCGTCACCGGCTTCGGCAATGACTTCTCCGGTCTTGGCCACGACCAAATTAGTCGCCAAAAACTTGCCGTACAACTGTTCCGGACTGACCTTGTAAAACTCCAGCCCTTCGTCCGCCAGCTTCTGCGCCGCCCGCGGCGTCAGTTTTTTGCCAGCTTCCCAAACGGACTGATTGTCGGCGGCGTTAATCAGGTCAAAGTCAAACTTGACGCCTTTCATACGGCTGGGTTCAAACTTGGCTTTCCAGGCCTTTTTGTCGGCAACATAGGTGTCAACATCATAAAAATAGGCCAAAATCTCTTCCTTGTCCATTCCCTTGATTTCGGCAGGATCAATCTTTTTGCCGGATTTAGCCAGTTTTTTGATCTTTTCAATCGTCTCTTTGGAATACAATGAATACAGAATCGAAGTAACCGGCAACTTGCGACGACGATCGATTCGGGCATAAACCAGGTCCTTGGCGTCAAACTCAAAATCAAGCCACGAACCGCGGTAAGGAATCACCCGTGCCGCAAACAAATATTTACCCGAAGAAACGGTCTTGCCCTTGTCATGGTCAAAAAACACACCGGGAGAACGGTGCATCTGCGAAACCACCACACGCTCGGTACCGTTGAAAATAAAGGTCCCCTTATCCGTCATCAGGGGGATGTCGCCCATATAAACGTCTTGCTCCTTAATGTCGTGGATGGACTTGGCACCAGTTGCCTCGTCAACATCCCACACCACCAAACGCAACGTCGCTTTGACCGGAGCGGCAAATGTCATATCGCGTTTGATGCATTCGTCAACGTCATATTTCGGCTCCTCGAGTTCGTATTTCACAAACTCCAACTCACCGTTCCCCGAAAAATCTTTAATTGGAAAAATTGACTTGAAAACCTCATCCAAACCAAACTCACATTTTTCGGCACCGTTGGCTTGAATAAAGCTGTCATAAGAACCTTTTTGAATTTCGATTAAACTCGGCATCTCCGCAACAGCGTCGATTTTGCCGAAGTTTCTTCTTACACGTCGTTTGCTCGTATAAGATTCCTTCATTGTGCTTTAATCCTTATGGTTATGATTCTGCCGCCATTCCGTCAAAAACTTGCACCCCGCGCGCAGAAGATTGAAAAATCTAGATTTAAAAACAAAGAATCATGCCAACCCCTCGGCCGTTGCAGCCTCTTGACATCGATTCGTAGAATAATACTTGGAATTTGGCTTTCTTTTATACCCAAGCGATTCAAATTGCAAGCAATTTTTCTTTCTCGGAGTCAAGAATTTTATTTTTTTATCCGCTTTTTTCGTCATGACGTCAACGCATTCCAAACACACAAAAAAGGCCGAACCCCTTTCATGCTCAAAGCATGCGGATTCGACCTTTGTAAGCCGCGCTCGTTCGGAACGCCGCCTGAGAAACTACTTCAGTTCGACTTTAGCGCCGGCTTCTTCCAGTTTCTTCTTCATTTCTTCGGCTTCAGCCTTGGCAACGCCTTCTTTAATGGTCTTCGGAGCGCCGTCAACCAAATCTTTGGCTTCTTTCAGGCCCAGACCGGTAATCGCGCGGACTTCCTTAATGACGTTGATCTTGTTGGCACCGGCTTCTGCCAAAACGACGTCAAATTCGTCTTTTTCTTCAGCAGCGGCAGCACCACCGGCAGCAGCACCACCGGCAGCAACGGCAACGGCAGCAGCGGCAGAAACGCCCCATTTTTCTTCTAACATTTTAGACAGGTCAGCGGCTTCCATAACGGTCAAGGCTGACAATTCATCTACTAATTTGGCTAAATCGGCCATTTTTTTTCTCCAATATATTAAAATTAATCAAATAAAACTAAAAAACTTGTCTTGGCTCAAAAGCGCCGATGACCGTTTTCGCCCAAAGGCGAAAAACAACAATCTTAGGCGGCTTCTTTTTCGCTGTAAGCCTTGGTAACTCTTGCCAACTGAGCAGCAGGAGCCTGCAACAGGCCAATGATCTTGGCACGCAGTTCGTCCAAAGACGGAATGGTTGCCAATTTGTTGATGTCTGCGGTCGAGAGAACACCGGTTCCCATAGCGCCGCCGATGACGATCAATTTTTCATTGTTTTTAGCGAATTCGACACAAGCTTTACAAGCCGAAATCGGATCATTGGCGAAAGCAATCGCTGTCGGGCCGGTGAACAGATCGGACAGGTTTTCAAACTTGGTGCCTTTGAGAGCAAGACGAGTAATCCGGTTTTTGGTAACTCTGAACCCAGCGCCGGCTTTGCGGATGTTGTTTCTCAATTCCGAAACTTCCTCAACCGTGAGGCCCTTGTAGTGCGAAACGACTACGATTTCGGCATTCGAGAACAGCTCGTTAAGCTCGCTGAGCAGTTGTGCTTTTTCTTCGCGGTTCACTTGTTGTCTCCAAATTTCACATAAACCGAAACATCGGATTATGCTTGTTTTTAACAAATCCGCCAAGACCGTGTTTGAGGAGGAAAGCTTTTTCTCCTCAACCGCCCTGACGGGACCTGACTGTCCAGGAGAAAAAAATGATCATAAAAAATCTCACTTACTCCGTCTATGCAGGATATTTAAGGAAAAGAAGAAAAGGTTTTCTCCTCGGCCACCTGCAGTCTTGGACAGGCCGAACGACAAACTGTCGTTCTTGTGTTTGGGTTAATAAACTCTAAAAGCCCAAAAGTCAAGCATTTTTTTACAAAATCTCAAAACAATTTGAGAATCGACTGGCTGGCCTGAGAGGCCAAGGACAGGGAATTGACAGCCAGCTGCTGCCGGGTTTGCAGGGCCAACATATTGGCCGATTCCTCATTCATATCGGCAAGCGTGAGCTTGTCGGCCCCTTCGGTCAGTACGTTGATCAGATTTTGCGTGAAGTTTTCGCGGGTAGTGACAATTGAATAATAATTGCCAAGCTCGGATGACATTTGGCGGATTTGATTCAGGGCGGCGGCAATCTCGCTCAAGGACTGCGCCACGTCATTTTGCGTTTTCCAATTTATTGTTACGAGGCCCAAAACTTGGGTCGAGGCGTCTTTGCCTTTGACGGACAACTGTGCCGAACGGTCTTCGTTAAAGGTTACAGTCAAATCCTGTTCCCACAACAAATTAACTCCCTTATAAGAAGTGTCTTTGATCAGAGAATCGTATTGTGACAAGATTTCGTTGTAAGAAGAAATTTGATCCGTTACGGCAAGGTAGATTTTGTTGTTTACTTCAAGATTAGTGTTGCTGACCGAGATCTCACCGCCCGATTGCGCCGCTTCCAACAATTGTGAATAGCCATAATCTGTTATGTCTGTAATATTGGTATTCTTGGCGTCGGTATCCGTTGTCCAGCGTGTTGATGCAACCGTACCTGCCGAGGTGTCATAAGGCTTGTCCGGGTTAAAATTTCCCGCCTGATCATTAGAACTGAAACTCAAGTCTTTCAAATTCATAATCTTGGCTGAGCGGCCGTCTTCCGAGACCCAAGTCACCACCCCGACGGCAGTTTTGTTACTGTCATAGTCATCAGCAGAGCCATAGCTCATGTCCGCATACATCACGTCACCGATTTTGGGCGTGTTACCTGAAGGATCAAAACGATTTTCCAAATAGGAAAAGCTCCGAATGGGGAGGTTGCCGTTTGCTTTATCGTAGTTGCTCCGATAACCGTTAAGCATACTAAGTACCCATGGAATGTCGCCCTTTGCTTCGGAAGACGACCAATAATGGCTGTTGTTTAAAGCCGCAGCATCAGCTCCATTAGCTTTTAATTTGTTCAATGCTTCGTTAATTTTATCTTTATTATCACCTACAGCCCCTGACGTACCGTCTCCTTCCGTCATGGCCTCATAATCCATACCGTACAAATCCATCAACTCACCAATGGAAGGCAAATACCATTGCCCTTGGCCGAAATTGGCGTCGTCTTTGGCAACCCCCGGGGCATAAAACTGGTGTGCCGCCATGGCCGCTAAACCATCTGCACCGATCTGATCGGCAATCGCCTGAGTATTGCCTTTGCCGTCATAGAGCTCCGCATTGCCGTTGATCAAATTATGTGATCCGTTACCGCTGACATTAAAGCCCATAGTATTGTCCAAGGTGATTTTGCCGTCCTTGCCGCAATGAATACCGTAAACTTTGTTCCCTTGAGCTTCAATCTCAATAAAAGAAATGTCTGCTGATCCCGTTACCTCAATTACCGAGCCGCCGGAAGTATTTTCATAATTTAATTTGATATTAGTGACGGTTGCATTGCTGCCGGAAACCGTTAAAAGATCATCTGTACCTTGGTAGGTCAAAGAATGGCCGTTGCCGTTAATGGTGACATTGTCCGCCGCCAAGACTAAGCCGGCATCCAATACCACGTTGTCGGCCAAGACCAGTTTGGCTCCGTCAACCATCAAAGCTTCAATTTCGGCACTGTCCATTTCTGAATCAATCACGGTATAACCACGCCGGATGTAATCTTCTAAAGGTTTGATGTTAAAATGTACATTCTCCAGGGCTTGGGTTGCCGTGGCGGCGGCTTGTTCCAACAAACTTGCTCCTGCCTGCAGTCCCTCGGTGGCCGCTTTAATCGTTTGGATCCCTTGCGCCATGGAATCCAACAAGGCCGACAGGTCGTTAGCTCTGTTGTTTAAAGAGACGGCGGTATAGTATGACGAAGGATTGTCAATCGCCGAATTGACTTTCAAACCGGTCGAAAGACGATTTTGCGTCAAATCAACCTGTCCCGCAATATTCTGCAGGCTCAGCAAATTTGATCGCATTGACGCGCTTAAACTGATACTGTTGCTCATTTCTCTACATAACATTTTATGGTTTCGTGACAATCTATAAACATACTATAAAAGAAACGAGAAACTGCCTCAAAAAACTTACAAAACTTTTCCTCAGCCTATCTCACTTTTGGATATAATCTATTGGCCGCTTTATTGTCGGATTAGACAAATTTGCACATATAAAAAAGCCCCTCAAAACGAGGGGCTTTTTTATAAATTATTAGGCTGTCTCTTACAAAGCCGAAGTGTCAACGCGAACACCGACACCCATCGTGCTGCTCAAAGACACTTTCTTCATATAAGTGCCTTTGACGCTGGCCGGTTTGGCCTTGCTGATGGCATCAATAAAGGTTTTGGCGTTTTCCAAAATCTGTTCGGCAGAGAAACTGGCTTTGCCGATACCGGCATGAACAATACCGTTCTTTTCAACACGATACTGAACTTCACCGGCTTTGGCTTTTTTAACCGCATTGGCAACATCCGTCGTCACCGTTCCCAATTTGGGGTTCGGCATCAGGCCTTTCGGCCCCAAAACGCGGGCTACACGACCAGCCAAGCCCATCATGTCCGGCGTGGCAATGCAGCGATCAAAGTCAATTTTGCCGCTCAAGATCGAATCAATCAGGTTTTCGGCACCGACAATATCCGCACCGGCAGCTTTGGCTTCGTCAGCCTTCTCGCCCTGAGCCAAAACGGCAACACGGATCGTTTTACCGGTTCCGTGCGGCAGCGAGCAAACACCGCGAACCATCTGATCGGCATATTTCGGATCAACACCGAGGTTGATCGCCACGTCGATCGTTTCATCAAATTTGGCGGTAGCGTTTTCTTTGACGATTTTAACCGCTTCATTCAGGGAATAAGCCTGATTTTTATCAACGGTTTTATAAGCATTTACGATTCTTTTTCCGCTCATCTTCTTACTCCACTACCTTAATACCCATGGAAACAGCCTGGCCTTTAACCATATTCATCGCCGATTCGACGGTGGAACAGTTAAGATCCGGCAACTTGGCTTCGGCGATTTCTTTGACCTGAGCCAGAGTAATCTGACCGGCAAAGCTTTTGCCCGGTTCCTTGGAAGCCGATTTCACATTGGCGGCTTTTTTAATATAATAGGCCACCGGCGGCAGTTTTGTCACAAAAGTGAACGACTTGTCTTCAAAAGCCGTAATCACCACCGGAACAGGAATACCCGGTTCCAACTTCTGGGTAGCAGCATTAAACTGTTTGCAGAAATCCATAATATTCAAGCCCTTTTGGCCGAGAGCCGGACCAACCGGGGGAGAAGGATTGGCTTTTCCCGCGGGGATTTGAAGCTTGATTAATCCTAAAATTTTCTTTTTAGTCTTAGCCATTTCATACCTCTTGTTTAGGTTCGTGGTTTACAAGACCATGGCTGG
This sequence comes from uncultured Alphaproteobacteria bacterium, assembly GCA_934254925.1. Lineage (GTDB taxonomy): Bacteria > Pseudomonadota > Alphaproteobacteria > RF32 > CAG-239 > CAKQMD01. The sequence goes on from CAKQMD010000014.1 coordinate 31,974, forward strand.
CCTCCCACGATTTTTGTTAATATAATGCGATTCGCGCTCTTCAAGGCCTTTCCTCCCTAAAGAGTCGCTTTTGTATACCACAAAAGATTCATTTTGCAAGCGTTTTTTGCGAACCACCGAGCCGAGCGAAAACTTTTTTCTTGCCAGAAAGACGATTTTTCGCTAACCTGCGTCCAATTTATACATTTTTAAGACTTATTAAAATTATTATTATGAAAAACGAACTGAAAACCGGAGCCTTTTATCTGGCCAAAGTCACCAAAGTGCAGCCCAACCTCCTGGAATTGCTTGTCGCGGAAAAATATGCCGCAACGCTCACTTTGGCTGATCTGCACGTTCCTTTGACGGATTCTTCCATGGGCATGTTTTATCAAGAAGGACAAAACATTCGGGTTCGCGTCATGGAGCTTCTGCCTCGCCTGAAGGTTCGTCCGGCCTCTTTGCCGGCAGACCGTTACATAAAGCGCCATCCGATAGGCTGCCTCGTCGAAGCGGAAGTTGAACATTTCATTGACAATATCGTCATTCTGCGGTTGGAAAGACATGTTTTTGCCGCCCTCGTTCTAAAAAAACATGAAATAAAATTGGCACGTCGCAAAAGCCGAAGGCATAATTGCCTACCCTGCCGCATTACCGCCTATTTTCCCGATGACGGGATTATAGACCTGGAGTTTTCGCCTCATATTGAAGAATGTTAGTCAATAAAAAAGCGCCCTTTCAAAAGAGCGCTTTTTTATTATGCCTGTTTTTCCGCCTCCGGCAAATCCGCCGTACATTGCGGACATTTCACCGCACAAACCGGAATCTCGGAACAGCAGTAAGGGCAAGTCTTTGTCGTCGGCGCTTTTTTAGCCTCCTCAGCCTGCTCCTGTTTAAGCATCTTCGCCTGCAACTCGTTAATGGCCTTAATCAGAATAAACACCGCAAAAGCCACAATGGTAAAGCTGATCAACGCATTGACGAACAAACCGATATTCAAAGTTACGGCACCCGCTTGCTGTGCCGCATCCAAAGACGCGTAGGGAGCCGGCGTTACGCCGTCTTTCAACACGACATACAAATTCGTAAAATCCACCTTTCCCAGCAGCAGGCCGATCGGCGGCATGATAATATCCTTGACCAGAGAGTCCACAATCTTCCCGAAAGCCGCTCCGATAATGATACCGACAGCCATGTCGATGACATTGCCGCGCATGGCGAACTTCTTAAATTCATTCATAAAATTTTTAAACATATCTTGCTCCCTTGACAAAAGACAAATGCCGGAATCCGAAGATGCTTCGGCGTTTCCGGCATTGATAAAACCGCCTCTGACGGTTTAAATCTTTTCTACCTGAGAAAACTCCAATTCCACCGGAGTCGAACGCCCGAAAATAGACACCGAAACTTTCAGCCTCGTCTTTTCGGCATCCACTTCCTCCACCAAACCGACAAAAGAAGCAAACGGCCCGTCATTGACCCGAACCTGTTCGCCGACTTCAAAGTCGATAACCGTCTGCGGCCGCTCAATGCCTTCTTGCATCTGAGTAATGATCCGTTGCGCTTCCGCTTCGGTAATCGGGTAAGGTTTGTTGCGGCTGCCAAGGAAATTGGTCACTTTCGGATTGTTCTTGATCAAATGCCAAGCATCGTCCGTCATCACCATCTTGACCAAAATATAACCGGGGAAGAACTTGCGTTCGCTGCTGACCTTGGTTCCCTTTTTCACTTCCACGACTTCCTCGGTCGGCACAAGAATATCCAAGATCTTGTCTTCCATTTTTTTCACAACCGCCTGTTCTTTAATCGATTCGGCAACTTTTTTCTCCGAACCGGAATGAACATTGACGACATACCAACGGGCATCCATTAAACTATACTCCCAGACCTAAAATTAACTTCATCGCCCAGCCCAAAATCTGGTCGACAAAAAAGAAGAAAGTCGCGGCAATCGCCACAATGATCAAAACCATGATCGACGTCTTGACCACCTCGTCTTTAGTAGGCCAGGTTACCTTTTTAACTTCCTGCTTCACCTGTCTGAAAAACTGTATCGGGCTGATTTTTGCCATTATCTTCAATCCACCAAAAAAAGTTAAACACCCCGCCAGGCGGGAAATGGCAGGACACACCCCGTAAATACGGACTGACATAAACAGCACAATGCGTCCTAACGTAATGCCGCCAACATATTAAATTATTTTTTTGATGTCAATAGGTATATTCGCAGTTTAGCCAAATAATCACGGCATACGTGCATGATCGTCCCTCTTGCGCAGCCTATTCCCTATTCCGACTTGGCACATAACGCAAAGCTTGCAAACTTTCTCTCGATACTGGTCTGGCACTTGATACCCCCGTCGTGCGAAGAGCCCGTAGTTTATCTGCCCGAGTTTCTGCTTGAGGATTTGTTTCTTTGGAAGAACTTATTTTCGCTTTAAGCTCTTTTAATTTTTTGATTTGTGAATTTGCCGCCCTAAAGGTCCCGGTCAGGGCATAATTTTTGACGGCTTCGAATTTATCCGCTCTTTCGGGATATATTTGAGCGTACAACCCTTTGACGGCCTCTATATCCATTCCCTGATTAATTGCCCGAACAAAGGCAAAATCATTATTGGCAAGCTGCTCAAATGAAAAACCTCTGCTACCGGACTTATGATTCAAAAGCCTTTCATTTGCCGACGAATTTATTTGTTGCAGATTTTCCGTTGCATAAGCAAAAGCGTCTTGCCCCGAAGTGTTTATGTCAACGGGGAAACCTTTTCTTTCAAAATTTTCTCCATTTTCAAAAAAAGCATGTGTCGAACCGATCTTAACCCCATATCCAAATTGTCCTCTGACCGCTTCGCCGCTAATCTCGGCATAACAGCCGGCAGTGTTTTCGCCGACATAAGTGACTCCCGGATGATGCTTGAGGAATTGGCACAAACTTTCACCCGCAGAAGCCGTCTGACGATTAGTCAAAATGATAATCGGCTTCTTATATCCGCCGTTGACAAAAGCGGGATATTTTTCCCTATGAGAGGAATAATCGCAAACAGGCACCAACGCACCGCTATATTGATGATTTTGCATTCTTTGCAGATAAGTATCTCTGCTTATCTCGCCGTTTATCAATCTGATGTAATCGGCTTCTCGCGTATCACGATAAACACTTTTCTCAAAAGGAGCCACCTCGTTGCCGTACAATTTTTTCGCCAGCAGCTCGAAGGGAACCGAAGCCCCGCCGGGATTATCCCTGATATCGATGATAAGGGAATCATATTTTTCGCTTCCGTCGGGATTAAATAATTTTTCATCCAATTCCTTTGAAAACTGCAGCCATTCATTCGGCAAAGTGCTGCCGAGTTCCGGCAAAGCAATAATTGCCGTCTTCTTTCCCTCAACTTCCGATATTTCCCATTTTTTATCCGTGCAAATATTGTTCCCGACAGCAACCGGATTAGGCTCTCTCGGCAATAAATTGCCTTTACTCGGAGAAATCTTAAGATGCTCATCCGGAAGCTTTTGCAAAACCTTGTCTAACTTTATGCAAAAATCTTTTACGCTTACAGTTTCAAGATCTCCGTTATAAAATTCCGCAAGACTGTTTTCAAATTCTTGCCTTGTCGCCTCATCCCATAAAGTATATCCGACATGCCCCTTGGCAATTAACCTTCCTATTCTCGCAATATCCCTTTGCTGATCTTCTCTGGTCATCATGTCCGTTTGAGAAGCTTCAAAAGGGCTTGCAATATCCTCCAAAGATATTGTATCTACAATTTCTGCAAAAGTTAATGCGTTATCAGACATTTAGTCAAACCTAAAACAAGTTGTCCCGTTTGTTTAAGATTACCATAATTAACGATTATAATCAATATGTTAGTTAAAAGCAAATAAGTATACGGAATATTGAGAGAATAAAAGAAAGATAAGCACTTTATCTTGCATGCCGGAAACAACCATGCAAGCCACAGATTTTTTATAAGTGAACATTATATATTAAAGAAAAATATATAATATACAAAGTTAATTAGATATACAAAAAATGGAATTATGACTGCAAAATATGCTTTTTTCTTATTTATCCTCATCTGTCGCAAAGCATAAACAGAAGGTACAATCAAGATACTCAAAGTAACTAATATAAGCACAGTATAATGTATCTTGTTTTTATACTGCCACCCCATTGGTTCGGCTCCCCACATCATCCCTTGATCATTAATTGTATAGAAATAATCTACGATTAAAATAATTGCAACAAACAAATTCAAAGCTAAAAACAAATAAAATGGAATAAGCCTGAGAATTTTCATAATTGCACCTTCTTCTAATTTATAAAAATAACTATAAATAATTATTGAAATAATTCAATAGCAATTACCAGCAATCTTCATCATATTTAACATCTAAAATCATATCATGACCATAGTTCTTAAACCGATTGGTAAACTCATCCATTTTATCGGTCAAATCTATACAACCACTTGAGCCATATTCTTTTCCGCCGTGAATTGATAAATTTGTACGATTTTTGTTATCAGTTCCTTTAGCTGGTTCAAGCCAAACTCGATTGTTACCCCACGAGCCTTGTCCTCCTCTCCATTTTCCGAAGATGCCCATACCATAATTACTAATCATTTGATCGATTTTACTTTGATCTTTATAAAAATTCTGATGTTGCGACTGTCTGACTAACCATTTTCCTTCTGGGAGTGGCCCTTTATTTTTGATTACATCATACTCCTTGCATTGATAACCAGGATTCCCTGACATTCCTTTCCAAGAGGCTACTTTATGATCATCTTCATACCAAGAAAGTTCTTTACCATTAAAACTCAAACGTGACGGTTTGTGTTGAGAAAGCTCTTTGTTCATTAAAGCAATTGTTTCTCCCTCTCTTTTCATTGTCCCATCTACAATTAGATTGTTTTTTCGTTGATACGTTTTGATTCCTTCAAATAATTCATTATCAGGATACTCTGTCATTCCATAAGATGGAGTATCATAAGCTCCGAATTTCTTAAGATAAGTTTTAAGAGGAATCATATCTTCTTCAGCAACTGCAGAAGATGCAGCAACATCTTTGTTAAGGTTAAAAATATTATTAAAAGATGACATTGAAAATCTCCTTTTTCATAGATTATTTAAAAACAAAAAACCGTTGGAATAAACCAACGGTTCAAATAAAAAACACTTGAAATTAGATACACTAACCCCAAGTGACAATTATAATTTAGCAAAGAAAATCATACATTACAAGAGAATATTAAACATATCAACAACTATTGATTTCATAAAAACATTTTACCTATGTAATAGTCGATAAGGATTCCATTAGTAAAAAATTGGAATCAAGGCTTTAATGCGGGAAAATTTGGATTTGTAGTGCAACAAACATATAACGATACTTGCAAACGTAAAAAATAGATGATCTAATTTACTGAAAAACAACTGGAGAAGATGATATTTATGAAAACATTCGGAAAACATGTTTTAATCTTAGGTGGACTTTACTTTATTATCTCCTCCGTGTTAGATTTATGGGAAAACAATTTTTTTAATATTTTTGCATTTTGTCTTTTCACTGCAATCTTTGTATGTTTGTGCTTCAAACAAAAATTTGACTTCATAAACTATATTCAAAACCATTTTCCTAAAATTACAAATTATCTGGTAGCTCTTGGCATATTAGAGTACATTGGCATAATTTTTGGAATGATCCCTGGAATAATTTACGGATATAATGCAGCGCAGGCACAATATAAAGGACACGAATATCATTCAATCTTTCCGCAATATATTGAATATTTTTCTTATATCTATGTTGTAATTCTAATTATTACTTTAATCCGGGCTACATACCAAAGCTTTTTCTCCCAAAAAATATAACGAGGCATGCCCCGAATCTTTCAGGGCTTTTTTACGCAAATGTTCTTTGAATATCCTGAAATTTCATTCTGACCAATAGTGCTAAGTATTTGATTCTAAATGCTGGCAAAAGTCAGAATAAAAGGGCCTAGATTCCTCTCAAACCCTTGGATTTCCTTGACAGAGACAGTAAGACAATCCACAGACTATTCTCATATAAGCAAAAAAGATAAAAAAATATTTTGCACAACTATTGCTTTTATTAAAACTGTTTACCTACATAATAATTGATAGCGCTATCATTATGTTTAACTATTAGAAAAGGAATAATAAAATGCCTAAAAAATTATCTACATCAAGCAAAGCATCACCCCGTTATAATAATGATTGCTCTACTAAAGGAATTGCGTCAAATTTCATTAAAATCAGAAAAGATGCGGCTGTTTCTAAACCCATCTCAACAGGTTCGATCATTGGAGATTATGCTATTACTAAAATTCCATATATTGGACAAGCCATAAAAGCCTATAACAAAGGTTCTTTCGGGGGTTCACACCTTGCTCATGGTATTAATGCTTACAATGAAAGTTGCCGCAGTCGTAAGAAAAAATAAAGAAATAAATATTATTATAAACTAACCCAACTAATTCGGAAAAGGAGTACAAACAATGAAATTATGGTCAAAAGAAGCGCTTGTATTAGGCGGATTATCAGGTGTTTTAGAAACTCCTCTTTCCTTATTGGGTTTTGAAATCCTCTCTGATATTTTATTTTTATTGTTTATCATTTGTATATTTATGCTTTGCTTTAACAAAACACCTAAATTTTTATCAAATTTTATATCCGATTACCCCAAAACATCATATTACCTGTGCGCCATTGGTTGGATTCCGTATTTTATGATAATAACAACAATAGTCTTTTTAGGAAGCGTTTATTTCGTTTCTTATTCTGAAGAATTTATTGTGCGTTTTCTTCTCAGCTTGGCCTACATAAGTTTGGGAATGTCATTCATTTCTTTAATCATTGCCTTTACCAGAAAGAAAAGGTTAGAGTATAAGAATAATACAAAACAATAAAAATTTTCATTCTAAACTATAATATATCCCGAAACCCGATAGGATTCAAACCGCATTAACTGCTTGTAAAATAAGGAATTTAATCTGGGATAGTCCGTGTAACAAGCGGGAAACTTTTCTTAGTGTTGCTAGGCTTCAGCCGCAGGAACACTTAGTTGTTCGCGCAAGTAGAAAACTTTAGTTTTCGTAGCGGCGCAAACGGCTCTGATTACAACACCTCACACGGACTCGGTTAAGTGCTTGATATATAAATGAAAAACCGCCCTTTCGGACGGTTTATCTTGACTGGCAGGGGCAAGTCAAGATTGTCCTCGACATTGCTTCCTCAATGCTCGTTCCACATCGGCGCTGGCATTTTGCCACCGGCATACTCACGTCTGCCTGCGCCTTGTAGTCAAACTCACTCCCTCGTGAGTTCGAACCTAACCTTCCCGAAATGCCAA
>CAKQMD010000015.1 GCA_934254925.1 uncultured Alphaproteobacteria bacterium
CTGACCGGAATTGGCGCTTACGGAATTACCGACAATGAGCGCGGCAAATTCTCGGCGCTTAATTTTGATGTCACCGGAACGACCGCGACAAGAATGCTCACCACATCGGGCAATATCTCTGATTTAAGCCTCCGCATCACCGGCGACGCCGATACAAGAGTGATGTCTTTGATAAAAATGGAAAATTTTAAAAACGACATTACTTTTAAAAACCTGGACTTTTATGCCAAAATAGAAAACGGTCATTATAACACCATGTTTATAAACGGTTCCGGCAAAAACGGCGGCAAAGTCAACATCCAAGGAACCAACAATTTTTATTATGAGGGAAGTCGCGATTATGCTAAAGTTTTGGGACAAATGAATATCTCCACCGCCCCGGGAACAGTTTTGAATGCTAACAACGGCGCAATGGTATTTTGGAACTCCAAATGCGAATTTAATGATTCCATTATTACGCTTTCGCCACAAACATTTCCCAGCCATGCTTCCGGTAACTTTTTCCAAAGCGAGGTAATCTGCAACGGCAGTACCGTTCTGAATGGTTATAAAGGTTTTGGCAGCTCCCTGACCTTGAATGACCAAAGCCGGGTGGACAATGCCCGCTTCATTTATACCGGATCTTTGAGCATCAATTCCGCTAAAGCCTCAATTAATATAACCGATGACCATTTGGTGGGCACTTATCTCCAGGAAACCTCTTCTGTGAGTGTCAAAGCTGCCGCGGGAAGTCAGATAAGCCTTAAAGGCCAAATTTACCAAACCCAAGAAGACGTTGACTATACGCTGACCGGTCGTTTGGTCACCGGAACGCCGCCGGAATTTCAAAAAATAGACGGCGCTTTTTATACCCAGCCGCCTTTACCCGATTTAAACCATTTGGCTACCCCGCAAACGTATGAGAAAAAGACCGACAGCAAGCAATATGGCGAGATCATCAAACAATATGATTCTTTGATCAAGGACAGCTCTTACAAAGGGATTAACTTGCTGCGGGAACAGGACTTGACGGTGACGTTTAACGAAAACCGCTCTTCAAAACTGGCGGTGCAAGGCAAAGACGCTTCAGCCAAAGCTTTGGGTTTGGTTACCACCGATTGGCAAAACCAAGGCGACGTGGTCAAGTCGATCCAAGAACTGACAGATGCGCTTAATAAGATTCGACAGATGAGTTCGGAACTGGGCAACTATTATTCGATTGTTACTACGCGGGAAAATTTCACCCAAAACCTGATCAACGTTTTAACCGAAGGCGCCGACAAACTCACGCTTGCCGATATGAACGAGGAATCGGCCAATATGTTGGCTTTACAAACCAGGCAGCAGCTGGCGGTCAATTCTCTTTCCTTGGCTTCCCAAGCCAGCCAGTCGATTTTAAAGTTGTTCTAGTCCTGCGGCTCTTCTTCGTCTGCCGCTTGAGTCAATGCTTTCTCTAACTCTTCGACGTCTTTTTCATCCATTCTTTCCGCCGCAAAACGGTATGTTCCGTCAAACCAACGTCCCAAATCGATATCCGCGCAGCGTTTCGAACAAAACGGACGATATTTCTTGTCTTCGACCTCTTTTTTGCAAATCGGGCATTTCATTTCAGCACCCTCCCCGTTCCCCGGCAGCTTTCGCAGGGAACTGTCAGACAATCCTGCAGCGTCGGCCTTTTGCGGACGCGGATGATCTCGACGTTGCCGCCGCGACTCAAACCAGCGACCGTCGTCTTGACGTAATCGTTCCGCAGGCTTCTTTCCAAAAACTCAATAACGTTTTTCAAATATTTATATTCCGAATGTCCGGCAAAATCGATGATAATTTTACCCGACAAATTCCGCAGGCGGATCTGCCGAACAATCTCCTCCGCCGCCTCCATATTCAACCGCGACAAGGAACCGTTGGCCTTGTCGTCGCCGCTGTCAACGTCAATCGCCACACAGGCCTTAGTTTCTTCAATAAACAACCGACCGCCGCTTTTGAGCCGCACCTGCGGATCAAGTGCCTCGACAATCATCTCTTCCACCCCGTAAGCGGCAAAAGGCTCGCTCTGATATTCGACCTCCATTCCCCGCTGTAGCAGGCTTTTTTCCAAATTATGGTCATTCACCGCAATTTGGCCGATGTTCTTCTCCCGCAACAAAACTTCATTCAGCAAATCGCCGCGTTTCCACAAAAGCCGAGGACTTTTGTCAACCTTAAAATCTGCGCTGATTTGTTCAAAAACACCGCGCAAACGGTCCATCTCGACAACGACTTCCGCCACGGGCACGTCAACGGCCGCCGTCCGAATGATCCACCCTTCCTGGCCTGTCGTGTTTTCCCAAACCTTTTCCTTATATTCTTCCGCTTTGAGCTTGTCTTCAATTTTGGCCGAAACCTCAACCGACATTTTATAAGGGCAATACACCACAAGGTTTCCTGCCAGCTGGATCCCTCTGACCAGCCGCGGCCCCTTTTCCGCCCGCTGTTCCTGACTGACCTGTACCACCAAACTTTCGCCTTCCGAAAGCGTCAGTTCTTCCAGACCGTTTTCTTCGGCATTGACAAAACCTTCCCGACCGGCACCAAGCTCGACAAAATATCCCGTTTTACCATTGGCCAAAGCCAGCTTGCGCGTGAGCTTTCCGACATAAACATCGCCTTCCGCCGCCTTGTTCAAATCGGCCACCAACAGTTCCGTCGCCTTTCCCTCTTCCAAAAGCGCCAAACGAATTTGAGATTTCTTTTTTTCATGGACCAAAGTTTTCATCAATCTTCTCCGTAACCTATCTGATTCCGATGCCGTTCAAAAGCTGTTTGGTTTCATAAAGCGGCAGGCCGACAACGCCGGAATAAGATCCCGTCATCTGCTGAACATAACCCGCCAATTCGCCTTCAATCTTATACCCGGAACAGCCTTTCCATTCTCCGCCGGCCAAATAAGCCTTAAGCTCCCCTTCGCTGAGCTTTTTCATCTTCACCCGCGTCACGTTAAGCCGGACAACGGGCTTTCCCTGCCGATCCACCGCGCAAACCGCCGAAAGCACACGATGTGTCCGTCCGGAAAGCAAACGCATAACCTTTTCCTGCTCAGCCTCATTGTCGGCCTTTTGCAAAATGCGGCTGCCGCAAACCACCACCGTATCGCCGGAAAGGACGACCTCGCCGGGATGCCTTTGCGCCACGTGCAAAGCCTTTTCCCTGGCCATCCTCTTCACATAAGCCGAGGGCTTTTCTCCCCGCAGCGGTGTCTCGTCAATATCTGCCGGTTCAACCAGTTTCGGTTCATAATGAATCTGCGCCAACAATGCCTGTCGCTGCAAAGAGCCTGAAGCTAAAATAAAGTCCTTGGTCATTTTTCCTCTTCTTCGTTTCGTCACAAAAAAAGAGCAAAAACCCCTTATAACGGATTCCTGCTCTCCTCTGTTAAAACCACATCCGTTTAAGCTTCGTCGTCATAAGTTTTTTCCATCCGCTCATGACGTTCCTGCGCTTCAATCGACAAAGTGGCCACCGGACGAACTTCCAAACGTTCGATCCCGATGGGATCCCCGGTTTCTTCGCAATAGCCGTAAACACCGTCTTCGATTCGCTTAAGAGCCTCGTTGATTTTTGAAATCAACTTGCGGGCGCGGTCACGAGTCCGCAGTTCCAAAGCCTTATCCGCTTCAAGGGACGCGCGGTCGATTTCGTCCGGCTGATTCAAACCGCCTTGGCGCAAATCTTCCAATGTGTCTTTGGACTGACTGAGCAAAGACTTTTTCCACTCCAGAAGCTTCTGCCGAAAATACTCCACCTGCATTTCATTCATGTATTCTTCGTCGGGAGAGGGTCGGTAATCGGGGGGAAGAATAATTGTACTGTCCATAGTCGCCTCCTTGGCAAAATTTTAATAAACTTTCATATAGCAAGCAAATTAGCGATTTCAATTCTTAACTTCAAGTAAAAAATAGCGTTTTTACCAAGCTATTCTTATCTTTGCCGCTTTCAACGCGTCAATTTTGCCAACTCCACCTCCACTCGCAGTTCAATCTCGTCAATCAGGGATTCCAACTGCGGATCATTGCTGGTCGTCCGCCGGTCTTTGACAAAACGGGAAATCTCAATCAACTTATCACGCGAAATATAACCGAGCAGCAAACCGTCGCGAATTTCCTCAAGCTTGCCAAGAAGCGACTGTCCGCGCTTGACCACCTGTTTTTTCTTGGCCTTCTCCTCTTCGTCATTCACCAGCTGCGCCGCAAAAATAGCCTCGCTGACGGCAATCCCCGCTGTTCCGGAAACCTGAGACGTCTCCGCCGCCGACGGCCCTTTCAGATAAGAGGAAAAACTCTCCCCGCTCACATTTTTCTTGGCCTTGGCCGGCCCCAAATCATTGCTCTTATTAACTTCGTTAACCTTAAACACTGCCGCGCTCCGCTACTGAAAAATCCATTTGATGTTGTTTTCCCTGTCGTCTTTTGTACAAATCGCCATGGCATCCTGCAGTCGCAGAGGCAATCTGTAGGTTCCGACCGGGAGACTGCCCTCCTCCGAAACCGGTGCCAGCCAAACGGCCTTTTTGCCGTTGGCCTGAATCTCGACCAGGTCCGACGTGTCGTTATAAGCCCAGGTCATTTGCAGCAGCTCGCCGCAGGCAACTTTTGACAGATTTTTAAATTCGATGGAATAACGAATGTTGCCCTCCGGCGTCACCGTCACCGGCAAAACGACCACGTCGCCGCCCATAGCATGTTTGATGCTGCGAGCGTTGCCGCGGCCAACAATCATGTCACTGGGAATAACCTTTTCATCCATCATTTGCAAATCGTCTCCGAGCTCCTCATAATCGCCGACGACGGCAAAGCGGTTGCTGATGTTTTTCTGCAAAACGCGAAGCTGATCCGTAACCCTGCTGTAACGATAATTATCATAGGCTTTGTTGATCATCGCAATTGCCGATCCCCCGAGCACAGCAATCACGCCGAGGACGGCGATAACCTCCATCATTGTCCTGCCGTATTGGTCGTTTTTCAACATTTTCAATCTCCGCTAAGCTTTACAAATCCTAGCATAGCACCAATTTTTGCGATTAACAATAATTTTGTAATATAAATTTACTTTATTTTTAGAATATTTATTGTATAGTACTTACTGTGTAAGCCTTTAGATTATATCTGAGCGGCTATACCGAATTCAACTTTATAAAGGAATTTATAACATGAAAAAAACTATTGGTACTTTAATGGTTGCCGCATCGGCTCTCGCTTTTTCTGCCAGCGCCAATGCTTTGGAATTTACGCCGTATGTTGGTGTCGACTACAACTACACTGACGTTGCTTCGCATTCCGCCCACTTCAATTCCGGTTCGCTCAACGTCGGTACCAACTACAACAAATATTTCGGCACAGAACTCTTCTACCAATATTCTACAGAAGATAAAAAAGCTGGCGAAAAAACCAGAATCGAAGGTTATGGTTTGGATCTCTACGGCTATCTGCCGCTGGGTTGCGACCAGACTTTCTCTTTGTTAGGAACTGCCGGTATTGCAGAATACAAAGTTACCAGCAAATATGACGGTGAAAAAGACAAAGACCACGGTTATGGTTACCGCCTCGGTGCCGGTGCCATGTACAACATTAACGAAAACGTTTCTGTTCACGCTTTGGCCCGTTATGTCTTCACCGACAAAATTGAAGGAATTGACCACCTGATGGAATACACCTTGGGTGCAAGATACAACTTCTAATTCCGATTTTTTGTGTTATAAAAGGAGAGTATGTTCAAGCATGCTCTCCTTTTTCTTAGGATAAAAACATGTCCCGACAAGACTATGACGTCATCATCATCGGCGCCGGCGCTTCCGGATTCTTTTGCGCGCTCAGCGCCCTGCAGCGCAAACGACGCGTTGCCGTCTTGGAACATCGTCGACAGGCGTTGTCCAAAGTTTCGGTTTCCGGCGGAGGCAACTGTAATTTCACCAATCTGAGGGCTTCGGCCTCAAACTATTGCTGTGCCGATCCCGATTTTCCCGCAACGGCCCTGAAAAAATATTCTCCGCAACAACTCCTGGCCTTTTTACAAAAAAACGGCCTGCGTTATTACGCCAAGACCCCCGGACGTCTTTTCTGCCGCGACGGTTCTCAAGCTCTGATTCAGATCCTGCACCGCCATACCGCCGGTGCTGACTTTTATCATGATTGCAGCCTCAAAAAACTGGACAAAGCCGAAGACCTTTTTCAACTGGACACCTCTGCCGGAAAATTTTCCTGTCGATCTTTGGTCGTGGCCACCGGCGGCCTTTCTTTCCCGCAATTGGGCGCCGACGATCTCGGTTATCGTATCGCCAAACAGTTCGGCTTGAAAATCATCCCGCCGCGACCGGCCCTGGTACCTTGGGAACTTTCTCCCGATTGGCGGCAAAAGCTTGCACCACTTAAAGGAATTTCTCTGCCGGTTGTCATCACCTGTACCAACCGTTCTGTGCAAGACGATCTCTTGCTCACGCATTTTGGCTTGTCCGGACCGGCGGTTTTGCGCAGCAGTCTTTTCTGGCAGCCGGGAATGCCCATTGAAATAAACCTTCTTCCGAGCCAAAATTGTGAAGAAATGCTGATTGCCGCCCGCAAGGAAGGAAGCCGCAAAAAAGCCGCAACGCTTCTCAAAGCGCACTTGCCGGAACGCCTGGTAGACTTTCTCACCGCCGAAGAAACGCGTTTCCTGGCCGAAACCTCAACCGCCGCCATCAAAAAACTGGCCGCATCGATCCATCATTGGCAGCTAACGCCGCTGCGAACGACCGGTTTTAAAAGCGCAGAAGTCACGGCCGGCGGTGTCGATACGGCAGCCGTCTCCCCTCAGTCTTTCGCCTGCAAAAACATCCCCGGACTCTACTTTGTCGGAGAAGTCCTTGACGTCACCGGAGACCTGGGCGGCTATAACCTGCAATGGGCATTTTCCAGCGGTTACTGCGCCGGATTATATGTCTAGAAAAATAAAAAAAACGCGCTATATTAAGAGAAAAACTAAAACCAAAGGATTAAAAAAATGATCAAAAAACTGTCCGTCTTTTTATTTATTTTAGCCACAACCGCCTGCTCGCCGGCAGAAGACCCAACCCCTCAGGAAACCCCTGCCGCACCGAACGTCGCCATAGAAGACAAAATCTTCTCCTTTGACGCCGCTTCCCTGAAGCCGGGTTGCGACGAAGACAGCGAAATCGTCTGCGCCGTCAACCTCAACGCCAAATGCACGCTCAACCCGCATTTCTCTGAGTGCCAAAAAGGCCTGGTCCCCAATTTTGTCTTCATGGAAGACGAAAGCCTTGGCCGTCCCACCCGCCTGAGCTATAAGTTACAGAAGATCAAACCGATCAATGCGGAAATGATAGAAGTCCACACCGTCGGCACTTGTGACGGCAATTGGTTTGGCTTGTGCCAGGGAAACATCATTTACGTCATGGCACCCCGTGACGGCCGCTGGGTCGTCAAGGACATTTACGCCCTCGGCAACTAATTGCCGGCGGAAAACTGCTCGTTGGAGTTCATCTGTTCCAAATCGCGCTGCAAAGCCTGATTAGCCGGTGGCGTACCTTGTGCGTCTATTTTTTTCAAATCCTCAACATATTCCTGATATTTGCGTTGATAATCGGGAATTTCTTCCGTAGCTTGTTGCGGCGCACTCTCCTCGATGGTCACTGTCGGAACTTTGGGCTGGGGTTTGACGACCGGCGGCAATTTTTCTTGTGGATTCCATTGCCCTTCGGGGATAAAAAATTCCGGTTGCAGCTGCTTGCGCACATACCGCCCGTCGCTGTTTTGCGCATAAACGTTTACACCGGTTACAATCAGCAAAGCCATCAACAGCCACAATATTTTTCGCATCTCCGCCCTCTATCAACGATAAGTTAACCAATCTATTGTATGCTAACTTACATGAAAAAACTTTTTTTTATGTTAACGGCGGGATTTTTTTGTTTCACTCGTCCCATACAAGCGGCGACCGACGCCGCTTGTACCCGACTGACCGAACAGCCGCGGATCAACTTTTATTCGTCATACGGCAAACTGGCCTATGACTTCAAACAAGACCAAGCCGCCGTCACCCGAATTGCCCGCCGCTTTGGCATCATTGAGCGCGGCTTGTTCGCCTCCGGTCTGGCCGTCGTCAACGTCAAATGGGAAATCTCCGTCAACACCCTGAGCAACATCATGAACAACGACGACTTTTGCGTTGCGCCCAGCAATATCGACATTTTCATCGGTTACTCAGACCCTGTCATTTACATTGCCGACAACCTCAAGTCCGGCAGCTGCGAATACAACGTCGTCCTGCGCCATGAACAAACCCATCAGCAAATCAACAAAACGGCACTGGACTATTTTTTGCCGCGCTTCAAAAAGCAAATCCGGGAAATCATTGCCCAAACCCCGCCGCTTCAAGTAACACATATTGATGAAATCGACAACGCCACCGCCAAGCTGACCGCCGACTACAACCGGCAGATCGCCCCGCTGATCGAAGACTTCAAACGCCACCTGCTTCAAGAGCAAAGCAAGCTGGACAATCACACGAATTATGAATTTGAAAGCCGCCTCTGCCGCCCCGAAAATTCAGATTAAAAATTAGACGGCAGATTTTCCAGCAAACCGTCAATACCTCGATAAGCAAGATCAATATAGTTTTTGTCTTTGGCGGAATTTTGATTGTAAAAAATGCGCACGGTCATCATGCCACTTTCCTTGGCAAATTCCAGATTGGAGTAGCTGTCGTCGACAAAGATGCAGTCTTCGGGATTTTTGCCTATCTTTTCACAGAATTTCTTATAAACTTCCGCGCTTTCGTTTTTCTTGAAGACGCCAAAATCCTCAACAGAATAAAACCGCCCTTTGAAAAATTCGTACAAACCGATTTTTTTCAATATTTTTTCGGCAACGCTGCGACTGCTGCTCGTAAACACATATTGCTCATAAGGCAGCCTTTTCAGCCTTTCCAACAAATTTTCATACGGCACGATCACGTCCACCGGCTTGCGGTCATGATAAGCGTGAAAAAGTTTTTCGGGATCAATACCGTATTCGTTGATAAAGATTTCACCGCCGTTGCGATATTTCTTGTAAGATTCTTTCACAATCTTTTTGGCCTCGGCGATGTCCATTTTCAAACCCAAGTCTTTTACCAGGGCAACCGCCGTCGCTTCGTCCAGCATATCGGCAAATTCCGGTGTCTCGCGATACAAGGTGTTATCCAAGTCCCATACAATCACTTTTTTATCGGCAATCACGCTTCTGCTCCATTTCAAACATTATCAAACCCAAGCATTATTACCTAAACAAATTGTCTCGTCAACCACCATTTTAAGCTCCCCGTCGTCTTGAAAGCCCGTTGAAGACGCTTATATTTCTATCGGATATAACGCTAACCCCAATCTTTAAGGAACAAATCATGAAAAAAACATCCGCACTTCTGACCTTTTCCGCCGCCCTGTTGCTGAGCGGCAGCGCTTTGGCTCAAAACGACAACGGCACCGCCGTCGGCAATCCCGATTCAGACAACGTTTTGGTTATTGAACAACAATACGAAGCCGTTGTCGTCCCTGCCGCAAACAACCAGGCGCCCGCTGCAGCTCCAAAAACGGATAAAGCGCCGGCCGTCTCAGCTCCTGCCGCTGCCCCGACCGCAGCTCCTTCAGCTGTCGAGGTTGACGAAACCCTGACACAAACGCCTGACGGCGTCGAATATGAAATGGATGCCGCTGAAAGCAACTAGATTATTTCAAAAGACATTCCCGGTGATCCCGACGCAGCTGATTGCATAACGACAGCAGACCGCCTTTGGCTGACGTAATCGTCAGACGATAATAAGACTCTCCGTTAACTCGGCTGCGCTCGATCCGGGGATCATATGCTTCCAATTGTTTATAGGCCGCTTTCAGACGTTTCCACTCTTCTTGCGCGTTTTTGCGATTTTTATAAGCCCCGAGCTGCATGGTTTTCATCTGCTCATAAGCGCTGCCGACATAAGGCGCAAAAGCGTCATCGGCCGACGTAACAGCCTTTTTCCCTTTGTTTTCGACCGCCGGACCTTCCACCACTTCTTCCAACCAATTGTTGCCGGCGGCCCAATGCTTTTCCCTTGCGGGAAGCTTACGCGCCGGCGCCGGACTGGCCGCCAGCATCTCCACCAGATCTTGGTTAAAGGCTTTGCGCAGGCTAAGCGTAATGTCTTTGATCGGCGCCTTCAACAATTGTTTGCTGAAAGGAGAAAAACCGGCGTAAAAATACAAAGAACGCAAAGCCACCGCCCGCTCGGAAGAAATTTGACTCAAGCGTGTCTCCAAGGCAAACAGTTTGATCTGCAGATCGAGAACTTCCAGTTTTGCCGCCTTAGACTGGCCGAAGCCCCTTTCCTTTTCCTTGATTTCCTTTTTCAGAGCCTTCACCTGCTTTTCTGTTTCCCGATAATCAAGATCCGCCAATTTGACGATGTTATACGCCACCTCGATCTGTGCAAAGATTGCCACGCCCAATTCGTCAAAGGCCTGTTTTTTCAACTGCTGCCGCTCTTTTTCCTTTTTGGCATGACGATAAGCGCCGACACTTTTCACCAAATCATTGGCAATTTCCAACGAACGCTTTTCCAAATTGTCGGCATAGATCGGATCTTCAACATCAAAACCGTTCAGCTGCAGCCTTTCGACTTCCGGATAACGGCTGATGGCGTTTGAAATCACCGTGTCATAGTCATAGGACTGCACCGCCTCCTTGGCAATGGCAAACTCGTTGCGATTGCGGATCGCCGCCTCATAAAAGGTATTAAGGTTGTATTTCTTGTCAAAATCTTCCAGTTCATAGAAGCGGCGGCCTTCAAGATTCAAATCTTTGGCCGGGGCTTTCACCAACTCGGTATATTCGATCATGGTATAAGTCAATGCCGTTCTGAGCTCGCTGAGTTTCAAAACCGCCACTTCCAAACCCTTTTTATATTCGCGGTCCTCGACGCCGAGGTAGCCGTTTCGGGCGTCTTTGGCCGCCAATTCTTTGATGACCTTGTTTTCTTTGGCAATCAAACGATCAATTTCCTTAACCTTTTTATTGGCAAACAAACTGTCCTGATGCGAACGAATGGCAGCCAAGGCCAAATGCTGCGCCGACTTGACGTAGAAGTTGTTTTCGGCGTATCCGGGCGTGTCGTTAAGGTTGGCAATGGCATAAATAACGGCAAAGTCCAGCACTCGCGCCGAATCATACAAAGGGCTTTCGTCGCCGGTTTTCACGTTCATCACGTTGCGGATAATGTCCTGCGGCGCCTGATTCGGATTCTGCGTAAAAATCTTTTTGGTCAAATTCTGGCTTGCCACGTCAACGTTGTATTTTGCCGTCCGTGCCATCGAGGTATAAACGTCGACCTTACCCTTCACCGCTTCGGGATCCCCCGCAAACACCAGCTCCTTTGTCTCAAGCGGTTCTTTTTGCGTTGATTTCTCCACAGCGCAGGCTCCCGCCCCCAAGACCACAACCAAGCTGCAAATAAGTTTTGCCAAAGACTTTGCCATAAAAGCGCTCCCGATGTAACAATATGTAACAAGAATTTAAAAGCTTTTTACCAAATTTTTTGCTATATGTAAATCAAATTTACCAACTAAATCAAAGGAAAACTTATGACCAATACTAAAGTTGCCGTTATCGGCGCCGGTATGATGGGCAAAAACCATCTTAAAACATACAAGTCTCTGCCCAACGTGGAGCTTGTCGGCGTTTATGATATTTTTCCCGATGCCTGTAAGTCCGCTGCCGAAAATTTCGGCATCAAGGCTTTTTCTTCATTGGAGGAAGTTGCCAAAAACGTGGATGCCGTCAGTGTCGTAACCACCTCGGTAACCCATGCGGAAGTCGGCGAGTTTTTCTTAAACAAAGGCATTCACTGCCTGATTGAAAAGCCCCTGGCCACAACGCAGGAAGAATGTGAGAGACTGATCTCCGCCGCGGCAAAAAACAATGTTGTTCTTTTGGTCGGCCACATTGAACAGTTTAACCCGGCGGTTGAGCAGATGCACAAGATTTTGTCCGACACTTCCAAGATTCGTTCGCTGACCGCGCAGAGAATGTCTGCCGCTTCCGGCCGCATTACCGACGTTGACGTTGCGATGGACCTGATGATCCATGACATGGAAGTCATCATGTCTTTGGTGCAATGCCCGGTCAAAAACGTTCAGGCCGTTTCTGTCAAAACCGCCGAAAAACCGGAAGGCAAGGATTACATCTCGGCTTTAGTCGAATTTGAAAACGGCGTCACCGCCAACCTGACTGCCAGCCGGATCACCCAGGCCCGTGTCCGGACCCTCTCCGTTACCACGGACAGCAACTATATTGATATGGACTTCATCAACCAAAGCATCAACGTTCACACACAGGGACGCATGCCCTACGTCAACCAGGACGAAATCCCCGAATGGATGCATTACGGCCTGAAAGGCAGCGTCGAACAGTTGTTTATTCCGACCAACCAGCCCCTGCAGGCCGAGCTGACCCATTTTCTCAACTGCGTCAACGGCAAAGAAACCCCGAGAATCAGCGGTGAAAACGCCCTCAACGCCTTGCAGGTTATTTGGGAGATACAGCGCAAGCTGGGGTTTCTTGGCTCAGAACTTGATCAAAGCCTGACCATGGCTGCCGAATAAACCGATTATGCCGCGCTTTAAAGCCACGATCGAATATGACGGGACAGCCCTGCTCGGTTGGCAAAAACAATTGGACGGTCCCTCGGTCCAACAATATCTGGAAAACGCTCTTCTGACCTTGTGCGGTACGCCGCATGAGGTCTTTTCCGCCGGACGGACGGATGCCGGCGTACATGCCAGCGGCCAAGTCATTCATTTTGATCTTGAAAAGGAACTTCCTCTTTTTCGGATTCGCGAAGCCTTAAACGCCCTGTTGCGCGATCAGGAGGCCCCTGTCGCCGTCTTGGACGTTGAAGCCGTTTCCGATGACTTTCATGCCCGCTTCTCCGCCCGCGGAAGAGCCTATCTGTATAAAATTCTCAATCGCCGCGCTCCGGCGATTCTTGAAAAAAACCGCGTTTGGTGGGTCCCCGTTCCGTTGGACGTCGAAGCCATGCGCCAAGGAGCGCGTCATCTTCTCGGTCATCATGATTTCAGCTCCTTCCGCGCCGCTGCCTGCCAGGCCAAATCGCCGCTGAAAACGCTGGATCAACTGGAAATCAGCACCGACGGAGACCTGATTTTGTTTCATGTCGCCGCCCGTTCTTTTTTGCACCACCAGGTACGCAACATGGTAGGAACCTTGCGCCAAATCGGCGACGGCAGCCTCTCTCCCCAGGCGATTCCCGAAATTTTGGCGGCGCGCGACCGCAAAGCGGCCGGCCCGACGGCACCGGCCTGCGGTCTTTACCTGACCCAGGTCGTTTACTAAATTTCCCCAATCTTCTTTGCTCGCCGCTTCTGATTTGCGCTAATTAGTCCAATTCTGCAACAAAGCGGTCAATGGATATTATCCAAAATGCTGATAGGCTGAGGAAAAGTTTTGCAAGGCTTTTGAGCCGGTTTCTCGTTTCTTTTATAGTATATTCATAGATTGTCATAAAACCATAAAATATTATGTAAAGAAATGAGTAACAGTATCAGTTTAACCGCGTCAATGCGATCAAATTTGCTGAGCCTGCAGAATATTGCGGGACAGGTTGACTTAACCCAAAATCGTCTCTCAACCGGATTGAAAGTTAATTCGGCGATTGACAATCCGTCTTCTTATTACACCGCGGTTTCCTTGAGTAATCGTGCCAGCAATTTCTCTTCCCTCCTCGATTCTATGGCGTAGGGGATTCAAAACATCAAAACAGCGACAGCAGAATGGAAACGACACGATGGGCAACGGGTAATGCTGAAAATATTAACATAATCGACATAACAAATTATGACCATCAACAGCTGGCGGTCAATTCCCTGTCCTTGGCCTCTCAGACCAGCCAGTCAATTCTCAAACTCTTCTAAATCAAGGCCCAAAACTTCAACGACAACGTCGTAATCAAAACCGGCGCGCACCAAAATTCCCATATCCTTGGTCCGATTTTCGCGTCGCGCGTCTTCATCCTGACGATAAGGACCGATTCGTCTCTTTTGGGCCAAACGCAAAGCCGCCTCTTTAGGATCATATTCTTCTTCGGCCAGATAAGCGTCCAGCTGATTTTCGTCAACGCCTTTTTCCTTGAGTTTGCCCTTAATATAGCGCGGCGATTTCCCCGCCGCCAAATAACCCCGGATTTTGATTTCACTGTAGCGTTCGTCGTTAAGATAACCATAACTTTCAAACTCCAGCAAAACCTCCTCGATCCATTCTCCGGCCTCGGCGCGGTTAAATTCGGGATGCAGATAAGCATAATCATTGACCCGTTTCTGTAACACCTTGCGCAGATTCGCCACTGAAGATTCAAAACGTTTCAAATAATATAACCCGATGTTTTTTAACCGCGTTTTGGTAATTTTGCGCAACGTTTTTTTCTTTGTTCTCTGCTCTTCTGCCACTTGAAAAATCCCTCAAATAAGATTATAACCGTGTTAATGGGATTATATGAAGGAAATGACCGTGAATAAAGAAAATTTTGACAATTGTGTATCTTTTCACATTAAAAACGGCGCTTTTATGGGGCGTCTGGTTCGCCTGGACAACGTTTTAAACACCATCCTGGACAAACACGCCTATCCGCGTCCGGTTTCGGCCGTGTTGGCCGAGACAACCGTTTTGGCGGTCATGCTCTCCAGCACCATCAAATACGAAGGCTTGTTTACCCTGCAGATTCAGTCAAACGGACCGGTTTCTCTGGTTGTGGTTGATGTCAAATCGACGGGAGAAGTCCGCGCCTATGCCAAATATGACGTTCAACATCTTGAACATGCTCAAAACCTGCGCAAAACCAGCGGCGAGATAGAAGCAGCGCCTCATCTCCTCGGCGAGGGCGTTCTGGCTTTTACGGTAGATCAAGGACCGGAAACGGAACTTTATCAGGGCATTGTCGAACTCAAAGGTAAAACCTTGGCCGAATGCGCCTTGCGCTATTTCAAACAATCCGAACAAATCGAGACGAAACTGCGTCTGTTTCTTGAACCGCCGGCCGGAGATTTCAAAAAATGGGCCGGTGCCGGAATCATGCTGCAAAAACTGCCCTTGAAAGGCGGCAGCGAAGTCAGCGACGAAGACGCGGCAGAGGCCTGGAACGAAGCCGGAATTTTCTTAGACAGCCTAACGCCCGAAGAAGTCTTCAACGCTGACTTAAGTTCGGCAGAGCTTCTGCACCGCCTTTATCATTCAAGTCAATTACAGGTCAGCGCCTGCAAACCTTATCTTTTCGGTTGCCGCTGCAGCCGCGAAAAACTGCTGAACACACTGCGTTCCTTTTCCGAAGAGGAAATTTCCTCCCTGGCCGAACAGGGAAAGGTCAAAGTCACCTGCGACTTTTGCTCCGAGCAATATACCTTCGACAAGGGAGAACTCCTGCGACAATAGGCGCGGCAAGGCTTTTGCCCTTATTAAGCATATTTTAATCTATGGACTATATCCTGGGGGCAAAGCTAATCAGGAAATGGATAAAAAAGATGAGCGTTTTAAAAAAAATTCTCCCGGCAATTCTTCTGCTTGCCTTTCTCGGCGCCTGCAGCGGTCTTCCCGGCGGCAACGGCGAAATCCAACGCTATGACGAACCGCGCTTTGCCGACTTTGCCCCCATCGGCTTAAAAGTCAGCCGAGTTGACGTCGTTTCAGAATTCACACCGACCTTTACTCGCCCCAATGTAGAACACCTTTTCCCGGTTTCTATAGAAAAAACGGCCCGTCTCTGGGCTAAAGACCGTCTTTCAGCAGATGATTTTGCAAGTGACGCTGTGGCCGAATTCATTATCAAAGATGCCAGCGTCACCGAAGAAACCGAAAAATCCGAAAAACTTTTTTACAAAGACCGCATTGTCTACCGTGCAAACCTAAGCGTCATTTTGCGCATCACCGACCACAAGAACCAATCAAAAGCCCAAACGGAAATTGACGCCTGGCGGGAACTGATTATTCCTGCCGACACCGACATTGCCGAGAAAGAAAAATATTGGACCGGCATGGTCAACAAACTTTTTGATGAGTTCAACGCCAAGATGGAAAGCAACATCTACCAATACCTCAATCTCTACGTCGTCAACAACAGCGTCATCCAAAATTACGACTAATTCAGGATTCGCTGTCTCCGCCGCGGCGCCGCCATGGTAAAGGTCGGGATCTTCACTTCTCGGACGCAACCGTCGCTGACAATCTTGCAACTGCCGTAAAAAACAGCATGAGCTGCCTTCAAGGCTGCGGTTGAGGTAAACTCAAAACACTCTCCGGGTTCAAGCTCCGGCAGTTCCCCCTTAAAACCGGCGGAATCGTCGGCATAAAAATTCCCCTGATCATCGGTAATGTTCCAACTTTTGCCGACCAATTGAATTTTGCGGTCCGAATTATTTTCAATGCACAGATAATAGCCCCACAACACGTCGCGCGGCGTTTCTTCCATCAAAACCGGACAAGCGGAAATCAAAATATCCCCGTTGTTGACATATTGAAAATCGGCTTCCTCAAACATGATTCTTTACCTTTTGTTAAGAATTTCACATTTAAGCAATAGCCGCCCTTTTTTTGATTCGCAACCGCCCTTTGTCTTATCCCCAAACTTATCTACATAAAAAAGCAACCCCGAAAAAGAGGTTGCTTTTTAAAATTTTTTGCTGTTGCGATCTAAATCGGAGTCCCGATTTATTTGGCCAAAATTGCCAACAGCTTTGCCGTCGCGTCGGCCGGGGCAATATTCTGGCAAACGGCATATTCATTGGCCAATCGATCCAAAGCCTGCTCATAGATCTGCCGTTCGCTGTATGACTGTTCAGCCAGGTTTTCGCTGCGGTACAAATCTCTGACCACTTCGGCAATCGCCACCGGGCTCCCCGAATTGATCTTGTTTTCATATTCCTGTGCCCGACGAGACCACATGACCTTCTTCACTTTCGCCTTGCCTTTGAGCGTGTTTAACGCATCATTCATCGTATCAACGCTGGAGATTTTTCTCAAACCAGTCGTTTCGGCCTTAGCCATTGGAATTCTCAGCGTCATTTTGTCTTTGTCAAAATTAACCACAATCAGTTCCAACTCCGTCCCCGCGACGCTCTGCTTGGTAATGTCGGAAACCTTGCCCACACCATGCGCCGGATAAACCACGAAATCACCGGAATTAAACATGCTGCTGTATGAATTTTTCTTAACCATTATACCTTCCCATCTTTGTTGATTATTGC
This sequence comes from uncultured Alphaproteobacteria bacterium, assembly GCA_934254925.1. Classification (GTDB taxonomy): domain Bacteria; phylum Pseudomonadota; class Alphaproteobacteria; order RF32; family CAG-239; genus CAKQMD01. The sequence continues at coordinate 17,270 of CAKQMD010000015.1, forward strand.
TGAACTCGGAAAGTACCATACCACATTTCGGCCGCTAAATCTAGTCAAAAAATTCATCTTTTGTCAAAAAAATTATTCTTTTGCAGTTTTAACCTAATATTAATTGAAAAAAACTACCATAAAACTTACTTAGAATAAGGTTTTTGAGGGAGATAACCATGCCTGTCAAGCTGTTTGCCTGCATTTTAACCGTCTTTGCCTTTGGCGGCATCACGTCAGCCAAAGCGGCGCTGATGCCCGATCCGCTCAGCAAACCGCACGAGCTCAGCCGCATGGAAAAGAAATGCATTGATGACGGCTACAAGTTCACCTACTATAACTGCACCGGCCAAAACGCCCCTTCCGCCCCCTGCCCCGACCATAAGGACTATTATAAAAACTGTTCCCAGGAACAATGGTGCCGCAACAACAACTATCGCCTCAAAGCCGAAGACTGCAAAGCTCCGGAATTCCCCGTCAAAGCCTGTGACAATCAATTTCCGCTCTATCGCAGCTGCCACGAAGACATCAAAAAGGCCTGTGAAACCGCCGGCTACTCACATCATACCGTTTGCCAGCTGACCGACAAAAAATGCCCCTATTCCACCGAATACGGCCTCTGCTGCGACAACTGTCCCGGATTCGATTATCCCGCCGACAACATTCCCGAAGGCTACGTCATCGACGGCGCAACCTGCAAAACCTGCGAAGGCATCGTTAAAGCAAAAATCAAAGAAGCGGCTTGCGACGGCTTCCAAAACTGTCCTTACGGCCCGGAAAGCGCCGACACCCCCTCCTGCCTCAGCGGCAAACAACGCCTGTACACCGCCTGTCGCGACTCGGCAGCCTACTGCCGCGACAAAGGCTATGAACAGCCTTTCTGCAAAGAAACCGAAGACGAAGAAACTTGTCCGGAAAACGAAAACTTCAAACGTTGCACCGTCAACTGCTTCAAACTGGCCAAAGCCACTTATCCCAACGCCAACGTCATCACCGGCAACGTTACCAATCCCGAGCTTGATCCGACCAAAACCGCCATCCGCAGCCTGGTCGGCTTCACTTCCGCACCGCAATGCAGTCAAAGCACCCGTCCGGTTATCACGCTGGATCTGAACGAAGAAAGCTATACCAAATATTATCATATTTTCAACCAAGACATCAGCGACGTCGACTTCATCCTCAATTTTGAAAAGCCGTTTAATCTGAGTTTTGAAGGCAACCTGCACAATTCCAACATTCTCTTTGCCGGCACCTTGCCCCGCTGCGCTTTTGAAGGAGGAAATGCACACCTCAGCGGCAGCGTCAAATTCCTAAAAGCACCGATGAGTTGCATGAACGCCACTTTGGACGCCGATTCTGTTTTCATCACCTCGGACGGCCTCACCGGAAACCTGATCGTCGGCGCCGGTAGTAAAGTTTATATCGGCGGTGACATGACCGGAGCCCTGCGCACGGGATCTCATACTCAAACCATTATTGCCGGCCGCTTGAATTATACCGACGAATTTAACGCCTCGCTCGATTCGCCGAGCCTGCTTTTCGGCTGCTACAGCAAAAACAAAGTCGGCAAAGGCATTTTGGCAGATACCTCAAACCTGGTTCTCAAACGAGAAGCCGAGTTAAACACGCCTTTTGTCGACCTGCGCTCAACCAGCAACATGCTACAACTGCCCAACACACTGGCTTCCGTTCACCTTCATTCCTGGGCCAAGCTGTATTATCAGGACGCTGACGCCACTTTTGACATCAACTATAATGAAGACGGCCGCAAAGAATGCCCTGACAAATATTACATCCACCTCGGCAGCTCCGAGGAAGGAACGGGGCAACACCAGGTCATCCAACCCAGCAACTTGGTTACCGATGCCTGGAAATGCCAAACCCTGCCGCCGGAAAACCTCTCCTGCGACTAATCCATAACAAAAGCCTCCCCTCAAAAGAAGGGAGGCTTTAAACGCAATAATTTTCTCAACGACAGGAATATTCCTTGACCCTGCTTTGGTTCACCAAAGAAAGAAGCCGTCCGTCCGGAGCTAAAAACAAACACAAAACGTCTCCGGGGGTAAAATTAGCGGCAAACAGCTTCACAAAACAGTCCTTAATCGCATAAAAAGGACGTTTTGCACCACTCACGTGAAGAAGGTTTTCCGTACATCCCTGATACCGGCAAACAATCTTTTCATACCCCGTCTCCTTAACCGAGACTCCGATCTGCGGATGAGAAGCCAAGCTCAAAGCATGATAAACGTTTTCGCCCTGAAACAAAATGGACTCGACCTGCCCGTCCTTAAGAGAAAGCGTAACCTCGTCACCTTTTTTCAAAGCGATAAACGTATGCCTTACCTTCAAAAACGCTTTTCTGCTTCCGGCTGTCAGACGAAAGCCCTTGCCGTTGTCCAAATTGACGTCCGCTTCTTTGGCCTGTACTGTCACTAACAATACTTTGCCTTTGATTTCTTTTTTCATAATATATTAATTATTAAGTTAAGAACTTTAATCTATCATTTTTCGTTTTTTTGTCAAGAACCTCTGCTCTCCCGATCATAAAAGTAAAATATTTCCGTCCAATTCTGCGATAACGGATCAATGAATTATATCCAAAAGTGAGATAGGCTGAGGAAAAAGCTTGCAAGATTTTTGAGCCGGTTTCTCGTTTCTTTTATACTCCTGATGTCAAAAGGAGAAGAAATGAGCAACAATATCAGTTTAACCGCCTCAATGCGATCAAATTTGCTGAGCCTTCAAAACATTGCGGGACAAGTTGACTTGACACAAAATCGTCTTTCGACAGGGTTAAAAGTCAACTCGGCGATTGACAATCCGTCTTCTTATTACACCGCGGTATCCTTGAACAACCGCGCCAGTGATTTGTCAGCCTTGTTGGACTCGATGGCACAGGGAATCCAGACGATTAAAGCGGCCACCGAAGGTTTGGAAGCCGGAGCCAAATTGTTGGAACAAGCCTCGGCCACGGCAACCCAAGCCTTGGAGACCAATCATATTCCCGCCAAGTCCTGGTTTGAGGAGCAAGAAGGCGTTGCGGCCGTGGTTTCAACCAAAGAAGAACTGCAGACAGCGATCAACAGCGGCAAAAAAGGCGATATCGTCATCTACGGTCAGATCGACATGGGCAATACCGCCATTACTTTAAAAGAAGGGCAAAACTTGACCGGAATTGGGACTTATGGCGTGGCCGACAACGAACGCGGCAAGTTTTCAGCATTGAATTTTGATGTCACCGGAGCCATTGATGAGAATAAGATTATCTGTCTGACAACCTCGGGAAACATTGCTGATCTGAGCCTCTGTGTAAAGGGGGATGCCGGAAATCAAACGCTTGATCTGATTAGGACAACAAGTTCTAAAACAAAATTTTTTAAGAATCTTGATGTTCGCTACGAGGTGCAAAATCGCGGAGGATACGGTGCAATTATCAGCGGTTCCGGAAGAACCTTTGACAAAGTCTGTTTCCAAGGAACAAACAATTTTTACGCCGAAAATATCGATACTGTTTTTTATAATTTTAATTTGATTGCTCAACCTGAAACGATTATTAATGCCACAGCTACCCGCGGTACGGTTTTTAGAACAATAAATGTGGAAGCTTATAGTTCTAAGATTAATGTCCATTCGCAAAATTCCATAGATTATCATAATGCAAAAATTATTTGTTATGGAACGACACAGTTGAATGGATATAAAAATGCTTCTTCTTATCTGAGCTTAAACGATCAGAGTCGTGTTGACAACGCCGAGAAAATCAACCGTGGAAGCCTGACCCTGACTTCTGCTGCTGCATCTTTCCATGTCAAAGGCGAATTTTTGTTAACAGAAGGGATAATTGACGCCGTTGCGGGAAGCAAAATCAGTTTGAACGGGCAAATCTATCAAGCAAAAAAAGATATTTACCAAGACGTCAACAGCCAAACAAGCGGAATAACGCCGGCGGAGCATCAAAAGGTCGAAGGAGAAACTTATACCCAACCGGACTTAAGCTTTTTGGACGAGTTGGCAACGCTGCAGACTTATCAAAAGAAAGATAACGACAAGCAGTATGCTGAGATTATTAAGCAATATGATTCCTTGATCAAAGACAGCTCCTACAAAGGGATCAACCTTTTGCGTGAACAGTACTTAACGGTGACTTTCAATGAAAACCGCTCGGCGCAGCTCTCCGTGCAAGGCAAAAAAGCTTCAGCCAAAGCTTTGGGACTGGTGACCACCGATTGGCAGAATCAAGGTGATGTGATCAAGTCGATCCAAGAGTTGACAGACGCGCTTAATCAAATCCGGCAGATGTCATCAGAACTCGGCAATTACTACTCAATTGTAACAACCAGGGAAAACTTCACCCAAAACTTAATCAGCGTTTTGACCGAAGGTGCCGACAAACTCACGCTTGCCGATATGAACGAGGAATCGGCCAACATGCTGGCCTTGCAAACCAGGCAACAATTGGCGATCAATTCGCTGTCTTTAGCTTCTCAGGCCAGCCAGTCGATTCTTAAACTGTTTTAAGCAACAAAAAAAGCGGCCTAAAACCAGACCGCTCTTAAACAACTTTTATAGGATTTAGCTTTATTCAGCTTTGGCGCTTTCTTTTTCTGCTTCGGCTGCAGCGGCTTTCTCTGCGGCAACACGAGCCAAATCTTTAGCCCCTTTGGCATTCACGTCACGGTCAACCAATTCAATGATTGCCATCGGAGCCGCATCGCCATAACGAATACCGGCTTTCAAAACGCGAGTATATCCCCCGTTCCGGTCTTTATAACGCTCTGCCAAAGTGGAGAAAAGCTTAGAAACTGTTTCATTGTCACGCAAAAAAGCCAAGGCCAGTCTGCGGCTGTTCAAATCGCCCTTTTTGGCAAAAGTGATCATGTTGTCAGCAAAGGTTCTCAATTCTTTGGCCCGCGGCACGGTAATCGTAATCTGTTCGTGGGTCAGCAACGCATTGGTCAGATTCGAGAACAAAGCTCTTCTCTGGCTTCTGGTCATGTTTAATTTTCTGTGTTTCATTCCATGTCTCATGACATATTCCTTTCATTTCTCTGTGCTTTGACAGGCAAAGCGGATAAAACTTCTGTCTTTACTACGGTTCCGCTCTTGCGTTCATACATAAAGACTCTTTATACGTTGCTGTTTCTACCACAGAGGAAACAGAATTGCAAGTAAAATTCTTAGTCAAAACAAAATTTAAAGCCCTTCTTTCCGTTTCTGCTTTCCCACAGCTTCGCCTTGCTTGTTATTCTCCCCAATTCCCCTTCTCCCATTTTGCCCCGAACAAACACCGTACGATGCCCTCATTTCTTCTGCCTGCCTATTTCTCCCCGCATGGCATTTTCCTGCTTGCTTTCTTTTTCCAGCCTTATTCACTTGGGTTCCTCCCTCTCCCCGCAGCTTCACCTTGCTTGTTATTTGCCCCAATTCCCTTCTCTCATTCTGCCCTGAACCACCTTTTTTTCTTCATTTCTGTCTTCTCAACACCACCGCCTGCCGTCTCGCTTTCTTCCCCCCAATCACTCTTTCCTTTGCCGCAATTTTCTCTTAACCTCCTGCATCTTTTCTCCTGCCCGATCCACGTTCCCCCTCACTTTCGCCAATCCGCTCCCATCTGCCAACGATTTTTAACCGGCTCTTGTTTTCCCAGCCTGGACAGTTCCGCTTAAGCCTCTTCACATTTTCCCTTTCTCAATCGCCGCCCCGTCACAAATCTCACCCCTTACTCGTTTTCCGGCCTTTCCATTCCTCAAAAGCCGACCATAAAAAAACTCCCCGCCCAAACGGCAGGGAGTTTAACAACAAAACACTTAGAAATGCTCATCGACTCGACGGATCAGCTCCTCAATATTCTCAGGCGGCCAACCCACGACATCCATTCCCAGATGGATACCCATCTTAGCCAGAACTTCCTTGATTTCATTCAAAGACTTACGACCGAAGTTCGGAGTCCGCAACATTTCAGCCTCTGTCTTTTGCACCAAGTCGCCGATATAAATGATATTGTCATTTTTAAGGCAATTAGCCGAACGAACGGAGAGTTCCAGTTCCTCAACCTTTTTCAACAAATTCTTGTTGAAAGGCAATTCTTCTTTTTCAACTTCCACTTCATTTTCAGGTTCGTCAAAATTAATAAACGGTTTCAACTGATCCTGCAGAATACGGGCTGCCAAAGCCACCGCATCTTCCGGAGAAACAACGCCGTTGGTTTCGACGATCATGGTCAGTTTGTCATAATCGGTAACCTGACCGACACGGGTATTCTCCACCTTATAAGAAACTTTCTTCACCGGAGAATAAATCGCATCAACCGCAATCACGCCGATCGGCGCGTCGGCCGTTTTGTTCTGCGAAGCGGGAACATAACCTTTGCCGGTATTAACCGTCAACTCCATGTTAATTTTTGCGCCGGCATCCAAATTGCAAATCACATGCTCGGGATTTTTAATCTCAACGTCATGACCGGTTTCGATCATGGCCGCGGTAACCTCGCAAGGACCTTCAGCCTTCAGGGTCATCGTTTTGGGGCCTTCGTTATGAACGGCAACCGCCAAACCTTTGATATTCAAAACGATGTCGGTTACATCCTCTCTCACACCTGGAATAACCGAAAATTCATGCAAAACACCGTTAATTTTGATGCTGGTAACCGCACCGCCCTGCAGAGAAGATAATAACACTCTTCTTAAAGCATTTCCCAAAGTCAAGCCAAAGCCGCGCTCAAGGGGTTCAACCACTATTTTGGCCTTGTTGGCGTCTTCCAAAGAAGCTACGTCCAAATTAGTCGGTTTAATTAATTCTTGCCAATTCTTTTGAATCACTGGTTTGTCCTCTTTTCTACTGCATATGCAAAATTTATAAAAACAAAACGGTGAGGCCGTTTTCAGCCTCACGCAAAACTTCCAAATTTTTAGACGCGACGTCTCTTTTTCATACGGCAGCCGTTGTGAGGAATGGGCGTTACATCACGAATTGTGGTGATGGTAAAGCCGATTACCTGTAAAGCTCTGATAGCCGATTCCCGCCCGGAACCCGGACCCTTAACTTCGACTTCCAGAGTCTTCATACCGTGTTCCTGAGCCTTACGGCCGGCATCTTCGGCGGCAACCTGAGCGGCATAAGGAGTCGACTTACGCGAACCCTTAAAGCCCTGAGCGCCTGAAGTTGCCCAAGAAACAGTATTTCCCTGCGCATCGGTAATAGTAATTCTGGTATTGTTGAAAGTAGAATTTACATGGGCCACACCCGCCGTAATATTCTTCTTTTCTTTTTTCTTAACACGTTGTGTTGTTGCTTTTGCCATTGAAACTACCTCTTCACTTATTTCTTCTTATTGGCAACAGTTTTACGTTTACCTTTACGGGTACGGGCATTTTGTTTAGTACTCTGTCCGCGTACCGGCAAACCTTTACGGTGCCTTAAACCACGATAACAACCAAGATCCATCAGTCTTTTGATGTTCACGCCGATTTCGCGACGCAGCTCGCCTTCGACCACCACATCGCGGTCGATCACTTCGCGGATCTTTGCCACTTCATCATCGGTCAGTTGGAAGACGCGACGATCCGGGGTAATTCCAGATTTTGCACAAATGTCTTGAGCAGTTTTTCTACCAATGCCATAAATGTAAGTCAGAGCGACCTCTACTCTTTTGGCGGTTGGGATATTTACACCAGCTATACGAGCCAAATTAACTCTCCATCCAATCTATATTATTAACAAATTTAAAAAGTTGATCACCACTTCTCAAAATTAAGCCGGATTATAGGCTAAAATTCCGTCCTGTCAACCATACTTTTCACAAATTTTTCAAAAAAAACACATTTTTTTCAAAAAACTATCCAAATTTCGCATTTCTTTTCCGATTCAGCGCCAAATAACGGTTTTGTCGGCCAAATCCTCCGCCGCTCTGCCTCAGGCGACGGCCAAAAGCGAGTCGACCTTGCGACTGGTCGCCTCAATCGTCCCTGTCCCGTCGACACAACGCAGCAACCCCTTCTTTTCAAAATAAGGGATTGTCGGATACGTCAACGCCCGATAATTAACCAAACGGTTCTGAACCGTTGCCCGGTTATCATCGATTCGGCGGTAAAAATTCGTCCCGCCGCATTTATCGCAAACCCCATAGACCTTGGGCTTGTGATACTTGTCATGATAGCCCTCGCCGCAAGTCATGCAGGCATAGCGTCCGAGAATACGCTCCATGATGATCTCATCGGGAACCTGAATTTCAATGACGGCATCCAGAGTGATTCCTTTTTTGGACAGCATCTCCTCCAAAACCTCCGCCTGCGGCAACGTTCTTGGAAAACCGTCTAAAATGAAGCCGTTTTTACAATCGTCTTCTTCGATTCGCTTGGACAACATTTTAATGATCATTTCGTCGGGAACTAAGTTTCCGCTGTCAATCAGCGCCTTAATCTCCAGGCCAAGCGGCGTTCCTTTCGCTGCTTCGGCCCGCAGCATTTCGCCGGTCGACAAATGACAGATCGCGATTTTTTCCTTCAATCTGCGAGCCTGCGTGCCTTTACCGCACCCCGGAGCTCCGGTAAAGACCAAATGCAACCCTAAACCGTCTTTGTTCATCTTACCGTCTCTTCCGATTCGCCAAAGAAGCTTTTTTAATCAGCGATTCATATTGGTAAGCAATCAAATGCGTTTGGATCTGCCCAACGAAATCCATCGTGACCTGAACGACAATCAGCAGCGTTGTTCCGCCTAAGACGAACGGCACAGACAGTTTTGCAATCAAAATTTCCGGCAAAATGCACAAGGCGACCAAATAAACGGCACCCAATACTGTCAGACGGGTAATCACATAATCCAAATACTCGGCAGTATTTTTGCCCGGACGGATTCCGGCGATAAAACCACCGTGTTTTTTCAGATTCTCGGCCGTCTCTTCCGGATTAAACACAATTGCCGTATAGAAAAAGGCAAAGAACAAAATCAGCAACGCATACAGGGTCAAATACAAAGGCTGGCCGTGTCCTAAAAGCTGACTTAACGTCTGCACCCATTCCGGACCGTTTTGCGCACTCAAATTGGCAATCGTAATCGGCAAAAGCAAAAGCGAGCTGGCAAAGATCGGCGGAATAACACCCGTCGGGTTAATCTTCAACGGCAAATGAGAAGATTCGCTGGCTGCCGCCCGCCCCATAACCTGACGCTTCGGGTATTGAATGGTAATCTTTCTCTGAGCTCTTTCGACCAAAACAATGATGTAAACCAAAGCCAAAACCATAACCATCAGCATCAGGATAACGCCGATCGACATTGAACCGACACGCCCTAATTCAAACGTATGAGCCAAGGCCGTCGGAATGTTAGAAATAATACCGACGGTAATGATCAGCGACGAACCGTTGCCCACGCCGCGTGCCGTAATCTGCTCTCCCAACCAGACGATGAACATGGTCCCGCCGACCAGAGAAACAATTGTCGTAAACTTGAAAACAAACCCCGGATTAATCACCGCGGAAACGCCGGCGCTGCCGCTCATTCCCTCCAGGCCGACGGCAATACCGTACCCCTGGACAATCGTAATCAAAACCGTCAGATAACGGGTATATTGGGTAATTTTCCGATGCCCGGCTTCCCCTTCTTTTTTCATCGCCTGCAGAGACGGCACGACCGACTGTCCGAGCTGGATGATAATCGAAGCCGAAATATAGGGCATAATGTTCAGGGCAAAAATGGTCATACGTTCCAAAGCGCCGCCGGCAAACATATTAAACATGCCCAAAATGCCGCCCGAATTCTTGGCGAAAATCTCCGCCAGAATATGCGGATCAATTCCCGGCAACGGAATAAACGTTCCCAAACGAAAAACAATCAAGGCCAAAACCGTAAACCACAGCCTTTTCTTCAGTTCGTCCGCTTTGCTGAAGGCCGACATGTCCATATTCGCGGCCATTTTCTCTGCAAGTGATACCATTTTTACTTCCTTATTTTTATTTAAAAACAATCAGAAACAGGGCATTTCATGTCCTGTTAAGCTAACATATTAATACACCATTTTTTCGGGATTGCAACTAATTTATGGCGCTCCTCCCAAGATGTCTGACAAAAAAGTTCCAATTCCCCCAAAAAAAGGAAAACACAAATTTTTTTACAATTTATATAAAATCAAATATCGTTCATTCGGAACGGTTAACTGGCCGTTCTGAGGTGTGGTAACCTCTCCGAAAGCGTCTGTCGTGTAAAGACGAAACTTTTGCACGTCTGAAAGTCTGAAAATGACTGGAAGGCGGCAAAATAAGCTATTTCAGTCAATATGTCGCACTGTCTTTCGGCAGTTACCAACTTCCAGTCGCCCCTATCATAAGGCGGCTTTTCTATTGCAACTTTTAGACTGGAGCAGACACATGTTTTGGTACTTTTCCGTATTTTTTCTCTTTCTTGCCTGCATAGGAAATTTATGGCTAATCGTTTACTTCATCAAAAGCAAAGGGGAAAATCCTCCTTTTATCGCTTCTTGGGGAAAACCCAAAAAAGAAATCATCTGACAAGCTGATCTTTTTTTAAAACAAAATCCCCATGCCACCACCGCTGACTTGGGATGCGGTTCCGCCGGCCTACTCATTCCTTTGGCAAAAAAATTTCCCCATCATAACTTTGTCGGATACGAATGGGATATTCTTCCTTATATGTTAGCCATTTATAAAACACGCAATCTACCCAATATTACGATTCTTTACCGTGACTTTTTCAAAGAAGACCTGTCACTACCATTTGATTTTATGTTACTTAGGAACCAGTATTGAAAAGAAGATTGGAAAAAAATTAAACGATGAATTGCCGCCAAACAGCTTAGTCATTTCCGAAATTTTCAAATTGTCAGTCTTGGAGCTAAAAAAAAAATTGCCCTAACCTGGGGCTTTATCAAAGTCCTTATATACCTTTACACTCCGAAACGTTGACGCCTCTCTCCCTGCAAGAAAGCCATGCCTTAACTAAACCATAAAAAAGCCCGCTTTCTTACCAAAGCGGGCTTTTTAATTTGTATTTTAACGACTAGGCAGCCAAAGTAACTTTGCCGCCGGCTTTTTCAACAGCAGCGACAGCCGCTTTGGAAGCCGAATTAACGGTAACGTTAATTTTGCTCGTAATCGCACCTCTGGCCAGCAGGCGAACGCCGTCCAAAGTTTTTCCGACAATCCCTGCCGCTTGCAAAGAAGCGATCGAAATGTCTTCGGCATTCAGTTTACCGGCATCAACCGCTTTTTGAATAGTATCCAAATTAACCACGGCAAACTCTTTAGCAAACGGATTTTTGAAACCGCGCTTCGGCAATCTGCGGTAAATCGGCATCTGACCGCCTTCAAAACCGTTAATGGCAACGCCGGAACGGGATTTCTGACCTTTTACGCCGCGACCGCCGGTTTTACCCTTGCCGCTGCCGATGCCGCGACCAACGCGGATACGGTCTTTTCTGGCGCCTTCATTGTCTTTTAATTCATTAAGTTTCATTTTTCTTCACCTTAATATTAATCTGCGCTTTGCCGTCGGACCGTCAACGCTTTTTCCAAGCCAATGCCGGTCCGACTTTGCAAAACCTATTCCTCGACTTTTACCAGATGAGGAATTTTATTAATCATACCCCGAACCGAAGGTGTATCTTCCAGTTCAACCGTTTTATACATCTTGTTCAGACCAAGACCGATCAAAGTCGCTTTCTGAACATCTGGACGGCCGATCGGGCTGCCGATCTGGGTCACTTTAATTGTCTTTTTAGCCATGATTAAGCCTCCTCTGCCGAAAGTTTGGCGTTAGCGGTATTTTCGCGACGGCTGACAATGTCACCGACCTTCTTACCGCGCTTGGCGGCAACCATTCTCGGGGAATTGATTGCTTCCAGGGCATTAAACGTTGCCTTGATCATGTTGTAAGGATTGTTGGATCCCATTGATTTGGCAACCACGTCCTGAACACCCAAAACTTCAAATATGGCGCGCATCGGACCGCCGGCAATAACACCGGTACCGGCAGGAGCGGTTCTCAAATAAACTTTTCCGGCGCCGAAACGACCGGCAATGTCATGATGCAAAGTTCTGCCTTCACGCAGGGGAATACGAACCATGTTCTTTTTGGCTTCGTTCGTTGCCTTGGTAATTGCATCGGGAACTTCCGTCGCCTTACCTGTACCATAGCCGACACGGCCTTTCTGGTCGCCGACAACCACAATAGCGGCAAAAGACATCGTCCGTCCGCCTTTGACGGTCTTGGCAACGCGGTTAATGTGAACCAGTTTTTCAACCAATTCGCTTTCTGCTTTGTTACGACGATCTGCAGTTTGTTGTGCCATCTTTTCCACTCCTAGAATTTCAAACCAGCACTGCGTGCTGCATCGGCTAAAGCTTTAACCCGGCCGTGATAAATATATCCGCCGCGGTCAAAAATAACCTCGTTAACACCTTTGGCGACGGCTCTCTCGGCGACGGTTTTGCCAATAAAGCTGGCAGCCTCGACCGTAGAGGATTTCTTAATGCTGTCGCGGACTTCCTTGTCCAATGTCGAAGCGGAAACCACAGTTGCCCCTTTGGCATCGTCAATGATCTGCGCATAAATATGCTTACCGCTGCGAAATACAGACAATCTCATCTTTCCATTCGCGGCCTTTTTCAAAGCATGTCTAATGCGGCCTTTTCTTTTTTCGAATAATTCTCTTGGCGTACTCATATGAATTTTTCCTTATTTCTTCTTGCCTTCTTTGCGGCGGATGTATTCACCTTCGTACTTCACGCCTTTCCCTTTATAGGGTTCGGGTTTTCTGTATTTGCGAATTTCCGCGGCAACCTGGCCGACTAACTGTTTGTCTGCCCCTGAAATGGTAATCTGGGTCGGAGAAGCGCAGCTGAGAGTAATCCCTGCAGGAGCTTCAAAAATCACGTCATGCGAAAAACCCAAAGACAAAACCAGCTTACGGCTGCCTTCCGCACGGGCTTTATAACCGACGCCCACCAATTCAAGGTTCTTTTTGAAACCTTCGCTTACGCCCTTGACAATGGAGTTGATCTGGGCGCGGGTCGTTCCCCACAAAGTCCGAGCCTGTTTGGAATCAGACAAGGGAGTGACGACGACGGCGTTATTATCCAACTTAGCTGTAACATGAGAATCATCAAATGCATAGCTGAGTTCGCCTAATTTACCCGTAGCTTTCACTACGTTGTTGTCAATTGCTACTGTCACGCCATTCGGGACAATAACCGGATATTTACCTACTCTAGACATCCACTTTCTCCCTTAGAATACCTGACAAAGAATTTCACCGCCGACATTGGCTTTTCTGGCATCGTGATCGCTCATCACGCCAGCAGGCGTCGAAATGATTGAGATACCCAGACCGTTGTATACTCTCGGCAAATCGCGTACGCTGGAGTAAACGCGACGTCCCGGAGTCGAAACGCGGTAAATTTCAGTAATAACAGCAGCACCTTCATGGTACTTCAATTTAATTTTAAGTTCATCAATACCGGCACGGACATTGTATTTTTCATATCCGGCAATATAGCCTTCTTTCTTGAGAACTTCCAACACATTTTCACGCAGGCGGGAAGCCGGAGACACAACCTCGGTCTTCTTGGCTCTCTGTGCGTTTCTAATGCGGGTGAGCATATCGCCCAAAGGATCAGACATAGACATATCTCACTCTCCTACCAACTAGATTTAACCAAACCCGGAATTTCGCCGAAACCTGCCATATCTCTCAATTCGATACGGGCAACGCCGAATTTACGGTAATAACCACGGGAACGACCGGTAATTTTGCAACGATTTCTAAACCGAATTCTTGCTGAATTACGCGGAAGTTCAGCCAATTTGAGGCTCGCCTGGAATCTTTCGTCCATCGGGAGAGTTTTATCCATAACGATTTCTTTGAGCTTTTTGCGCCGATTCGCATATTTTTCGGCCATCTTAGCTCTCTTCAAGTTTCTATAAACTGCACTTGTTTTTGCCATTATAAATCTCCGCTTAATTCTTAATAGGTAAGTTAAAACCGGTCAGAAGAGCTTTTGCTTCTTCGTCAGACTTTGCGGAAGTACAAATGCAAATATCCATGCCGCGGATGTTCTCAACCTTGTCATAGTTGATTTCCGGGAAAATGATTTGTTCTTTAATACCGAAAGCAAAGTTACCGCGGCCGTCAAAGTTTTTACCCTGAATACCGTGGAAGTCTCTGACACGCGGCAAGGCCATATTCACCAGTCTTTCAAGGAATTCGTACATTCTGGTCGAACGCAGCGTTACCTTACAGCCGATCGGCATGCCTTCTCTCACCTTAAAGGTAGCGATTGATTTACGGGCTTTGGTGACAACCGGCTTTTGACCGGCGATCAAAGCCATTTCATCAACGGCGTTGTTCAGTTTTTTCTTATCGGTTACGGCATCGCCGACACCGATATTCAAAACGATCTTTGTCAACTTCGGAATCTCATGTGGGTTCTTGTAACCGAATTTTTCCACAAGAGATTTCTTTATGGACTCGTTGTATAATTTTTCAAAGTTAGCCATAAAATTTTCTCCTATTTATCGATTACTTCACCGGATTTACGAGCAACACGCACTTTCTTTCCGTCAATTTCCTTGTAAGCGATTTTGGTAGCTTTTCCCTCTACCGCCAAAGCAACGTTGGAAACATGGATCGGCGCTTCTTTAGTAACAATTCCGCCCGGGGTCGTCTGGCTCGGCTTAGTATGTCTTTTAACCAAATTCACACCTTGCACCACCACTTTACCCTCTTTGGGCATAGCTTTTACTACTTCACCAGTTTTACCCTTGTCGTCGCCGGACAACACGATAACTTGGTCACCCTTTTTAATTTTCAATTTAGGCATATTATAATACCTCCGGTGCTAATGAAATAATTTTCATAAATTTCTTTGCGCGCAGCTCTCTGGTAACCGGACCGAAGATACGGGTACCGATCGGTTCGCCGTCTTTGTTAATCAGGACTGCGGCATTTTTGTCAAAACGGATAACGGATCCGTCCTTACGTCTGATGTCGGAAGCCGTGCGAACGATGACGGCTTTGTGAACATCGCCTTTTTTAACGCGACCCTTGGGAATCGCGTCCTTAATCGACACGACAATCACGTCGCCGATTGTGGCATGCATTCTCTTGGAACCACCAAGAACTTTAATGCACTGCACCTGACGTGCGCCGGAATTGTCGGCAACATCGAGGGTGGTTTGCATCTGAATCATTTTTCTAATTCCTTCTCTTAGGCGTTATCAACGATTACAGTCCAGGTTTTGGTCTTGGAAATCGGGGCAGATTCTACGATTCTGACCACATCGCCGACTTTGAACTGATTATTTTCATCATGAGCAGCAAATTTTTTGCTCTTCTTGACGATTTTCTTATAAACCGGATGCATGACCTGGCGCTCAACGCTGACCACAACGGTCTTATCCTGTTTATCACTAACAACAACCCCTTGAAGAATTCTCTTAGGCATAGTCTTTCTCCTAACTATTCTTCTTGCGCTCGGAAATGAGCGTGTTGATTTTGGCTATTTCGCGACGGACTTTTCTTATTAACGCAGTATTTGCTAATTGTCCAGTAGATTGTTGAATGCGAAGGTTAAATTGTTCTTTTTTGTTTTCGAGCAATTTGGCTTCCAATTCGTCAATACTCATCGCTTTTAAATCTTTTAATTTTGCCATTATGCTTCTCCTCGATCAGAATTCAGGCGTTTAACGAACTTGCTCTTTACCGGGAGCTTGGCAGCGCCGAGTGCAAAAGCCTGGCGAGCGGTCTCTTCATCCACACCTTCGATTTCAAACATAATGCGGCCCGGTTTCACTCTGGCTACCCAGAATTCCACGGAACCTTTACCTTTACCCATACGAACTTCGGCCGGTTTGTCAGACACCGGAACGTCCGGGAAAATTCGGATCCATACTCTTCCGGCTCTCTTCATTTCACGGGTGATCGCACGACGGGCAGCCTCAATCTGGCGTGCCGTAATCCGATCCGGAGTCAGAGCCTTCAATCCATACGAACCGAAACTCAATTCTGAACCGCCTTTGGCCAGGCCGTGAATACGGCCCTTATGCTGCTTGCGGAACTTTAATCTTTTTGGACTTAACATTATTTTTTACCTTTTACTTTTGTTCAGCCAGCTTTTTGTCCTGAGCCATCGGATCATGAGCCATGATTTCGCCCTTATAGATCCAGACTTTTACGCCGCAGGCCCCATAAGTGGTATGAGCCGTAGAAGTTGCGTAGTCAATGTCTGCACGCAGCGTATGCAAAGGAACGCGGCCTTCGCGGTAATATTCGGTACGGGCAATTTCAGCACCGCCCAAACGTCCCGAACAGCTGACCTTGATTCCTTCGGCGCCCAAGCGCAGAGCAGACTGCATCACCCGTTTCATCGCACGACGGAAAGCCACGCGGCGTTCCAACTGCTGAGCAACGCTGTCAGCAACCAACTGAGCATCCAATTCAGGTTTGCGAACTTCTAAAATGTTCAACTGAACTTCCGAAGCCGTCATCTTCTGAATCGCCGAACGCAAATTCTCAATATCCTGGCCTTTCTTGCCGATCACCACACCCGGACGCGCCGAATGAATGGTGACGCGGGCTTTCTTTGCCGGACGTTCAATGACGATTTTGCTCACACCGGCCAATGCCAGTTTCTCTTTCAAGAATTCTTTAATTTTCAAATCCTCGTGCAGATAGTCAGCGTATTTTTCATCTGCATACCAGCGGGAGTCCCAAGTGCGGTTAACCCCTAAACGAAGACTTGTAGGATTTACTTTTTGTCCCATTAACTTACTCCTTGCGCTCGGAAACAATGATAGTCAGATTGGAGAAAGGTTTTAAAACTCTTGCTCCTCTACCACGGCCTCTGGCGTGCATACGTTTCATAACCAAACCTTTTCCGGTATAAGCTTCTTTAACAAAGAGCTTATCAATGTTTAACTGATGGTTGTTTTCAGCATTGGCAATAGCCGACTTTAAAACACCCAAAGCCACTTTGGCAATTCTCTTCTTAGAAAAGGTAAGTTCAGCAACGGCGCTGGAAGCGCTCATTCCCCGAATAGATTGTGCCACCAGGTTCAGTTTACGGGCAGAACTGCGAATAGAATTGCAAACGGCCAACGCCTCATTTGCTTCTACTCTTCTTGCATCTTTAGCTTTGCTCATAATTAACCTCTCTTAGCTTTCTTATCTGCTGCGTGGCCGTAAAAAGTACGGGTCGGAGCAAATTCACCAAACTTGTGACCAACCATGTCCTCGGTAACCAGGACCGGAATGAATTTGTGGCCGTTGTGAACGCCAAAAGTCAAACCGACAAACTGCGGCAACATGGTCGAACGACGAGACCAAATCTTAATCACTTCATTACGGGTTGAAGATTTTGCTTTCTCAGCCTTCTTAAGAAGATAGCCATCAACGAAAGGGCCTTTCCAAACGGAACGTGTCATTAGCTTTTCTCCTTATTTCTTTTTGTTTTCATGACGAGACCGCATAATAAACCGATCCGTCTTCTTGTTAGTACGAGTCTTGTAACCCTTGGTCGGCTTACCCCATGGCGTAACCGGATGACGGCCGCCGGAAGTGCGTCCTTCACCACCACCGTGCGGGTGATCAACCGGGTTCATCGCCACACCGCGGGAAACCGGACGGTTTCCGAGCCAACGATTGCGGCCGGCCTTACCCAAAGACTTGTTCTGGTTGTCCGGGTTGGAAACGGCACCGACAGTCGCCAAGCATTCTTCACGAACCACGCGGAGCTCGCCGGAGCTCAGTTTCAGCTGGGCATAACCGGCGTCTTTACCCACCAATTGAGCATAACAGCCGGCAGAACGAACCAACTGGCCGCCTTTGCCCGCTCTCAGCTCGACATTGTGAATAATCGTACCGACCGGCATGTTCTTCAAGGGCATTGCGTTACCCGGCTTAATATCGGCTTTCTGGGCCGAAATAATCTTATCGCCGGCTTTCAGTCTCTGCGGAGCCAAAATATAAGCCTTTTCGCCGTCATCATAGCTGATCAAAGCAATAAATGCCGAACGGTTAGGATCATATTCGATTCTCTCGACAGTAGCCTCGCTGTCAAATTTATTACGTCTGAAGTCAATAATCCGCAATTTGCGTTTATGACCGCCACCGATTCTGCGGCTGGTAACGTGACCGAAATTGTCACGTCCGCCGGTTTTGGTCAGGCCGATAGTCAGAGATTTCTCCGGAGCGCCTTTGTAAAGTTCGCTTCTATCGACAATTACCAATTGGCGAATACCTGCAGATGTGGGCTTATATGTTTTCAATGCCATGTCTTATATTCCTGTTGTAACATCAATATTTTGGCCTTCGGCAAGGGTAACGACAGCTTTCTTATAATCAGAACGCTGACCGACAAAACCCTTAAAGCGTTTTTGCTTGCCGAGCTGACGAATTGTATTAACTTTGTTGACCTTAACGTTAAAAATCGCTTCAACAGCCGCTTTAACATCGTCTTTGGTCGCAGACAAAGGAACCATAAAGGTAACCTTACCGGCCTCGGAAGAAACCATCGATTTCTCGGTGATGACCGGACGGGTAAGCGTGTCATACATCTTTGCGGTTATATTGTTTTTCGCTTTACTCATTTCAATCTAGCCTCCAAGCAATCAACTGCATCTTTGGTCAACACCAATTTGTCTTTTCTCAAGATGTCATACACGTTGGCGCCGATCGTCGGCAAAACGTCAACATTGACGATATTGCGCAACGCCAGTGCAAAGTTAATATCTACGTCTTTACCGTCAATGATCAGGCAGTTTGTCAGACCGCAGGCAGCCAATTTGCTTTGCAAATCCTTTGTCTTGGGAGCCGACAGTTTAGCTTCATCAATAACGACCAGATTACCGGACTGTGCTTTGGCAGACAGTGCGGTCTTCAAACCAAGCTTACGGAATTTTTTGGTCAACTCGTGCGAATGATCGCGAACGACCGGACCAAAAACGATACCGCCCTTGCGGAACTGCGTTCCTTTACGGGAACCCTGACGGGCATTGCCGCTGCCTTTCTGCTTAAACGGCTTAGCCGGGGTCAAGGCAACTTCCGAACGTCCCTTGGTTTTGTGATTGCCGGACTGCAGTCTGGCCAACTGCCAGTTGACAACCCGGTGCAAAATGTCGGCACGAACTTCCAGACCGTAAATCGCGTCATTAAGCTCAATGCTTCCGACATTTTTGTTATCTAAATTTAAGATGTCCTGTTTCATATCAACTTTCCTTCAATTTATGCATTATCAGCTGCAACTTCGTCAGCTTTAACTGCAACAGGTTCATCAACTTTTTTCAAACCGGCAGGCATCGGCAACGAAACGGCGCTGGCTTTCTTCACGGCGTCAGTTACCCGAACCCAGGAGTTTTCGCTTCCCGGAACAGCACCCTTAACCATGATCACGCTGTTGTTGACATCGACGGCGACCACTTCCAGATTTTGAACGGTAACCCGCTCGTCACCCATATGGCCGGCCATTTTCTTGCCTTTAAACACCTTACCGGGATCTTGTCTTTGTCCTGTAGAACCATGAGAACGGTGAGAAATTGAAACACCGTGAGAAGCTTCCAGTCCGGCGAAGTTGTGGCGTTTCATAACACCGGCAAAACCCTTACCGATGGAAGTTCCGCAAACATCGACATACTGACCGGGAACAAAATGTTCTACAGATAATTTGTCACCGACGGAAAGCAGGCAGTCTTCAGAAACTCTGAACTCGCCCAATTTCTTTTTCGGCTCAACCTTAGCTTTGGCAAAATGCCCTTTCAGAGCTTTGGAAACGTTCTTCACCTTAACCGCACCGGTTCCCAGCTGAACAGCCAGATAACCGTCGCGTTCTTTGGTTCTGACATCAACGACTTCCAGGTCCTCAACTCCCAAAACCGTTACCGGAACATGAGTTCCGTCGGCTTTGAAAATGCGGGACATTCCAAGCTTTTTCGCGATTAGACCCGTACGCATTATTATTTTTTCCTTTTCTTAATAGGTTGACTTGCAGTCCAGGCTTCAAGCCAACATTAATTTTATAACTTAATTTCTACATTCACACCAGCTGCCAGATCAAGCTTCATCAAAGCGTCGACAGTCTGCGGTGTAGGATCTACGATATCGAGAAGTCTCTTGTGAG
The DNA here is from genome assembly GCA_934254925.1 of uncultured Alphaproteobacteria bacterium. Lineage (GTDB taxonomy): Bacteria > Pseudomonadota > Alphaproteobacteria > RF32 > CAG-239 > CAKQMD01. Next base: position 37,375 of record CAKQMD010000015.1, read on the forward strand.
TCCGGATTTCAAACTGCTCACGAGATTTTTTATCCACGTGCGGCGAGCGGTTCACCGTAAATTTCTCGATTCTGGTCGGCAGAGGAATGGGTCCTCTGACATTGGCCCCGGTTCTTTTGGCCGTATGAACGATCTCTTTGGTCGAAAGATCAAGCAAACGGTGGTCAAAAGCCTTGAGGCGAATTCTGATATTTTGTGTTTCCATCATTTTTTTCAGTTACCTTATAACTAAACGGCAAAAAACCAGCCATGCCAATCATTGCCATTTAAATGTTAAACTCGGCAAAACCAATCTAGCTTTGGCTCTGCGTTATGTTTTATATCTTTATTTTGGAAGAAAAACTAACCAAAACAACTATAGTGACGCCCTTGTAACATATTGAGTCCGATATTGCAAGCAAAAAAATCAAAAAAAATAAACTTTTTTGCCCTCAAACCAAGACTCAGACTCTGGTTGCGCAGAGTTGACAAAATTTTCGCTATAAGGGTAAGAAAAACATAAATCCAAAACCGATTCGATATTTAAAGACTATTATTCTCTTATAAATTGATTTTTTATTCACAACAGAGTGCAATCATTTTATTTCGTTAGATTATGGAGTTATCGGCAAATTATATAAAAATCGTAGTGCCAGGGGTAGCATTTTCATTTTTTGGTTGCGTTTTGTCGCGGTTATGGTATAGTAAATTTCACTGTGGCAATCCATGGTAGCAAATTCTACAATCATTATAAGAATTTATAAATGAGCAAATTTATAAACAAAATAATTCACATCAATAACCGCAGAACATCCATGCGGTTATGCACCAAAGAATGGGCGGCAATTGATGACATTTGCCAACGGGAATTAATCTCCAGAAACCATTTATTTGAATTAATCGAAAACAACAAAAGCGGTACATTTGGCTTAACCTACTCCATCAGGCTTTTCTCGCTGTTGTATTTTCAAAAGGCGGCCAAGTCGTCAAAGACAGCTCATGAGAAAGCGGACTTAACCAATATAGAACGCATTATTGAAGAAATTTCTCTTTTATAAATCCCCTCTCCGACATAAAAAAAGGAGGCCTGTAAAGACCTCCTTTTTTGTTTTACCTCAAAATCTTATTTCAAGATC